>DATDGR010000217.1:0-41764 GCA_036521995.1 Terriglobia bacterium | reverse complement strand
ACCCACGCCACCACCTGGTAGCGCGTATGCACATCACATCCGATAATATTCATGGTCGGCTCCTTTCCCGGCCAGCCTTGGTCGTGGACAACCCCAAGTCTACCGGCGATCCGGAGCCGACGCCGTTATCTAATCAGACCGCGCTCCTCGGTCTGCGGCTTCTCAAATCCTCGCGTTCTCGTCCGCGGGCAACCGCACTCGATCGATGACCAGGCCGCACCGTTTCTCCTGGTCCGCCCCGGTCACGCCAGCGTACTCATGATAACTGTCACTGAGGTAAGCCACTGGTTCGACCATTCCCCGGGCGCTCGGCGCTCCGCGACCACGCGTGCATGGCATTCGAACTCCGTTTCCGCGAGCAACCGGCGAGGCGACTGCACCCGGCAGGCTATGAAAAAGTAGCGGTCCGACAACACCAGGCGGCGTAGGCGCGACACGAAAGCGATTATGCTGCCGATCAGAGGAGCCGCAGAGTCTCTGGAAAGCGAGACTTTGCGCTACCTGGCTCCTCCCATGCCGATCCTCTGATGGCGCCCCAAGCTAATCCGCCGGCACGTCGGGCGCGAGCGCTGCGTCGGCAAGGCACGCTTAGACCTCGATCTTGGAGAACAGATAGCTTCCGATGCCGAGGAACACGACGGCCACCGCACCGAGAACCGCGAGGTCAACGAGGAGCCCAAAGTGCGACAGGCCGATCAGCGTGCCGCGCAGCCCGTCGATGCCATAGGAGAGCGGATCGGCGCTGGTGATCGCTCCCAGGACCCGGGGCAAGTGCTCCAGCGGAAAGAGGGCTCCGGAGAGAAAGAAAATGGGCAACACCAGGAAGTTCATGATGAGCTGGAAGCCCTGCATGTCCTGCAACCGCGAGCCGATGGCCGTTCCCAGGCCGCCAAAGACCAGGGCGATCAGCGCCATGTAAAGAAAAGCTTGCGGCACCGCAGCCAGACTGATGGGCCGGAAGCCGACGACGAGGCAGACCACCACCACCAGCGTGCCCTGGATCAAGGCCACGGTGACGCCGCCCAGGGTCTTGCCGATGACGATACTGATCCGCGGCACCGGAGCCACCAGCGTCTCTTTCAGAAAACCAAACTGACGGTCCCAAAGCAGGCCGATCCCGGAGAAAATCGACGTGAAAAGGACGGTCATACCGATCACCCCGGGGGCGATGAACTGAAGATAGCTTCCGTTCCCCGATTTTCGAAAGACCGGTCCCAAACCGAATCCCAGGGCCAGCAGATAGAGCAAGGGTTGCCCGAGCGACGCCACCACCTGCGCCCGGGAGCGAACGTAGCGCCTCAACTCGCGAAGCCACAGAATGTAGATTGCGCCCATCGCTCATCGCCTCCACAGTTTGACAAAGTTCCGCATCGCGTCCGTGGAACTCGCGGACTCGTCGCGAATCGAAGAGCCCGTTAGCACCAGGAAGGCCTGCTCCAGCGAATCGCTCTTCGTCTGTTCCTTCAGTTCCGCCGGAGTCCCTTGGGCCACGATCTTGCCGTGATCGATCACGGCGATGCGGTGGGCCACCCGATCGGCCTCATCCATGTAGTGCGTGGTCAGAAAGACGGTCACGTTCTCGGTTTCGTTCAGCCGTTTGACGTGAGTCCACAATTGATTGCGGCTCTGCGGATCGAGTCCCAGGGTAGGTTCGTCCAGGAAGAGAATCTTTGGAGTGTGCAGGAAGCCGCGTGCAATCTCCAGCCGTCTCTTCATCCCTCCGGAGAATCGCTTCACCGGCTCGTTGCGGCGCTCCCAGAGCTCGAAGAGTTTGAGCAATTGCTCGGTGCGCTCGATCCGGAGCTTACGCGGTACATGGTATAGAACGCCGTGGATCTCCATGTTCTCATAAGCGGTCATCTCCGATTCCAGGCTCGGGTCCTGAAAGACGATCCCGAACCGCCGCCGGGCTTCGTTCTTCCTGCACTGAGGGTCGAGTCCATCAAGCTCAATCGTGCCGCTGCTGGGCCGCAGCAGGGTGGTGAGCATCTTGATCGTGGTCGTCTTTCCGGCTCCATTTGGGCCCAAGAAGGCGAAGATTTCGCCCTTGCGCACCTCAAAGGTGATGCCGTTGACGGCAATGAACTCACCGAAGGTCTTGACCAGATTGTTGGCTCGGATCACGGCAGTTGGGAGCCCCCAAGACAACACTAAACGGGTTTAGCATCGATCCACAAGAGCGGAAGGATAAAGGGGACCGATGGGGCGATGTCCAAGAAATCAGATGAAAGCAGTTTCCAGGTCTGGCGTTGTAAGCGAGTTCCTGTTTATTCTGATCGCTCGCGGATGATCGGGGTCGCGTCGGGTTGTTCAAGCCGGCTCGAAGAGAAGTCAATCACACAAGGAGTATCTTACCGGAGGTCCAATCATGAAAAACTGGCTTACCACGCTTCTCGCCGCCGGAGGGATCATCACAGCGTCGATTTCAGCTAAGCCGTTACTCGCGGCCGAACAGACCGTGTGGGAGATCGGACGTTTTGATCAATCGTCAGAGGAGTTTCACGCTCATGGTAGCTTTTCGGACCCCCATTACAATCCCGTTTTCACGGTGGGACAGAGTGACGCCTCCAAAGATTGGCCCGCGGAGCAGCCCGGCTCCGCCAACCCGGACGCCGGAGCGCGACCTCATCCTTACACCATTCTGTTCAACCTTGGGGGCCCGCCCAAAGGAGCCTACCGGCTGATCGTCTCGGTGGTGCTGAACCGGCCACGAGCTCCCAGCCTTCAGGTCGAGATCAACGGAAAGTCGGGAATCTTTCATTTCCATCGTGAGGTCAGCTACTACGCCGGCGACGGCGGAGTGGACTCGCCCATTTACGGGGGCAGCCAGATCGAGATGACGCTCCCCACACGAGCGCTTGAAGCCGGCGAGAACAAGCTGGCGCTGACGGCGGTGGACGACCCCAAGGACGGTCCGGGAGACTCATGGCTCCTCTATGACGCCTTGCGGCTGGTGGCAGACCCCGATGCCAAGCCGTCGCGCTCGACTGAGGTCAGGATCGACCCGGCGATCTTTTATGTGAATCGTAACGGCGCTCTTTCCGAGCTGGCGGAGGTTACAGTCACGCACTCTGAGCCCGTTCACACCGGTGAAGTGACCCTGAGTGTCGCCGGTCAAAGCTTGAAAGCAGACATTACCCAAGGGCACGATTTCGGCGAGGAGCGTCTTGAGGTCGCCGTTCCCGAAATGAGCGGCCCAAGCGAAGTGGCAGCGAGCGTCCAGCTTGACGGCCGGGTTTTCAAATCGAGGCTCAATTTCACGCCTCAGCGCAAATGGACGATCTTCCTCGCGCCTCACGCCCATCTCGATATCGGCTTCACCGATTACCAGGCCAAAATCGCGGAAATCCACAACCGGAACGTTGACAGGCTGGTGGATGAGATCGACGCCCATCCTGACATGCGCTTCAATCTGGACGGCTCGTGGATCGTCGGCCAGTACATGGCGTCCCGAAACCGGCCGGCTCGTGAACGGCTGCTGAAGCTCATTCACGACGCCAAAATTGCGGTGCCGGTGCAGCTCGCAAATCTCATGACGGGCTACCCGACGCTGGAAGAGCTGATCCGGTCCACGGACTACTCACGTCAGCTCCACCAGCAGGACGGCGTCCCGTTTGACTACGCCAACATCACGGATGTCCCCAGCTACACCTGGTCCTACGCCTCGGTGCTGGCCGCGCTCGGGGTCAAGTACTTTTCGGCGGCAGCCAACAGCGACCGGGGTCCGATCCTCCTCTACGGGCGCTGGAATACAAAGGCACCCTTCTGGTGGCAAGGTCCCGATGGCCAGAAGGTGCTGATGTCTTACTCGCGCCAGTATTCCCAGCTCTGGTTCGTGTGCGGAATACCCGCCGAGGAGGCGAACTGCCGCCAGGCTCTGCCCACGTTTTTCCAGCAATATGAGGCGCCTTCCTATAAGCCGGACACGGTGCTGATGTATGGCAGCCAGTTTGAGAACACCTACCTGGTGCCGGGCGAGCGGGAGTTCGTTGAGAAATGGAACAGCCTGTACGCCTACCCCCACATCAAGCTGGCCACTTTTCCCGATTTCATGCGCTACATCGACCAGCACTACGGACCGGAACTTGAGACCGTGCAGGGTGACGGCGGCCCTTACTGGGAGGATGGCTACGGCACCGACGCGCACTACCTCACCATCGACCGCTCCAGCCAGCAGCGCGCGCCTTCGGCCGAAAAGCTGTCTACCATCGCCACCTATTTCGAGCCGAACGTCTCCGGCCCCGCTGACGCGATTCGCACCATGTGGAATGACCTCGTGCTGTATGCCGAGCACACCTTCACGTCTTGGGGAGGGTACTCGCGGCCCCAAAGCGAGGAGACGGTGCGCCAGTTTGAGGTCAAGGACCAGTTTGCGGTTGACGGCCGCCTGCGCGTGAACGCCATCCTCGATCAGTCCCTGAGCCAGCTCGCAGATCAGATTCACGTGCCCGCCACGGCCTTCGTCGTCTTCAACCCTTTGAGCTGGAAGCGCAGCGGCCTGGTGGCGACCGATCTCGATGCCGGCGACTCGGTCGTGGAGTACCCTGACAAAACGCCCGTAGCCCTCGAAGTGCTCACGAAACACCCGGGCTACAATCACGTTCGTTTTTTGGCTCACGATGTGCCGTCGCTCGGCTACCGCTGCTACCAGGTGGTAGAGCCGCACGAGCATTCCTCGCCGGAGCCGGGCGAAGCCTCCTTGCCCACCGCAGACGTTCTGGAAAACACCTACTACCGTATCGAAGTCGATCCGCAAGCGGGCGCCATCAAGAGCGTCTTGGACAAGCAAATCAACCGTGAGCTGGTGGATGTCTCGTCCCCCTACCGTTTCAACCAGTACCTTTACGTAACAGGCGGCGACGGCGGCACCCAGATTGTCTACATGCGCAAGTCGCTGCCCTTGGCGAAACTCACCGTGGGCGCGTCGAGCGGTGGCCGTGTCACCAGCCTGCGCCGCACCTCTTATGGGCAGGTGCTGACCTATGAGACAAGCGGTCCGCACGCGTCCTCGATCGATACAGATGTGATCCTTTTCGACCAGGAGAAGAAGATTGAGTTGGTGAACCGTGTCCACAAAGATCCGTCGGACAACAAGGAAGCGGTCTATTTCGCCTTTCCGGTGGCGGGCGAACATCGGGAGTTTACCTACGAGATCCAGAACGGCTGGGTCGACCCGGCGCACGACCTGCTGAAAGGCGCGAACGTTGCCTGGTTCACGGTTCAGCACTGGGTTCGAGTGGCGTCGGCGGGCCTCAGCGTCGGGCTCGTGCCGATCGACTCACCTTTGATCACCTTGGGCGACATTGTCCGAGGTACCTGGCCGGAAGAGTTTCAGCCTCGGAGCGGCACCGTGTTTTCCTACGTTATGAACAACTACTGGCATACCAATTTCCGCCGTGTGCAGAGCGGTGACTACACGTTCCGGTACGCCTTGACCAGCGGCAGCGATCTGTCGTCTGCCGAACTCGCCCGGTTCGGCAGGGCCGCTATGACTCCGCTTGAAGTGGGCGAACTGGTCTCCAACGACAAGTTCGACGATCCCGCGCGGCCCTTGCCGCCAAGTCCTCGCAGCTTCCTGGAAGTCGATGCGCCCAACGTGGTGGTGGTGAATTGGAAGGCTGCCGATGATGGCAACGGAACCATCGTGCGCTTGCTCGAGACCGGTGGCAGCTCCGCCACCGCAACTCTGACATTTCCCATGTTCAATGTTGGACGCGCCTGGATGGCCAATGCGGCCGAAGGGAACCTGGAGCCGCTCAGCCCTTCAGGCCACTCGGTGACGATCGGGCTGAAGCCGCACCAGATCGCCACCTTGCGCATCGTGGCCACGCTGGCCGGGCAGCCAGGCTCCTCAGATCCCAAAGGTCCCACGGGTCGCTGACAAGAGAACAACCCGATCGACGTCCGCTGCTGCCACTAAATTCCCAGAGGATCGGCCTCACCTTTCTTCACGCCAGCCCAATTTTGTGATAAGCCAGTAGAGTGTCAACTGGGCAGGGCGGCCATGCCGAGGTCCTGGTGAAATTGAGATTAAGGTGATCAGTCGCCCGTTGCGCTGGAGAGAGAAAAGTCGCTCTGAGCGCAGCTAAGAGGGGGAGAGGGCGTTGCTCCCGGCTATTCTCGACGCAGATTCCGAATGAAACTCTGGAATACTGACGAGGAGTTGTTCACCCTGGCCAAGCGGGAGCTGTTCACCTGCGTGGTGGGCGACGTCATGGACAAGCTGGACCTGCTGCATCAGTTCCTGCCGCCGCAGATTCGGCCCTTGCGGCCGGAGATGATTTTGATGGGCCGCGCCATGCCGGCGCTGGCCGCCGATGCCTTTGAGGAAAGAGCCGCCGGAACCGCGAACCGGCTCATGGAAAAGCCGTTCGGGCTGATGCTCGAAGCTTTGGATGACCTGCGCCCCAACGAGGTCTACGTCAGCACCGGGTCGTCGCCTCGAAGCGCCCTTTGGGGAGAGCTCATGAGCACACGGGCCCGAAAACTGGGTAGCAGTGGCGCGGTCTTGAACGGATACGTCCGCGACACCCGGGCGATCCTCGACATGAACTTTCCGACTTTCGCCTGGGGCTCCTATGGCCAGGACTCGGCGCCTCGCTACAAGGTGATTGATTTTCGCATCGCGGTTGAGATCGGGAGTGTGCGTGTGCGGCCGGGCGACCTCGTTCTGGGCGACATCGACGGTGTTTGTGTTGTACCTGCCGAGGCCAGCCTTGAGGTCTTCACGAAGGCGCTGGAGAAGGTTCGCGGAGAACGCCTGGTTAAGAAAGCGCTTGAAGGGGGCAGCAGCGCGGTGGCCGCTTTCGAGAAGTACGGTGTTATGTGAGACCTCCCGGCACGGCGCCGGTTTGACTTAGAGCCGACCCCGCCGAAGGGCGATTTGTCCAAAGCAGCCGGGTTGAGTTTCGCTAGGCCTTGGTCGCGCCGGTGCCGGATTCCTGGAAGGCCATGCCGCCCACCGGTACCATGAGTCCGCCGTCGACGGGGATGGCGGCCCCGGTCACGAAGGAGGCGAGATCACTGGCCAGAAAAACGATCACGCGCGCCACCTCCTGCGGCTGGCCCATTCTTCCGCGAACGTGCAGCCGGTCACAGGCCTCGATCACTCGATCGGGATGGCTATCGAGGCCGGCTGCCCAGCGCAGCATCGGCGTATCGATGGCCCCGGGCAACACGCAGTTCGCACGGATATTCTGTTTTCCAAAGTCCAAAGCGATGCTCCGCGCGAGTCCCAGCAGCCCGTGTTTGCTGACCACATAGTGGGCGGAGTTGCGCTGCGCCGCCACCGATTGCACCGAACCCGTCACAACGATGGCGCCGCCGCCTCGCTGGATGATGGCCGGAATCGCGTACTTGCAAACCAGGAAAGCGCTCTTGAGATTCGCGTCGATGACTTCATCCCACTCCTGCTCGGAGAGAGTGACCACGGTGCCGTAACGCTGGATGCCGGCGTTGTTCACCAGCACGTCGATGCCACCCAAGGTTGAGACAATATCGGCCATCACGCGGTCCACCTGTACGGCGTTCGTGACGTCCGCGTTGAAGTAGGCGGCCGGCATTCCCTTACCCTTGATGGCGGCCACGGTTTGCTCACCGAGCGTGGCGTCACGATCCACGACCGCCACCGCCGCTCGCCGAGCCGCGAATTCCTGAGCGCAGGCTTGGCCGATCCCCGAGGCGCCACCCGTGACCACGGCAACTTTTCCGCTGAAATCCATGTCCATGCTGTTCTCCTCTGTCCGGCTGTGAAAGGTTAGGGGCGGCGGAGGTGCAGTGACAGGGAGGGCGGTCGAAGAGCTTGGTTGAAGCACGCCCTCGGTGTGAAGGTCGCGCGAGAAGGCAGGCGATATAACAGGTTTCAGGCACGTGCGGCCTCGGCCTCAGGAGAATGGCCGAGCGCGCGCCTCGCGCAATCTTGGACGCTGGCCTGCCGCCCGGCCAGGGAAGGGAAGATTCGATTCGCCTCCTTCATGTCGATCACGTCACCCTGGGCGTAGTAGAGCATCAAGGCGGCATAGGCCTCTTCCAGGGCCTCGGTCGCGCCGGCTTTCTGAGCGCGCAGCGCCGCCTCCGGGACGTGCTCCACGGCGAACTGTCGTCCCCCCAGTTCTTCGAAGATCTTGACCACCTCCAGCGGACTCAGTGCTTCCGGACCCCCCAGCTCAACCACGGCGTTCCGCGCGGCGGGATTCTCGATGGAGGCCGCGGCGAAGGCGGCGACGTCGAGGTAGGAGATCCAGCTCGTCTTGTTGTTTCCTGATCCGTATACTCGGGCGCGTGCGTTGGCGAAATCAAAGCCCACGGCGGGGCTCAGCCAGATTTCTGTGAAGAACGTGGGCTGAAGGACCGTGTAGGCTAGACCGCTCGCTTTCAGCCTCCCCTCCACCGCCCGCTTCGCCCGCTGAAGCGCGAAATCCCCAGGCGCCGGAGGAAAGGAGACAAAAACGAAGTGCCGCACCCCGGCCGCTTTCGCCGCTTCGATCAGGTTAAGCTGGCCCTGATGGTCAACCGTCGCAATGGAATCACCGGGCTGGTGCGAGAACGTGGAGGACGCGGTCGAGATCACCGTGGTCACGCCCTGGCAGCAGGCGTCCAGCGTGGGCCGCTCTCTTAAGTCCCCGTACACCAGCCTGGCGCCCGCGCCCTTCAGGGTTTCCAATTTGCCGGCGTCGCTGGTGGATCTAACCAAGGCCTTGAGAGGCTTACCTGCCGATGTAAGCCTGCAACAGATTTCGAAACCCAAAAGGCCCGTCGATCCGACAACGAGATCCATGGTGGTGTCCTCCTTGACGAGTCAGGCGCGGACGGTCCTGTGTGCGCAAAGTATCATACAAACAGTCGGCGCGGTCTATCAAGCGCTAGCGGCTCCGGGACTCGCGGGGCGTCCAAGGCGCCTGGGGCGTCGCAGGCGCTTCGGCCAGTCCGGCCAATGGGGGCAGCCGTTGAGTTGACCGTCCGGAGACCTCTGGGCGACTTTTCCCTCCGCCGGTCCCTCCGCCGGGCCGGCAGATTCTCGTTGACCGGAAGGTACTCGCCAGAGAGAGTCCCTTTGGATTGTTGAGGATTCCAGCTTTGTTCCCATTGAGACCTCTTGACCCGCCTCGGGAAGCTGGGGGGCCTCGGTGGCCGGAAAATCTGGGAAATCGACGGGCCAACCTGCCTGGAAGCCGGCGTTGTGGGGGCCGCAGGCCTGGGCTGGCGAAGCCTGGGACCGGGTGGCGCGGCACCAGACCACGTTGGCCAGCCGATCGGCGTCCTCCCGCCCGGTGCGATCCGGGGTCCCGAAGGTCTGGGCGATCTTGGACCGGATGCGTCCGTACAGCTCTTCCTGGCGCTCGTAACCGGCCCGGATCAGCCTCTCCCGCAGCCGGGCGGACCGGGTAGCATATCGTCCGTTCTTCAGGGCGTTGAAAGAGACGCGGGCCTTGCCGCGTGGAGTGCGGGGTCCGGTGGACTGGAGAGCGTTGACGCGGCGGTCGGCGAGGGATTCCGCGCTGAGACAGGGGGATCGGCGCAGGGGCATGAGGCACCTCTCGCAGAGATCTGTAGCATAGGATTAGTAACCTCACAGTATACGATCGGGCCAGGATGATGTCAAGGCATTTTGAGCCTCGAAGGGGCGTCCTACCTCGCGCCAGCCCGCCCATCGCGGGTTGACTGGAGTATCATGATCGGTGGTTGACAAGGCGTGATGCGGGCGATTCGGGTTCAAAGGAAGCTGATCGCTTAGAGCTGATGGCCAATGAAAAGCACGCCGACACAGAGACGTAACTTCTACGAGTTTGGTCCCTTCCGTCTGCACCCCTGGGAGCACGTGCTTCGGAGTGGCCATAAGCCCATCCCCTTGGCGCCCAAAGCCTTCCACATCCTCGTGATTCTGGTGGAGCAGAGCGGCCGGCTGGTGCGGAACGATGATTTGATGAAGAAGGTTTGGCCGGATAGCTTTGAGGAAGAGGCCAATCTGACCGTGAACATCTCGGCCCTGAGGAAGGCGCTCGGTCTGGCGGAGGACGGGCGGGAGTATATCGAGACGGTTCCTCGCCTCGGGTACCGTTTTAACGCCGCCGTAAGGGAGTCCGAGGCGGAAGCCGAGTCCGCTGGCCGGCAATCGGTTCTTCCGGAAGCGCACGCGGCAGCGGAGGAGTCTGAAGGGCGGGCCGCTCGGGTTGCCGGATTCGACCCAGCCGAGCGGGGCACCAAGGCCGGCAGCGCCCGGAGCCGGCGTGTTCGAATTGTTCTCGCCGCTGGTGCGGTCCTGGCGTTGGTCATCGCCTTTGGAATCCTCTGGTTGAAGCGGCGGCCTAAGCCCGCCCCGGTAAGAGCGGGAACACGCTCCATCGCAGTGCTGCCATTCGAGTCGCTGAGCTCTTCGCCTGACGAGTATCTGGGGCTCGGTTTGCCGGACGCGCTGATCACCCGGCTCGGCGGCCTTCGCCAGATCATGGTCCGGCCCGCCGGTTCCGTCCGCCTGTATGGCGGCGGTGTGGATCCCGTGGCCGCCGGCCGTCAACTCAAAGTGGATTCTGTGTTGGATGGCAGCGTTCAGAGATCCGGAGACAGAATCCGCGTGACGGTGAGGCTGGTGAGGGTGTCGGACGGCGCCCAGCTCTGGTCGGAGACGTTCGATGAAAAATTCACCGACATGTTTGCGGTGGAGGATTCGATCTCGCAGCAGGTCGCCAAGGCGCTCTCCCTGGAGCTGAGCGGCGAAGAGCAGCAACGCCTCAGCAAGCGCTACACGGAAAACAGCGACGCCTATCAGCTTTATTTGAAAGGGCGTTATTTCTGGGATAAACGAACGCCGGCCGCCGTGGATGAGAGCATCGGCTACTTCCGGCAAGCCCTCCAGGCGGATCCGCAGTATGCCCTGGCTTACGCCGGCCTGGCGGACTCCTACCTCTTGCAGGGGTCGTCCGGTTACAGCGAGCTGCGGCCCCGGGAGGCGATGCCGAAGGCCCAGGCGGCTGCGGAACAAGCTCTGGCTCTGGATGACACCCTGGCCCAGCCGCATACATCGCTCGCCTACTGCAAGCTGATCTACGAATGGGAATGGCCCGGGTCCGAGCGCGAGTTCCGCCGCGCCCTGGACCTGAATCCCTCGGACACCACGGCTCTCCATTGGTATTCCCATTTTCTTACGGCCATGGGCCGTCACGATGAATCCATCGCGGTCTCGAAGCGCGCCCTTGAGATCAACCCGGTCGACCTGTCTTTGAATGAACACCTGGCCTGGGCCTACCTGATGGCTCGCCAGTACGACGGCGCCATCGAGCAGTGCCGCAAGACGCTGGAGATGGATCCAAACTTTGCCTTGGCGCACCGCCGGCTGGGCGAGGCTTACCAGCATCAGGGGAGGTATCCCGAGGCCATCGCGGAGTTTCAGAAGGGGCTTGCGCTCTCGGGCGGAGCCGTGGTCTACCAGGCGCTCCTCGGGCAAACGTATGCCTTGGCGGGCAAGAGGGACGAGGCCCTGAAAGTGATTGACGAATTGGAAAAACTGTCGCGGCAGAGGTACGTCTCCCCGGCCACGATTGCCGCCATCTACACGGGTCTTGGTGACCGCGACCAGGCGTTTCATTGGCTCGCCAAGGCCTTGGACGAACGCTGTGATGCGCTGGCGTATGCCAAGGTCGACCCAGGCTTCGACAATCTGCGCTCCGATCCGCGGTGGCCCAGCTTGCTGAAACGCCTTGGGCTCAACTGAACGGGCAGGCGTCTGCAACAGAATCGATATCGCTGCTCGTCGGCAAGAAGGTAAAGCTCAAGACTATGCCGGAATCGAAGTCTGACCGGAGGACCGATGAACCTTCCTCTCGCCAGCCCATGGCGGCCCGGGCGAAGCGAGCTGCGATGGCCGTTCTTTTCAGCGCCATTCTTCTGATCCCCCGAATCAGGCGGCTGCGCCGCAGAGTCTGGGCTTGGACCGTCGTGCGTTGTCTCGGGGCGGGCACAGGAGGGGCGCTCGTGTGGCGCTTTGTTCGGGCAGGCGCTGCGACCCGGCTGGCGGACGGGGCTGCTGGGCAGACCGCGGGGATCAAGTCACTTCTGTTCGGGATCGCCCTGATGGCTTTTGCAGCGTTGGTGAAGGCTCGTCCCGAAAAACAGTCCCTCGACCAGTTGGCTCGCAAACTCGGGGCTCTGGTGGTGGTGAACGGCGGATGCTTTCTGCCACCGAACGGCACCAAGAGCGTTGCTGAAGTGAGTGTTTTCGTAAGCCTCGCGCGCCTGCTGGTTCTAACCAGCAAGCGCCAGCAGGTGGCGGAGATTCCGCTGGCCGGCGTGCGGCATCTCTCAGCCCATCCAGCCGGCTCGGACCGTCTATCCGCCACCTCATCCGCGAACGACCGCAGCCATCCCCCGGCGGCCTGGGACCTCGAGATCGCCTGGGAATCGAGTGAGCCGCTGGAAGCCTGCTTCCGCTACGAGGGCTTTTTTGCCGAGCACCTGGCCCGCGTGGCCGAGGAGACGATTCGGAGCGTCTGGAAAAAGGCATTGCCGGTGCTCCCATGAACCGGGACCGGAGCTGGGGGCCGGCGTGCCAATTCAAAGCGCCTTCAGCGAATCGTATCTCCGGCCAGACCCCAGAAGTCCTTCACATAATAAGACGAAAGCACGTTGCCGAAGAGGTGACAGATCGCCTTGCACTCAGGAATGTCACCGTAAAGCTTGCGTCCGCGCGCAAAGACTTTCCGGAACGAGCCCTCGAGCAACAGGTTGCCGCCGATCTTCTTGAGCGGCTCACAAGGATAAAAGACGTCGCCGTTCGGATACACGCGCGGGAACATCGTCGGGAAGCACTGGAAGTCGCCAAACTCGAGCACCGTGCGCAGCAGCTTGGGCGTGCCGTTGATCGGCTGTGCCTTGGAGCGGCGACGCTCGACGATCTTTTCCACCAGCGCCTGATAGCGAGGATTCTGCCGCAGGCGCAGGTTGGGCATCTTCTCGTGCAAGGCGCTCTGGGTGGAAAAGACAAAACCCTGCTCGCCGCAGTAGTCGAGAATGCGCTCGATCTCGCTGATGTTCCACTCCTCAATCACCGAGCTGATGGTGATATCGCTTGGCTTCGCCATGCGCGACCTGGCCAGTTGCAGGTTTTCGAGCACTCGGGGCACGTTCCCCGGCTTAGACTCGGGGCTCGCGGCCCGGGCGGTTAAGGAGTCCAGGCTGACGATGAGCCCATGCAGCGAATCGAGCAGAGGCAATCTCTTGTGGAGCAGAGTGCCGTTGGTGACCAGCAGCACGGAGCGAAACTTGAGTTCGTGCCGTGCCGCCGCGGCCAGTTCCTGGATGTCGGCCCGCAGCAGAGGCTCGCCGCCGGTGAACAGAATCGAGTCGGTGTCGCGCCGGATGATGCGCAGCAGGTCGATGGTCCGGCGCGTGGGCAGCTCGTCGCTGAAGACGTCAGGCTCCTTCTGCGTGCAGTAGGTGCAATCGAGATTGCACTTGTGAGTGGTGTAGAAGACGGCCGCATAGGGCGCCACCACATTGGTGCGTAGTATTTCCCGCCGGTAAAGATTCTGAAAGTAATGTTTGAAGTTCTTCAGGACGAACGGATAGTGGCGCACGAGTCCGCGCAGCAGATCAAGTCCGGACGGATTGGGAGCACGATCGCTCATGGTCGACGGCCACGGTAGCGCTCAAGCGTACCCGACTCATCCACCAGTGGCAAGGTGGTCCGCTGATCGGGCCCCGAAGAAAAGCCCACGGCGAGGAGTGCGTTCGCCGTGGCAACAGCTAAAGCCATAACTTAGCCCAAGTTCCGCAGTCTCAGGTTCGTTTGGGTTCGTTTCGGGTTCGTTTTTTCGGCATCACAAGGGCCTCACTGATTCTAAACGACTTATTTTGAAGGCCGGCAAAGTCGGGTTCGTTTAGGTTTGTTCTAGGTTCGTTTTTCGGCACTTTTGTTGATTCTAAGAAGCTTTCTCGGGTTCGTTTTCGATTTGGTGGGGGGCCCCTCCGGGCCGGGGCGATGCTGGGGCCCTGCGGCGATCGGTGCTCGGACAATCGGGGTGATCTAACGCGTCCCATCACGTTGTTGCGCCCTTTGAGAAGCGGTCCGGTAGCCGCGGGAAGCAGCGCCCTACCAAAGGTTGTGGCACACGGGCGGAGCCTGCTCAAGAGGAATTGCGGTCAACCGATGGTCAATCATTGTGCGCACTGCAAGCTGGTGTATGTAGGCTACTTACCGTGGGAGCCGGGGACTGAGGCGCTGGTTTTCGGACCGGGAGTCCGGTTGGTGGGAGGGCAACACTATCGGTGATCATCCCGGGGTATGCTCAGGGCCAAGCCGAGGAATGCTCTAACCGAGGTGGAGGCTTCCCACCAGCGGGCCATGATGGCCACAATCTGTTGATATACTGGCACAAGGCCGGGCTAGCGAAAAGTCAAGGCATTATCAACGTGGGCATTGATGGCATTCGGCGTTGACATTTCGGTGGTCACAATGGTAAAAATGGCGCACCAATCCTGATTTAGAAGGGAACTCTCGATTATGAGCCCAAAACTCGCCGCTCGCTTCCTTAGGTTGTCAGCAGGCTTCACCCTATTAGGGGTGATATTTGGCTGCGAAGCTATCGCTGCCGAACCGCAACCGATACCGCTCCCCGTGGCCGGCACCGAAGCCAAGCCGAGTCCTGAAACGCGGGCGCGAGTGGCCAGGGCTTATGGGAAGCTTCCTCTGAGTTTTGAGGCGAATCAAGGACAGACCGATGTGCGGGTGAAATTTCTGGCCCGTGGCGCCGGCTATACTCTGTTTTTGACAGGCAATGGGGCACTGCTGGCGCTTAAGAAGCCAGGAGCCGGGAGTCAGGAGTCAGGAGAAAGGTCCGAAACTCGGGAGCCGAACCTCGAAAGTCAGCAAGGCCCTAAATCGGGCGCCCGAACCCCGAATCCCGAATCCCGAACTCCGGCCGTTTTGCGAATGAAGCTTGCCGGCGCCAATCTCAACGCCCCTGCGACGGGGACCGATGAATTACCAGGAAGAACCAACTACTTCATTGGCAATGACCCGGCAAAGTGGCGTACCCAGGTTCCGAGTTACGCCAAGGTGAAGTACCGGGAAGTGTACCCCGGCGTCGATCTCGTCTACTACGGCAATCAGGGCGAACTCGAATACGACTTTGTGGTAGCCCCGGGCGCCAACCCCAGCAGGATCGTGCTGGACGTCGGAGCGGCGCCCCTCCACTTGGCAGCCAACGGTGAGCTGGCGGTGGGAGTCGGCGGCGGCGAGGTCCGCTTCCACAAGCCCGTGGTCTACCAGCCTTTTGCGACGCCGGGCTCCGCACTCCAGAGTCAGCGACTCCCGGTTGAAGGCAGTTACAAACTGACCGGCCAGCACCAAGTTTCCTTCGAGGTCGGATCATACGATCGCCGCCGGCCCTTGGTGATTGACCCTGTCCTGACCTACTCCACTTACCTCGGCGGTAACGACTTGGACAAGTGTTCGGGTATCGCTTTGACCCCCTCCGGCAATGCTACGGTTTCGGGTTCGACGGTTTCCACCAACTTCCCAGTCACGTCAGGTGCTTTCCAAACCACTTACGGCGGAGGCGCCTATGACGCCTTTGTGACTCAATTCAGCGTCGACGGCTCTTCCCTGGTGTTTTCAACCTACCTGGGTGGCAACAACGACGATGAAGGCTGGCACGTGGCCTTAGACTCCTCTGAAAACGTATACCTCGGCGGCTATACGGCGTCACTCAACTTCCCGACCACGTCGAACGCTTACCACACAGCATTCTTCGGTACCGGCTACGACTGTTTTGTGGCGAAGTTGAACCCCACCGGGTCCGCCCTGCTCTACTCGACTTACATCGCGCCAGTCGACCCCGGCCAAACCAGCGAGCACAATGGCGACTTCCTGACCGTCAGCTCTTCAGGCCGAGCCGTCATCGTGGGCCCTACCAATTACACGCAATTCCCTGTGACGCCAGGCGCGTTCCAGACGACCCTGGCCGGGCTGGACGACGCCTTTGTGACCGTTATTGACACCACCAAAAGCGGAAGCGCTTCGCTGCTGTACAGCACCTACCTCGGTGGGAATGCGAACGATGTTGCTCAGAACGTAGCGGTCGACAACATGGGTAACATCTACGTTTCCGGAACCACCCACTCCTCGAACTTTCCGGCCACGGCCGGAGCGTTCCAGCCCGCTTGCAAGCTCAACAGCGCCAACGCTTGCAGCGGTGACGCGTTTCTGGCCAAGATCAGTCCGCACGGCCGCGGCGCAGCGGATCTCCTTTACTCGACCTTTTTCGGTGGCAGCAATGTGGACGAGGGCGTGGCGATTGCACTTGACGCCTCCGGTCATGTCTACATGACAGGCGACACCCAGTCCACTGACCTGCCGACGACACCCGGCGCCTTCCAGACCACATGTGACGTCGGCACTGGCGGCTGCGAAGACTCTTACATCGCCAAGTTCCATCCCGTCGGCGGCGGGGCCTCTGACCTCGTTTACTCCACCTATTTTGGCGGTACCGGAATTACCCTCTCCAAAGGGATCGGCATCGACCCAGCCGCTAACGCGTACGTGGTCGGGCGGACCACATCTACCAACTTTCCCACCGCGAACCCGATTCAGGCCGCTCACGCGTCCGACAAAGGCAACTACGACGCATTCCTCACCGAGCTGAACCCTTCAGGTTCGGCGCTGGTCTTCTCGACTTACTGGGGAGGCAACAATTTCGATACCTTCATCGACTTAGTTCTGAATACCTCGGGCGATATTTTCCTGACCGGCCGTACCCAGTCCACGAGTTTCCCCGCCACGGCCGACGCCTTTCAGACCGCCCACACCGCCGACGGCGGACACTATAATGCCATCCTTACCGAGATCTCTCCCCTCGCCGGCGTTGGCCTCGGGCTCGGACCGGCCAGCCTGAGCTTCTCGGACCAGGTCGTCGGCACCAAGAGCCCGGCCCAGACCATAACCGTTACGGCGGCCGGCAGCGGGCCTCTGACGATCACCAACATGGCAGCGAGCAGCGGCTTCGGATTGACCAGTAACTGCGGGTCAAGTGTCGCAGCCGGTGCAACCTGTATGCTCAGCGTCACTTTCACTCCCGCCTCTTCCGGCACTATCGATGGAACCCTTACCCTCACAGATAATGCCCCCGACAGTCCCCAGACCCTTAACCTGACCGGCGTGGGGACGTTCGTGCAGCTCGTCCCCACGACCCTGAGCTTCGGAAGCCAGCCGGTTGGCGTCACCAGCCCCGGCAAGAGCATAACGCTGACGAACAAAGGCATTGCCACGCTCAGCATCACGGGCATTTCCCTCACGGCCCCCGATCCTGGGGACTACGCGGAGCAAAACACGTGTGGATCAAGTGTTGGCCCTGGGAAAAGCTGTTCGATCACCGTGACCTTCACGCCCTTGCAGACTGGTACTCGCACGGCAAACGTCTCGGTCGCTGATAGCGACAGCGGCAGCCCTCAGACGGTGGCGCTCACCGGGGCCGGCACATGAGCAACGCCAGCTTGTGCTGACTGTGATGGTGGGTGGACCCGGTAATCCTTCGGTGGACTCTATGCGTCCGGCCGGCCTTCCAGCCGGTCGTAGGCGGTGAGGGCACAGGTGGTGCCGAGGGAGTCGTTATAGAGGGACTTGAGTTTCAGGAGATGGCGGACCTCCTGGTCAAAGCGGTGAAGGTCCTTCAAGTCCTCCAAACGGATGGGGAATCGCTTGCCGTCACAGAGCCAGAACTTCTGATAACCGTGGTCTTCAAGCTCGCAGGGGAGACCCCGGATGAGGAAATGCGCGGGACTGAGCGGCGCCCAGATGCCCTCCGGGCCGCGATCGATACGATGGACGCAGTTGTACTTCCGCACTTCAAGAGGACCGGAGTCCCCCGCCACCGCTGTAACCGCGAAGCCGGCCTGCTCGAACCGCCGCCGGATATCTGCTAATGTAGTGTTTGGCGTCTTCATGAGGTTGCGTTGCTCCAGCGTAACTTAAGGCTCCATTTAAGAATCTAATCGGGCAAGCGATTGAGCGCAAGCATTTATGCAATCTGAGTTGGACAATCCGGCAACTGCAGAGGCGGAGCTGGCCCTGTCCCCTCCTCCTCCGCGCCGCCTGTCCGACCCTAAACCCGGTGCAGCGGCTCCGCCCCGGCTGCGGAGCGTCCGCAGCGGCGCGGTGGACATCGCCTCCCTGGTGGGCAATACTCCCCTGCTGCCCCTCAGCCGAATCGCGCGTGAGACTCCGGGGGTGGAGATCTATGCCAAGGCGGAATGGTTCAATCCCGGCGGCTCGGTGAAGGACCGGCCGGCGCTCAACATCGTCCGCGAGGCCGAGCGGGCGGGCCTCATGGGTTCCCAAAAGGTCCTGATTGACTCCACGTCCGGCAACACTGGCATCGCCTACGCCATGGTGTGCGCGGCGCGCGGCTACCGCTTGAAGTTGTTCATGCCTGCGAACGCCAGTCTCGAGCGCAGGCAGATCCTGCACGCCTATGGAGCCGAGGTGGTGTACACGGATCCTCTGGAGGGCTCGGACGGCGCGATTCGAGCGGTGCGCGAGCTGGCCCGGGCGAACGCCGGCCAGTACTTCTACGCCAACCAGTATGACAACCCCGCAAACTGGCAGGCCCACTATCATTCCACCGGGCCTGAGATCTTCGCCCAGACCGCGGGGCGAGTGACTCATTTTGTGGCCACGCTCGGTACCAGCGGTACTTTCATGGGCACCACCCGTCGTCTCAAGGAGATGAATCCCGCCATTCGCTGCATTTCGGTGCAGCCGGACTCGCCTTTCCACGGCCTCGAAGGTCTGAAGCACATGCCCACCGCCATCCGGCCCGGCATTTACGATCCCGCGTCTGCCGACGAGAACTTCGAGGTGGCAACCGAGGAAGGCTATGCCATGACCCGGCGGCTGGCGCGCGAGGAAGGCCTGCTGGTGGGGATCTCAAGCGGCGCGGCCCTGGCCGCAGCCCTGCGCCTGGCGCGGGAAATCCGGTATGGCGTCATTGTTACGATTTTTTGCGACAGCGGCGACAAGTACCTGAGTGAGCGATTCTGGACCGAAGGTTGATCGGCGAGTCAAACTCGAAATTCGAAACTCGTAGCCGGTCGAGGTGCAATTTCGACTCGCGCATTTCAAATGGGCCGAGGCTCTGATGGATGATTGCAGGCGGTACGAGGGCATCACGCCGGAGAAATTGGAACAGCTCAAGCAGCGGATGCTGGACAGCGGCATTCAGCCGCCCGAGGGTGACGGCGGGTTAGTCGAGGCTATGGGCGTAAAAGTCTCGGTCAGCTATCTGGCGGTCGAACAGGCGCTCAGTGTCTGTATTGTCGAAAGACCAGTTTTCATTCCTGCTTCTCTGGTGTGGGCCCAGCTCGAAGCCCCGCTAAAGGTGCGCTCGGACTCGTGACTGGCATTGGAGATCGAGAAGCCCGCGTTCGAAGATGAGTTCTCTTTTTTGCGGGTTCTCGGTCGACGCCTGGGTGGCCTCCTAAGAAGAGCCTGGGAACGGCTTGGCTTCGGAGTATGATACTGAAAACCCGACCTGCGCACATGGAAGCGATCCACCGTCACGCCGAGACTGAGTATCCGGCCGAGTGCTGCGGCATTCTGCTCGGGCAGGTAGAAGGCCATTCGAAAGAGGTCAAGGAGGTGGCATCGATCCCGAACCTGCGACACAACCCCGCTCGGGCCGGAGAGCTGCTTCCGCTGGACGACCCTGGCCGCGAGTCGGAGCGAAACCGCTTTCTGATTGACCCCAAGGAGCAGCTTCGGGTGGAGAAGGACGCCCGGGCGCGAGGGCTGACGGTCGTGGGCTATTATCACTCGCACCCGGACCATCCCGCCCGCCCTTCCGGGTACGACCGTGAGCACGCCTGGCCGTGGTATTCTTATGTTATCGTCTCGGTAGAGGCGGGTAGGGCGGTTGACACGCGCTCCTGGGCGCTCAGCGACGATCGCTCCAGCTTTGAACCCGAAGCCCTGGAAGTCGAGGCGAGTCTGTGATCTGTGCAGAAACATGAGACTTGAGCGGGAAGGACTTGAACTTGATTGGGGGCTGAGTGAGGCTGGCTCCCGGAATCCGCGATGAGGAAGGTAGACGAGGCATGGCAGTGAAAGTGATGATTCCTACCCCGCTACGGCAGTACACGGGTAAGCAGGCGTCGGTGGAGCTGGAGGCCAGGACCGTGGGCGAGGCCTTGTCCGGCTTGACGACGCAGTATGCGGATCTCCGCCGGCACCTTTACAACGACGAAGGCAAGATTCGTAGCTTCGTCAACATCTACCTGAATGATGAGGACATTCGTTATCTCAGCAAAGAGCAGACACCCCTCAGCGATAAAGACGTCCTCAGCATCGTGCCCTCCATTGCGGGCGGCATCGCCCGCATGGCGTTCGAGACCGGCGCCTCCGCCGGCTGTTCCGCCCTCGGCTGCACTTGTACTTAGCCTGGGCCCCCCGCCGGAGTCCCGGGCAGTCTCCCGCTGAAGAATCCAAGTCTCGAGGCCGGGCCGGTGCCCACCCGGCATTGACGCCTACATAGCCTAAAACTCAGTGGAGGTCTCCATGGTGGAAGCATTAGCGACGGAAGCGGCGGCTCTCTCCAATGAAGAGGTGCTGCGCTACAGCCGTCATCTGATCATGCCCGAAGTGGGCATGGAGGGGCAGCTCAAGCTGAAGCAGGCAAAGGTGCTGCTGATCGGCGCCGGAGGCCTGGGGTCGCCGTTGGCTCTGTATCTGGCGGCCGCCGGCGTGGGCACGCTGGGCCTGGTTGACTTCGATGTGGTCGACTTCACCAACCTGCAGCGGCAGATCCTGCACGGCACCTCGGACGTAGGCCGATCCAAGCTCGCTTCCGCGGCAGATACGTTGCGCGAGATCAATCCCTACGTGGAGGTGGTGCGGCACGAAACGCGCCTCGCCTCCGAGAACGCGCTCGAACTTTTCGCGGATTACGAGATCGTGGCCGACGGCACCGACAACTTTGCCACCCGCTATCTGGTGAACGATGCCTGCGTGCTCTCCGGCAAACCCAACGTTTATGGCAGCATCTTCCGCTTCGAGGGCCAGGCCTCAGTCTTTGCCACTCGCGAGGGACCGTGCTACCGTTGCCTTTACCCGGAACCGCCTCCACCGGGACTGGTGCCGAGCTGCGCCGAAGGCGGCGTGCTGGGCGTGCTGCCCGGTATCGTCGGCGCGATTCAGGCGCTCGAGAGCATCAAGCTCATCATCGGCCGGGGCGATCCGTTGATCGGCCGCTTGCTGCTGTTTGACGCGCTCGGTCTGCGCTTCCGCGAGCTGAAGCTGCGCAAGAATCTGGATTGCCCGGCGTGCGGGAATCATCCTACCCTCCATCATCTAATCGATTATGACGAGTTCTGCGGCATTCGAGGCCAGGAGGCCGAGCCGGTGACTCAAATCCCTGAGATCACTCCCATCGAGCTGAAGCGCATGATCGACGAGGGCTGCGACTTCCGGCTGGTGGACGTGCGCGAACCGCACGAGTTCGACATCTGCCGCATTCCGGGCTCGTTGCTGATGCCACTGGGCGATGTGCCGGCGCGGATGAACGAGCTGGATTCGGCGCAGGAGATCGTGGTCCATTGCCGGTCGGGCGTGCGCAGCGCGCGGGCTGTCGACCTACTGCGCAAGGCCGGGTTTCGCCGCACTCACAACCTGAAGGGCGGCATTCTGGCGTGGTCGGATCAAGTGGACCCGAGCGTTCCGAAGTACTGAGGGCGCTCTGGCAGGGTACGGCTTGCCGTCCCCTGCCAACCGCGGAACCACAAGGGTAGGGCAAGCACTACCCCTACTTGACGGAGGGACGATTCATGTTGAATGTCGGGGACCCGGCGCCGGACTTCAAGGTCGGCCAGACCACTGGCGACAAGCAGGGGGAGTTTCAGCTTTCTGCCCACAAAGGCAAGAATGTGGTCCTCGTGTTCTACCCGGGCGACTTCACGCCGGTCTGCACGAGCGAGCTTGAGCGGGTTCAGAAGGATCTGGCCCGCTTCAAGGGCGCGAACGCCGAGGTTGTGGGGCTCAGCACCGACACGGTATTCAGCCACGCCGCTTTTCAGCAGTCCCTCGGCGGGCTGAGCTTTCCGTTGGCCACGGACCGCTGGCCGTACGCCAACGTGGCCAGGTCTTATGGCATCTTCCCTCCCACGAGACACACGGCTCCGTTCTGGAATGACCGCGCGATCTTCATAGTGGACAAGAGCGGGACGATCGCCTGGTCAAAAGTGTATGAAATAGGGCACGTGCCCGACATCGTCGAAGTGCTGGCAGCCTTGGAAAAGCTCACGTAAAGCAGGGCTAACCGGAGTCCGAGGTAGGATGTGGACCTTAAGGAATTCTTCCTGAAGCAAAAGCAGGCCACGCACCGGAACACGCTGAAAGTCTTCGAACTGATCCCGCCGGACAAGCTCGACTGGCGGCCGGCCGACGGCATGCTTTCCTTGGGACAGCTCGTGCGGCACGTCTGGATGTCTGAGGAAGGTGTCCGTCGTGTAGCGTTCGAAGATCGCTGGGACTACTACGAGCAACGCGTTCCCCAAGGCCTCTTCGCCATCCTCGGGCAGGTGGTTTCCCTGCCTGAGGAACTGGCCCAGCTCGATCGCGTTAATCAGGAGACGTCTGCTGCGGCTTCGGCCTTTCCGCTCGAACGCTGGGAAGACGGGCGGAGAAACGATCAGTTCAACATCCGGCGAAGCGTGGCGGTGATGCTGTTCGGCATCAACGAGCACCACGCGCATCACCGCGCCCAAGCGGGCGTATACCTCCACCTCCTGACCGGCCGGCGCGCCAGCCACTACGCCCTGTAACCTGGTTGGGCAGCCGCCAGCACTCGGACGAACCCGGCCTGATCGCTCAGCTAAATTACTTAACCGGGGCCAGGAACCAGGGCGTGGCGGTGGGGTCCGTCTTTAGGAAATTCAGCAAACCGAAAGCGATCTTGAGGTGGCCGCTCGGATAGACGGGATGAATGCCATCGGCGCTGAGATCCTGGCAGCTCCAGTACGTGCCGTCCTGGCGAGCGAGCAGCCCGTTAGCCCAATAGTAGTAGCCCCAACCCATCCAGGGCGCAACAGGGTTGGTGCCATTGTAGCTACAGCAGGTGCCATTAATCTGGTCTTCGATCGCCCACTTGTCTCCCCAGGAGGAGTCATAGGACTGGGGCTCCGGCAGCACGGTCGAAACCCCTTCCGCGTAGCCCGTGTAATTCGTGGCACCGAGATACGCCAGCACCAGGTTCGGAAAGTTGGCTTTAAGCGTTTGGACGATGCCAGGTCCATTCGAGTTGCCCATTCCTAGCTCTTGCTCGATCGTCTCAGCGTCGGTTGAGAACCCCGCGTTGTCGCCCGAATCCACCGTGTCGAGCCAGACCGCAGCCACCTGTTGCGGCGTGTAGCCATAGAAGGGCAGCAGGTAGTCCAACACTGTGGACAGATACCCGCTGCTTGAGGTTTGGAGATTAGCGGCCGTTTCATCGCCCAAGGCTCCATTGATAATTACAACTTTCGGATTTCTGGACGGCTCGCCGTTCGCAACATTCATAAAGTCATTGAATGGCTGTTGGGTTGCCGATTCCCCCAGGCCCATGAAGACGATGGAACCGTTGACGGTGTCGACGGTGCCGTCAGCAAGGCGCGGCTGGATGCCTTGTCCGATTGTTATCCCGTCAAAGGCGTGGGAACTCGGATCGACGTTGGAACCTCCGGGATAGAGCCCGCCTTCGCACCCCTCCGGCTCTGGGCAACCGGCCCCGAAGGGATTGTAAGTACCGGTTCCGAGATCGTTCAGAGCAACCATCGGAGTGGTTGTATCCGGAACGTCGTAGGTGATCATGTTGCAGTTCGCGCCCGTCTGTGGCCCCACCGGCAAAGTGACCGTGACATTCGCTTGCTTGTGCGGCTGGCTCGAATCGCTGATTTGAACCGAGAGGTTGTAGCTGCCCGCTGCCACGGCTGTGGAAACTGTCCCGCCGAAAGTTCCCGTCGCCGGAGTGAACGTCAGGCCCGGAACATTGCCTTTCGTGATATGGAAGCTGTACGGCCCCGTTCCGCCGGTGGCTTGCAGGGTAGCCAGGTAGGGTGAACCTTGCGTGGCTGCGGGCAACACCGGAAAGCTGCTGAGGGCCACGCTGGTGGCGGCCACTCCTGTAGCCGTAATATCGATCCCTTGCGCCGGAAGGAAGTTGTAGACAAGGTTCACGGCGCCCTCGACAGGTCCGAGGCTGGTGGCCGTGTAACCGACCGTGAAGTTGAAGGTTCCGCCGATGCCGAGGACCACCGTACTCTTGAGCGGCGTTACTTGGAAGGGCGCATAGGTGTTGAGTTCCGTTAGATTGAACGAAGCGGTGCCCGTGTTGGTGAGGGTAAAGTTTTTGTAAACCGTGGTGCCGATCGGCACGCTGCCAAAGTTTGCGACTGTGGTGCTAAGCGATGCGACTCCTTTACTAACAATCCCTGTTCCCGTGAGGTTCATCGTCACCGGGGGAAAGTTGGCGAGGTTCAGTGTAAGCGTGCCGCTGTAGACCTGGGCCGCCTGAGGCCGGAACGCGATCGACCAATTGTCCGTGGTGTTGCCGTTGATGTAGCGAGGCAGCACGCCGTCGGCTAGGCCAAATACCGGAGAGCTGAAGGTGAAGGAGTTGATTTTGACCGTCTGGCTGCAGCTATTGGTCAGAGTGAACCCGTGGGCGGCAAACAATCCAACCCCAAGCCCTACGTTGCCGAAACTGATCGAACTGGGGCTCGCCGTAATCGGAGTGGTGCAGTTGCCGAAGGCGGTACCCGCCAGAAGGAGTAAGATCGCAACCGGTCTCACCAGAAGCCGGACAGTACTCGACATGTAGCCTGCCTTTCGTCTTTTTGTGGGTTTCTTACAAGGCGCCTGTGGGGTAGACTACAGCATGTGGCCGAGGATTACTCGCTTTTGCAAAGTTTCCCTGGCGCCTGAGGTAGCCTACATTAAAGGGCTATCTCCCAAGCCCCGGCCGCACTCTCCCCGCTTCGCGCCCGGCGCTCGATCATGCTTACGAACCGGTCCAAAGGCCGCCTACTTAGCCGGGGCCACGTACCACGGCGTGGCTGTCGGGTCCGTCTTGAGGAAATTCAGCAGACCGAAACCGATCTTGAGGTGACCACTCGGATAGACGGGATGCGTACCGTCGAAGCTGAGATCCTGGCAGCTCCAATAAGTACCGTCCTGGCGAGCCAGCAATCCGTTCGCCCAGTAATAGTCGCCCCAGCCCATCCAAGGCGCCACCACCGTACCCTTAGCCGCATTGTAATTGCAGCAGGTACCGTTGATCTGGTCTTCGATCGCCCACTTGTCTCCCCAAGAGGCGTCATAGGACTGCGGCTCCGGCAGTACGGTCGAAACCCCTTGCGCGTAGCCGGTGTAGTTCACGGCTCCGAGGTACGCCAGCGCTAAGTTCGGAAAGTCGGTTTTGAGCGTTTCGACGATGCCGGGGAACCCATCCGTGCCCGTTTCCAGCTCTTGCTGAAGTGTCGTCGCGTCGTTGGGGAACCCTGAGGTATCGCCCGAATTGACCGTGTCGAGCCACACTGCTGCCACCTGCTGGGGCGTATAGCCGTAAAAGGGAAGGACGTAGTCGATGACGGTGCTGAGGTAAGTGCTGGTGTCAAGTCCGACGGCCGTCTCCCCGCCCAGGGCTCCATTAACGATCGCGACGCGCGGGTTCCTGTCGGGGTCGCCGTTGGCCATGTTCATAAAGTCATTGAAAGGCTGCTGAGTGTTCGAGACTCCCAGCGCCATGAAGACGATCGAGCCGTTCGTGGGGTCGATGGTGCCGTTGGCATCGCGGGGCTGGATGTCTTGTCCGATGGTTACGCCATCCGAGGCGTGGGGACTCGGATCGGTGTTAGAACCGCCGGGATAGAGTCCGCCTTCGCATCCCTCTGCCTCTGGGCAACTCGTCCCGAAAGGATCGTAAGTGCCGGTTCCCAGGTCGTTCAAAGCAGTCAGCGGGGTGGTGGTGTCCGGGACGTCGAATTCAATGACGTTGCAGTTCGCGCCGGTCTGCGCTCCCACCGGCAGCGTGAACGTGGTGGTCGACGTCTTCTGCGGTTTGCTCGAGTCATCTACTTGAATGGTCAGAGTGTAGTTGCCCAGGGCTACCGTTGACGCAACGCTGCCGCCGAAGGTTCCAGTCGAAGTTGTGAACGTCAGGCCCGAGATAATGGCACTTCCCTTGGTGATATGAAAAGTGTAGGGAGACGTCCCTCCCGTTGCGTGCAACGTGGCCAGATAGGAGGATCCTTGCGTGGCCGCGGGCAGCACAGGGAAGCTAGTGAAGGCTACGCCGGCCGGAGCCGTGCCGGTGGCCGTCAAATCGATGCTCTGCGGAGTGAGTAAGTTGTACACCAGGTTCACGGCACCGGTAACGGCCCCCAGGGTCGTGGCCGTGTAACTGATGGTAAAGTTGTAGGTCTTGCCGGCTCCGATGGAGACCGCACTCGGGAGCGGCGTCACCTGGAAGGGGGAATAGGTATTAAGCTCGGTAAGAGTAAATGAGGCCGTACCGCTGTTGGTCAGAGTCATGTTGTGGGTGACGGTGCTGCCAAGCGGGACATTGCCAAAGTTAACGGAATTCGCGCTGAGCGATGCTACGCCCGCATTGGCAACCCCGGTTCCGGTGAGACTCATGACCACTGAAGGGTATCCCCCGGCCAAGTTTATCGTGAGCGTGCCGTTGTAAACCTGGGCGGCGGCGGGTCTGAACGCAATCGACCACTGATCGTTACTATTCGCATTAATATAGCGAGGTATCACGCCGTCCGCGAGGCCGAACACCGGCGGATTGAAGGTGAACGAGTTAACCGTAATAGTTACGTTACAACTGTTTATCAACTCTAGCCCATGGGCGCCAAACAGGCCAATCCCAAGCCCGACGGTGCCAAAATTGACCGAACTGGGGCTCGCAGAAATCGGATTGGTGCAGGTGGCGAACGAGGTGCCCGCCAGAAGGAATAGGATGGCAACCGGTCTCAACAGCAATCGGACAGTTCTCGACATGTAGCCTACCTTTCGTCTTCCTGTGGATTTTTCAAAAAGCGCCAATCGGCGCGGCGCCCGATCATTTCCCCTAGCCAATTAACCTGTATCGGCCGCCAAAGCACACGCAAGGAGCGCTTTGGTGGAGTCGAAAAATAGCACGGCGCTCCGCACGTGTCAAGTTACACACGATAGTATTGCGGCGCTGATATTGCTCCGGCCGAGGGGATGCCCGGGCCGCCAAAGGACAGAAGGTGCCCTAATGTGGCCATGCCGGTGAAAGTGGGAAACCCAAGTGGCAACTCTGCGGCCTTCTTGGGCTCAGGCGGACGCCTAGCCCCCTCCATATCTCCAAGTGGCCGCTCGATTTCCCGTCGCGCGGCGGGTTTGCCTTCACTTGACCCGCCGTTGACCTGGGAACGCCGAAAATCGACTCTTGGTTGTAAGCGAAAGATTGTAAATGGGTTGGATGACTTCAGAGCTTTTCGCCGTCAAACGGGCTTGATACCGGCTTTGGATGTAGCCTAACTCTTATTGATTCTAAAGGACATTCCGGCTTGGGGCTAGTCCCAAATTTTGGATCATCTGATTGATTCTAAACAACATGAGGCTTTGGCATTCTTGAATTTCTTCCCTGCCCTTCCGCAACATCGAAGAAGTAGGCTGGAGCCCGCACCGATCCCGCAGGGCTGAAAACCTGCAACGTCACGACTATTTCCATCCTAACGCTCCTTGAATGCCGCCGGCCCGGCCAGGCGGGGCAGCCCACAGGCCAGGCAGAAATTACTATAGCACAGTAGAGGTGGCTATCAAGAAGGGAAACTTCGACGCCTGCGCGAGACGGACGCCGAGAGTTGATGGCTTCCGATGTCAAGGGGTTCACGCTTCCGCAATTGCCCCGGTGCACGCCCGGCACTATAATCAGAGTTCGGTTCACGCCGCAGGGACGCTGACGCTTGTGACTGAAGCCGGGAAAGGAACCCTGACCACAATGACGCCCGAGTTCGTTAAGTGTGCTGATCTCTCGGACTTAGCGCCGGGATCCTGCCGCACAGTCCAGGTGGCCGGTAGCGAGCTGGCGCTTTTCAATGTTGAGGGAACGATCTACTGCCTCGATAACACTTGCCTCCACCGGGGAGGACCGCTCGGTGAAGGCGTCCTCGAAGGTGATGTGATCACCTGCCCCTGGCATAGCTGGCAGTATAACGTGCGGACCGGCGAGAACCTGTTCAACCCTGCCGTCAAGGTCACTAGCCACTCGGTTCTGGTGGACGGGGAAGACATCAAAGTGGCAGTGGCGAGTGACAGGTGACGAGTGGCAAGCAAGCGTTACCCTTAACGCTGCTTGGGTTTCTCTTGGCACTGGCCACCGGTCACTCGCCACTGTCTTCCTATGCCTGAACTCCCCGAAGTTGAAACCGTCCGCCGCGGCCTCGAAGCCAGGGTGCTCGGCCATCGCATCACCGCCGCCGAGGTTGGCCATGCCCAGGTGATCGACGGTCCGGCGGACGCTTTCGAGCAGGATGTGCGCGGCGTAATCCGGCGCCTGGATCGCAAGGGCAAGGCCATTGCGATCGAGCTCACGGCGGCTGCGAGGCCGGCCAGGGCCGGGAATGATGCCGATTCCCCGCATTACCTCTTGGTACGCCTCGGAATGACGGGGCAGGTGACCGTAGTTCCCCGCGACGGCCCCGTTGAGCCTCACACCCACGTGCGGTTGACGCTCGAAAATGGAGAGGAGATCCGTTACCGTGATATCCGGCGTTTCGGCCGCCTGCGCTATTGCACCGCGGCCGAGCTGGAGGGCGTCTTCTCCCGGCTGGGTCCGGACGCCCCCAGCGTGAAGCCCCAGGAGTTTCTAGCGGCTCTCAAGGGCCGGCGCACGCCCGTCAAGAACTGGCTCTTGAATCAGGGCCGGCTCGCGGGTGTGGGCAACATTTATGCCGACGAGTCGCTGTTTGCGGCCCGCATTCACCCGCTCACGGAAGCTGGGCGTCTCAAGCGGCCGGAAGCGCTCGCTCTGCGGCGGGCGGTCGAAGGGGTCCTGCGTCGGGCTGTCGCTCTGCAAGGGACCAGCCTTCGCGACTACATCGATATCGACGGAAACCCAGGGCGATTCGCCACTCGCCTCAAAGTCTATCAGCGGACGGGCGAGCCCTGTCGGCGTTGCGGAACCAAGATCAGACGGGTTGTGATCGGCGGGCGCAGCAGTCATTTCTGCCCGCACTGCCAGCGCCGAAAGTAGGAAGCAGGCATGGCGAGTAGCAAGCCGGTGATCCGGGTTCTCTGGCCGGTCCGCTTGCTTCCGGTCAGAATCGCCCTATCTCGCTACTCCCCACTCCCAACTCCCTGCTGCTGCGCCACTCCAGGTGCTTCTGCCGGAAATAGACGTGGGCGCGGCCTCCCCACCCTGTAATGAAGAAAGCGTTCAGCACGCCGCCGAGGCCTGCGCTGAGCACCGGCACCACCCCTGCCGCAAGTTTCTCAGCGAGTTCGCCGCCGGCTTTCTCGGCAATCCGTGCCGCCAGGCGCTCGATCACCTGCCTCTTGATCCAATCCCGCCCTAGGTCCACGCCCGCCGCGCTCGCCGTAGCCAGCCAGAGCTCCGCCCTTTCTTCCTCGGTGGAGTACTCAAAGCCATAGATCAATCCCAGCTTCTGGATGAGCCGGAAAGTGATGAGGCCGAGCAGGCTGACGTCCGGCAAGAGCGTTAAGAATCCTCCGAAGCCGAAGCTTGCGCCTTCAACAATCGCCAGCCTGCGTGCGCCCGAAATAGTGCGCTCGGCCACATGATCGAGCACAGCAGGGTGCAGGCCGAATACATCGCGGTAGGAGGTTAGGGGCAGGCCGTGCCCTCGGCGAAGCTCGCGCAGATAGCGATCCGGACTCACGCCGAAGCGGCCGTACGCCCGCTTGAGGCTGGCTTCGAGTGCGCCGCCGATGCGCCTTGCGACCAGCGAAGAAGGTCCGTTGCCCATGCCCGTTTGATGCCGCTTTGTAGGGGGCGGATGCCGCTGGGGTTCGAAGGCGTTATCCTCCGGATCGATTCCCTTCATCACACGTCCGGCGCCGCCCGGTGCGAGGTTGTCAGCCGCTGAAGTTGCCCCTCCGCCCGCAGAGTCGCAAGAGTTTCTTGTTTACAACGAGTGCTTACTATTAGATGATACGCTTGAGCTGGGGCTTGCCATGAGTACTCCATGGGCCTGCGGCTCACCCTTGGTCAAGGATTCGGGGGCTTGGTGTGGCCAAAAGGGGGCCATGCGCGATAACTGCCAACCAAATTGAGACCTTCCGATTGACCGTAAATTGGACCCGGCCGCCCTCGTGTGATGAAATGTCGGGCGCTGCTTTTGAGACTGGCTCGCCAGAACGAACCGGTTACGAGAGAGCTGTTGTTCATGTCCGTCTCGGATGTTGATGTATCGGAAAGGCTCCGCCAGATACCGGCCGTCGACGAGTTGCTGGTCCGGCCCGCCGGGCGCGACTTGGAAAAGCGCGCGGGACGAACGCTGCTGGTCGAGATCACCCGCGAAGTCGTGGAGGAGGCGCGCCGTCGCATTGTGGCCGGAAGCGAAGAGGAAATCGGGGTCCAGAGCCTCGAAAAAGCGATCGCGCTCCAGCTCGAAGCGCGTCTCGCGCCTTCGCTTCGTCCGGTGATCAACGCCACGGGCGTGATCCTGCACACCAACCTGGGACGGGCTCCACTGCCGCGTGAAGCCGTCACGCGCATGGCCGAGGTGGCGGCAGGCTATTCGAACCTGGAATACGACCTCGAGCTCGGTGAGCGCGGCAAGCGCGACGCCCACACGGACCGGCTACTGGCAAAGCTGGTGCGAGCGGAATCGGCGTTGGTGGTGAACAACAACGCCGCGGCGGTATTCCTGGCGCTCAACACCCTGGCCCGGGGCGGGGAAGTGGTGGTATCTCGCGGCGAACTGATTGAGATTGGTGGATCGTTTCGCATTCCCGACATCTGCGCCCAGAGCGGCGCCCTGCTCCGCGAAGCCGGCACCACCAACCGCACCCGCATCGGGGATTACGCCTCGGCGGTGAACGAGCGCACCCGAGTCCTCCTGCGCGTTCACCCCAGCAACTTCCGCATGGTGGGTTTCACGGAGCGACCTTGTCTCGAAGAGCTTGTGGAGCTGGCGCGGCGGCGCCATCTGCTCCTGATGGAGGACCTCGGTAGTGGTTGCCTGGTGGACCTCGGGGCTCAGGGCCTCGAGGACGAGCCGCTTGTGAGCCAGAGCTTCGAAGCCGGGGTGGACGTCGCGACCTTCAGCGGTGACAAGCTGCTAGGCGGACCTCAGGCTGGAATCCTGGCGGGCAAGCGCGAGCCGTTGCAGCAAATTCGCAGGAACCCTCTCTTTCGAGCTCTCCGGGTGGATAAGCTGACCATTGCCGCCCTGGAAGCCACAGCCCGGCTTTACCTGCGGCAGGACTTTGACGCCATCCCGGCGCTGAGAATGATCCGGGCTTCGGCCGAGTCTGTCGCCCGTCGCGCCGAGCGTCTGGCCGGACGTCTGCAGAGGATGGCCGATTTCAGGGTCGAGCTTGAAGCCGGCGAATCGGTGACCGGCGGCGGTTCCACGCCGGGGCAATCGTTGCCGACAACGCTGATCTGCCTCAGGCACGCCCGCTATTCGGCCGGGGAGATGGCCGCCTGGCTGCGGAGTAACCGGCCACCGCTGATCGTGCGCCTGGAACGCGACCGGATCATGCTCGATCTGCGTACCGTGCTTGACGAAGGGGAGGAGAACGAAATCGAGAGCGCGTGTAAGAAGTTAGCCGGAGAGCCGGGAGTGGCGCCATGAATCTGGATTTTGGGGCTCTCGGATGAACTGCCGCTGGAGAGCGGATTTCTTCGATGCGGTTCGAACGGAATCGCAGTTGTCATGATGTTTGGTCCTTGGGGGCTTCGAAATTGCCTGATCCGACCCACGCTCGCATTGCCTACTTCTCCATGGAAATCGCGCTTGAGAACTCCATACCGACTTACTCGGGAGGCCTCGGGGTTCTCGCCGGAGACATGCTCCGCTCAGCGGCCGATCTGGAACTCCCTATGGTGGGCGTCACCTTGGCGTATCGGAAGGGCTATTTCGAGCAGAGTTTGGATGCTCAGGGCCAGCAGAGCGAGTCGCCATCCGCGTGGGAGCCGGAAAAAGTGGTTGAGCCCGCAGGTGCGGGGGTCACGGTGAAGATCGAAGGCCGGCCGGTGAAGGTAAGGGCCTGGCGTTACAAGGTCACGGGTCTCGGCGGGCGATTCGTGCCGGTGTACCTTCTCGACACGGCGCTGCCGGAAAATGATCCCCAGGACCAGGTGCTGACCGACCGGCTGTATGGAGGCGACCGGCGCTACCGCCTGTGCCAGGAGGTGATCCTCGGGATGGGCGGCATGCGCCTCCTGCGGGCGCTAGGCTACGTGCGGCTGGAGAGCTACCACATGAATGAGGGCCATTCGGCGTTCCTGACGGTGGCCTTGCTCGAGGAGCAGTTGCGGGACCATCAGAACGACCCGGGGAGTCTGGAGGACGAGATCGGTCGGCTGCGCCAAAAATGCATTTTTACCACTCATACGCCTGTACCCGCTGGGCACGATGTTTTCGAACGCTCGCTGGTAACCCAGGTCATTGGACAGAAGCGGGCCGACGGCATCGCGGCCTCGGGATTGATGCCGAATGGGCAGCTCAACATGACGGAGCTCGCCCTTTATTGCTCGCATTACGTCAACGGAGTTGCGATGCGGCACGGCGAGATCTCACGCAGCATGTTCCCCCGCTTTTCGATTCGCGCCATCACCAACGGCGTACATGTGGGCACCTGGACCGCTCCGTCTTTTCAGGATCTCTATGACCGCCAAGTTCCCGAGTGGCGCCAGGACAACCGCTACTTGCGCTATGCCATGGGAATTTCCCTGGAGGAGATTCGGCAGGCACACGCCGCCGCCAAACGGCGGTTGTTTGAAGCCATCCTCCAGGAGACGGGCGTTACCCTCGATGAATCGAACTTGACCCTGGGTTTCGCGCGCCGCGCCGCGGTTTACAAGCGAGCAGACTTGTTGCTTTCCGACCCTGGGCGCCTGGAAGAATTAGTGAGGACGGCGGGGCCGTTGCAGATCGTCTACGCGGGCAAGGCGCATCCGGCGGACGAGGAAGGGAAGGCGCTCATCCGCCGCGTATTCGAGAGCTCTGCCCGCCTCCGGGGTGGCATACGCCTGCTTTACATCCAGAATTATGACATGCACTGGGGCCAGTTACTGACGAGCGGCGTGGACCTTTGGCTGAACACCCCGCTTCGGCCGTACGAAGCCTCGGGTACCAGCGGCATGAAGGCCGCACTCAACGGCGTGCCCAGCCTGAGCGTTTTGGACGGGTGGTGGATCGAGGGGCACGGCGAAGGAGTAACGGGCTGGAGCATCGGCGACGACCTCGCCCGGGACGGGTCTTCGGCGGAGACCGACTCCCTTTATGAGAAACTCGAAGAGGTGATCGTGCCCCAGTTTTACCAGAGGCCGCTAGCCTACGCTGGAGTGATGCGCGGCGCCATCGCCTTCAACGGCTCCTTCTTCAATACTCAGCGGATGCTGCGCCAGTACGTGGAGAACGCTTACAGCTTAAGAGTGCTGGGCCAGGATGAGATCGAGGAGTCGGAACTGCGGTGGAAAGTGGGCTAGTCTTGTGGAGGGTTTTCGTCACCGGCGGCTCAGAATCACGGCCCGCTTGGGGCGCCTTCTCCTGGGGCTAGAGGAACCTGCCAGGCACTGATCTCTTCGCGAAGGATACTGAGCAGCGCAAAGGTTATCGAGACCACCAGCGGGCCCACAAACACGCCCAGAATGCCGAAAGCCTTGATCCCTCCGAGCAGAGAGAAGAAGACAAAGAGCGTGTTCATCTTCGCTCGCCCGCCAATCACGTAAGGCCGAACGGCATGGTCCACCATGCTCACAAAGCCGGCGCTCCACCCTAGGAGAATAAGAGCTTTCACCCAGTGCCCGCTCGCCGCCAGGATGGCGGTGGCCGGCAGCCAGACGAGTGCGGTTCCCACCAGCGGAATGAGCGAGCAGACCGCCGTCACCATACCCCAGAGAATCGGCGAGTTCAGGCCGAGCACCAGAAAACTGACCCCCATCAGAAATCCTTGCGCCAGCGCCACCGCCAGGACGCCGTAAACATTGGCCACAATGGTGTCGCTGATGCTGGTGAAAAGGCGCTCGGTGCGCGCCTTATCGAGCGGCAAGACGTCGGCGATCGTCCGGCGCAGGCGGCGGCCCTCCCGAAACAGGAAAAACAGGGTGAAAAAGCTAATGGCGGTATCAAACAGAAAAGAGCCCAGATTCGTGGCCACCTGGGCTACCGATCGTACGATCCCCGCACTTAACTGCTCCAGACGGCTCTGAAGTTCGGCCCGCAGATTGAGCCCAGAGAGATCGACGTGGCGCCCGATCAGGTTGAGTGGCTTCTGGAGCTCCTGCGTGACGTAGGGCACCCAGCCTCCGCCCGCGGCGCTTCTCAGGCTCAAGGATTCGTAAGCTTGGCTCATCTCGCGCGTTACGGCGCTGCCGAGTCCGGCCACCGGAATGAACACGATGATCAGAACGGCCAGGGTCGACAGCAGGGCGGCCAAATTCTGGCCCCGCACCCGGGCCGAGATACGGGCATGCATGGGGTAGAAGACAATCGCCATGACCGCCGCGAACACAATCGGCTTCACGAAAGGCTTCGCCATCACGTAGCAGACGTAGATCGCAGCCGCACAAGCCAGGAACAGAAACGTCAGAGTGTAGCGCCGCATGGCAGCGGTCTCGCGAGGTACGGAAGCTGGATTCGCGGGCGTCGACGTAACGGGTGCACCCATGTTTCAACCGGCCAGGAGGCATCTCGAGCCTTGGCGCGCCAAGCACTTGGCCGTATACCTCAGCCTCCGGCTGCCACTCGTGTGACGATTGCGTTTGTCGCGCCCGCAGTGACCCCTGCGAGACCGCGGCGAGAGGCGTACCTAGAAGAAGTGTCTGCGCCAGCCCCGAAGCCAGAACGGACTCCCGCGGCGTTGTAGGCGTATTCGCAAGGTGCCGTCACACCCCATCGCTCCAGAAGTTCCGGGCGCCGTCGTAACTGAACCCCGCCGGGCGCAGCAATGCGAGGGCATGAGGGAATTCACCTCTATAAGACATCAATGCGGCACCAAAAATGACAGGCGCCTAAGCGCTAGCGCGGCAGCTCTCCCATTACGCGTTTCAGCTCTGCCTGTGCCAGCGACAATCCAACATTTGCTTCGAGTAGAGAAGCCTTGGCTGAGCTCATCTTTGACACCGCCTCAGCGTCGGCTGAGGCAAGGTCAACACCCTGCTCAAATTGACTATCTACTATCCGGGCACCTTCCGTTCTCGCCTTCAGGACCTCCTCTGCCACCGTCACCAATGTGAGCATCTGTTCGACCTTGTCATAGGCAATCTCAACTTCGACCGCGACCTCCTCCTCCTCCTCCTCCTTGTCGAGATTGACTTCGGCTTGGGAGAGCTTTGTGCGCGCCTCGCCGATCTCAGCTTTGCGGCGTCCGCCATCGAAAAGTTCGTACTCGAAGATGGCTCCAAAATCACCGAAGTTGTGCACCAGGAAAGGGATTCCGCTTTGGTAGCTATAGCGTGCGAACGCAGTCACGTCCGGGATATATGCGTATTTCCCAACCGCCAGTTCCGCCTTGGCTCTTTCGACTGCTTGTTTGGCAGTCCTTACATCGGGGCTCTGCTCACGCGCGATGCGGACACACTCCTCGCGGGAAGTAATGGAGGAAGGGGCAACAAAGGGTTGTTCGCTGACCTGTAGCTTCGTGTTTAGCGGCAATCCCAGTAGGTTATTAAGCTCAAGAGTTAAATCGCGGACCTGAAGGCTTTGCTTCAGGACCGTTTCTTTTGCGTCGAGGGTGGCTGCGCGGCTATCCAAGACTACCACTTCCATCGCGCTTCCTTCTTCGACGGGGCTTGTGTTCTCTTGGAGTTTTACCTGCGCGGCGTCTGCCTCTGCTTTCGCCGCCTCTCCCTTTAGCTGCGCGATCAGAATTCCGTAGTACAGTTGGCTGACTTTCAATACGACATCGTTCTCTGCCTCTTTTAGCTCCTCGTTCGCGGAATGGATGTCGGCCGTGGCCGCGCGGTTCTCCTGGTGAATTTTGAACATCTGCGTCAAAGGCTGGGACAGTCCGGTACCGCTGGTGTATGCCGTGGCCTCTCCCTGACCGACGATCGCAGCCTTCGACGGGATCGGCCCCGGAATTCCAGCAACTTCTAAGCTCCCCTCAGGAATGGCGGGCTGTCTCTGCCTTGCTTGGATAAGCGTAACAGATTCGCGCAAGACCGACGGGCCCGTCGGCCCGGGTTCGAATCCCACCCTCTCCGCCAGATTATCTAGCTTTGCTTCCTTACGCTTAGCGTCCTCAATTTTCTCGTGTATCTTTTGCGTCCCCTTCCTCTGATAGTATTTGTGTTTTTCGTTCGCATCGGAGGTGCGAGGATCGTGGGCGATCTCGTAAGCGTAATCGTGCTGTAGCGACTTGGTCAATCTCTTGACCCGTTAGGCGAGTTGTCCTGCCGCGGTCATTTTCCTTAGGCCTTTCTGGCGACGGGTCGAAGAGCCTCGGTCTGCGCGAGTCCTGCCCGTGTGAGTCTGCCGAGACGCTAATGTACCCGATAGATTAGGTTGCCGTTGAGACCCCAGACCGCCTCATCGGCACCCACGGCAATCGCCGAAAGGGTGGTGCCGTTGATCCGATTCCAGTGTCCAGAGCGAACGTCATACTCGTGGACCGTGCCCGAGTCGTTGAGGCCCCAAGGCACACCGTCCGGGCCCACTCCGAGCTGCTTCAGTTCTCCCGGAATCAAGTCCCACGCCTCCCTTTCGGTGTTGTAGTTGTAAATGTTCTGAGAGGAGTTGATTCCCCAAATGACGGTAGCCGAGCCCACTGCGACCTGCTTCAAGAGCCCGAGGGCCTGCTGCCAGCTTCGTATCTGGCTGTTGTAGCTGTAAATCTGTTGCTGGGCGTTCACTCCCCACACCGTGCCGTCAGGTGCCACGGCGATTTGGACGGCTGTCAGTCCTGCCCTCAGATACCATTGGTTATCACTGTATTGATACACTTGGTCGCTGGCGTTAATTCCCCAAACGGCATTCGCCGAGCCCACCGCAACCTGAGTCAGCAACCCCGGAATTAGGGTCCAGTTCTGTGTGTGCGGATTGAACTTGTAAATCTGCTGTTGGGAGTCAAGACCCCACACCGCGCCCCCGAAGCCCACGGCAATCTGGGTGGGTCCGCTAGCGACAATATCCCAGGTTTGGGTCGCTGAGTTGAACGTGTAAATCTTCCCCGAGCTGTTAACACCCCAAACGTCGCCGTCGACGGCTACGGCCACACCAACCAGCTCTCCTGCGACCTGGTGCAGCCTCTTGACGGGAGCCCGGGTGCTGGGTTGAAGCTCGTAGGTGTTGTCCGAGGAGTCGACAGCCCAGACCGCGCCCGCGTATCCCACTGAGACCTGCGATATGGGCGCAGACATGGGGAAAACGTCCCAACTTCCCGGCGCGCTCGGGTTGTAACGATAAGCGTCTGGCTGACCTGCATCAACGGCCCATACCGTGCCGTCCCTCCCCACGGCGACCTGCGTGCGCGCGCCGGGAACCAAGGCAAAGGCCTGAGTCGCCCTCGAGAACTGGTATATCTGGCGGTTGTCGGCATTTACGCCCCAGACCACACCTCCGTAGCCTACGGCGACCTGGGTTAGCAGCGGTCCCCCAATCTGGTCCCATTTTTGAGTACGGGGATTGAAGTAATAAACTGAATTTGACGGATTCACGCCCCACGCGGCGCCATCCGGTCCGATCGCGAGTTGCATCAGCGCTCCCGGAATCAGATCCCACCGCTTTGTTCCAGGATCGTAGCGATAGACTTGACCGCTGGAGTTAAGGCCCCAGGCCACATCTATGTAGCCTACAGCCACTTCATTAAGCGCTGCCCCGGAGATCGGGATCCAGGTATTATTCGTGGAATCGTAGGAGAAGCTTTGGTGCGCCGAATTCACGCCCCACAATGACCCATCCGCACCCACGGCGAGCTGCACCAGTCTGCCCGGAAGCAGTACCCAACTCTGCGTCTGGAAATCATAGGAATAGATCTGCTGGCTGGAGTTGATTGCGAATACTGCGCCGTTACCGCCCACCTGGATTTGTGCTACGTTGCCCGGAACTTGAATTAGCCCTTGCGCGCTGCCGGACAGTGCGACGTTCTGTGAGCCGCCATTCTCCGTAATCGTTACGGTGGCGGTAAGGGTTCCGGCTGCCGTCGGGCTAAAAGTCACGCTGATCGCGCAACTCGCGCCAGCCGCCAGCGAGCTCCCGCAGGTGTTACTCTGAGAGAAGTCACTGCTGTTAGCGCCCGTGATCGCAATGTTGTTGATGGCCATAGACGCTGTGCCCGAGTTGGTGACCATTATGTTTTGGGCGGCACTCGAAGTGTTGAGGATTTGAGTGCTGAAGGTAAGGTTCGTCGGGGTCAAAACGCCGAGCGTGGAAGCGAGGTTTTCTAGCAATACAGGCTCAAGGCCGACGGTGATCGTTCCACCGCTAAGACGCGTGGTGTTGCCGGCCAGGTCCCGCAACTGTCTGTAAGTGCTCGCAGGGGTGTACCTGGAGCTGCCCATCGCGTTCCAGATGACCAACCCCTGATAGCCGCCCGACCGCGTAATTGGGCAAGTCCAAGTGGAGTTCGAGTCACTCGCGCACGGCGAGCCAAACGATGCGCCCACCAACCAGTCGTACACCTGGTTATAAGCCACACCTGTCGCGTTGAGCGTGCCAGCGCTATCGGACTGTAATTGGCCCGCCTCTGACGGATAACCCCAGGCGTACCAGGCCGCTTGCGTAATCCCCGGGTAGTAGCTCGCTTGCAGAATGTACCAACGCGCCATCCAAGCCGCGCCCTGACTCGGGTTTGACAGGTTGCCGTTCTTTCCCCAGCTTCCCTCGGTGTCGAGCACGGGCTTGCCGATCAAACCGTTTTGATCAAACACCTGACGGAATCCCGTGGTCTTGGCGATGATGGAACCGAAACATGGCAGCCCGGGTGAGCAGCCTGAGGTGGAATCCTGTTCCGGCCAGGGAAAGAGTGTGATATTCTCGCCGCCGAATCGCGCCACATAACCATGAAAAGTGCCGCCGTCGGCATACATGTTGCCGCCCGCCTGAAGATAGGAGGTCATCCAGGCGAGTCCGTCAGGGAGTCCGTTGGGTGCAGAAGTGCCTACCGGTCCGCTCACCGAAGGAGTGAGCAAGCTCGAGTAAGGATCGGTGTGAATAATGGGATAGGCGGTAGACGCCAGCTTGACCATGTCCTGCATTGTTCCCGTCCAGAAACTCGGAGAGCTGAACTCGTTCCAGAGCTCGTAGTACTTCACGTGCGGAGCCGTCTTGCCGTTGTAGTGGTTGATGACAGCGGTCACGAAGTCGGTCCAGTCAGTAATGTTGGCAGGGGGCGACGGGCATACAGGCGCCGGGCCGACCATTTTGCAGCGAGACGTGTCGGCCGCAGCCCACATTGGCGTGTACCCGAACGTTATCGTTACTTCGGCGACGCCGTTGCTGTCCACCAGGCCGTTCTGCACGGCAGCATTCACATAGCCATCGAATCCGCCGCTCCCCGAATTCACTCCCGACGTGAAAACATAATTGCCTGGGCTTCTCGCGATAAAGCCCCACGCCAACGTAGAAGGATGACCCAGGGCACCAATCTTCAGCTTTGTAGGGTAATCCGCTCCGCCAGGAGGAATCGTCATTGCGAAAAAGGTCGCCGGGATGGCGTCGCCACCAGCGCCATAGGTACCAACGGTGCCAACGGTGCCCCCACCGCTCCTTGTAACAGTCGCAGTGTCACCGTTTGAACAGGCGGGAGTCAGAAAAGTTAGAGGAAGCAAGCCAAGCAAAACCAAGATCAGAAGGATCGATCTCGGCAAGCCGACCGCCGCTGCTGTTAGGCAGTTAGCCTTCGCCTCGGTTTTCAACGCTATGCTCCGGTGGCGGCCATCCATGCGTCCTGTCGGGTTCCAATCGGTACTTATCAATCAACCGGTCGCGGTAGGGATACCAGTTGCCTGGTACCCCCCGCACAGATCCGTACGGGCGCTCCTTAGCGCATACGGCTCCTATCGTAGATAGCGAGCGGCAAAGCGAACCTCGGGATACGGGTGGAGCACGCGCGGGTGGGGAATCCAGCGGACCGCCAGGCGATGCATGCGGGTCCAGGGGAGCCGGTGCTTCTGGCCGCGGCGGATTAACGTGCCGCGCCAGAGGCGTGTGACCCTCTCCCGAAAGAGGCCCAGGCGGTCGAGATTTCCCGGTACCGCGTAGTAGTTGAAGTAGCCTTGCACGACCGACCGGAGCCACTTTCCCGTCTGCGCCACCGGGTGGTGCATACGCGAGCGAAGTTGCTGCCGGATCTGCTGCAGTTTCGCCCTCATACGCTTGCCCCTGGTCTTACGCTTGACGGCAAAGAACCCCTTCCGGGTTTTCCCGCTGATGTGCGTGAATCCCAGAAAGTCGAACGTCTCCGGCTTGCCTTCCCCCCGTCGTTTCCGGCGCTCTTCGGCGTACCGCCCGAATTCAATCCGGCGCGTCTTGTCCGGGTGGAGTTCCAACCCAAACTTCCCCAACCGCTTCCGGAAGTCCTCCAGGAAACGGTCTGCTTCCGTCCGGTGCTGGAAACCTAAGACGTTGTCGTCCGCATACCGAATGACGATCACGTCTCCTGGCGCACCTGTCTTGCGCCAAGCCTCCACCCACAGGTCGAATACGTAATGCAGATAGATATTGGCCCGCCAGGGTGAGATCCCCGCCCCCTGCGGAGTACCCATCTCCGTCTCCGACCATTGCTCTCCCTCCATCACTCCGGCTTTCAGCCATTTCTGGATCAGCCGCAGGATGCCAGGGTCGGCGACGCGGTGCTGGACGAACTTCATCCTCCATCCGTGGTCGAGATGATCGAAAAACCCTCGGATGTCGGCGTCCAGCACATAGCTCACCTTCCTTCGCTTGAGCGCGACCGTCAGCGCATCCAGCGCCTGATGCGGGCTGCGCCCCGGTCGGAAGCCATACGAGAAGCCCCGAAAGTCCTCCTCATAGATCTGATTGAGGATGGTGACCACCGCTTGTTGGACAACCTTGTCCTCCAGCGCCGCCACCCCCAGCGGTCGTTGTCGCCCCTCGGGCTTCGGGATGAATACTCTCCTCGATGGTTTCGCTCGAGACGCCCCGCGATGAATCCGGCCGTGGAGGTCAACCAGCCGACCTTCCAGCCCGGTCTCATACTCCTGCCAAGTGACGCCCTCCACTCCCGGGGCGGCTTTCCGCTTCAAGGCGTAAAAGCTCTCCCGCAGTAGATCAACCGTCAGGTGGTGAAGCAAGGCGGTGAACTTCGTCTCCTTCCCTTCCCTGGCTGCTCTCCGCACACTCGCCCATCCCTGGGATACGCGAGCCCCGCTCTGGGTCGGGTGCGTGCCGAATTGATGAGTGTTCTCCTTGATCAGCGGCCTTCTCTCCTCACTCTCCGCCAGCGTGGTCCGCTTTTGTTCGAGCGATTCACCGATGTCGGGTCGGAGGAGGCGCGCTCGCACGCTAACCTCCGTCCGCCGCTCAAACTGCACGTACGGTTTTCCCGTATGCAGCTTTCACGAAGACTCACGGGGGCGAGATGCCAGCGAAGGAATTAACCCCACCAGGTTGACAA
>DATDGR010000216.1:0-2185 GCA_036521995.1 Terriglobia bacterium | reverse complement strand
ACAAGCCATCAGGCCAAGCAGTAACCCACCGCGGCTTCCCGGTGAAAGCAAGCTGAGTGCCGCTGACTTTATGAGATTCAGACCCGACCGATACCAGTGCCCCGTTTGCAATTGGGACTTCGCTGTCCGCAAGAAGCGATGCTGCCGCGGCTGCGGCACACTGCTGCTGATCCCGTCAGACGTTCCCATCGACGAGGAGCTTCGGGCGCTTAGGAGCTTCTGGATGTGGGACCCGCATCAGCAAAGGTGGAAGTACACCTTGGACTGGGAGGAGCACAAGCGTGAAATGATCGAGCGCATTGACCCGTTCCGTAAGCAACGCTTGTCGCCACTGCTTGACCCCGGCCCCGAACAGCCGCTTCGGTCGCGACGGATTCAGTAGGCCCCTCCTTCTCAAGAGCGGCAGCATTGGCCCATATCCAAGAACGCAGCCTTGTCCCGCCATGGCCCTCGTCCCCTGCGTATCGCCCAGCCTCGTCCCAGGCCCCCTCGCTATGGACCTTCCCGACCGCTTTCTCGCGACTCCTTTTTTACCCGCCCCACCTTTCCCTCACACGTTGATCGGCCTTCAGGTCGTGGTTGCGCCGTTTACTGCCCCCTGCCAAGCCGTCGCGCGAGCGGTCGCCCGGTCGGTCTTCCACGCTGGCGAGCGCCAAGCGAAGCCGACCTGTTCTAATCGCCGCGCCCTCCGTCTCCCTCGTCACCCTTGTGGCGCGTGTTGGCCTGATTTTCCAGCCACCCTCTCTGCCTGCTCTGCGGGGCCTCTGCTTCGCCTCCGGCGCCCTCCGGGTTTACGGTTCCCCCAGAGGCTCCCCCAAAAAGCCGCCCTTCGCCTGGAGGGCGGATTACATTAGCCCGTTAGACGGGCTCTTAGTCATCGGGCGTCATCGCTCCCGTCAGGTGTCATCGTTCTCGATTTGTGTGCGCAACCTAAGTATAATCCGAAGGTGGGGCACACATGGCGCCGAAACCTACACGACGGCCGCGACAGGAAGCTCTCTACCACATTGCCGAGCGCCAAGCCGGGTACTTCACCGCCGCCCAAGCCGCTCAAGCCGGCTTTTCCTGGGAGCGTCTTTCTTACTACGCGGCTCAAGGCCGCTTCCTGCGTGTGGCTAAAGGCATCTATCGCCTCGTTCAGTTCCCGGCTTCGCCTTTCGAGGACCTCTTCAGAGCCTGGCTCCGGTGCGGGCCGGGCTCTGTGATCTCCCACGACTCTGCCCTCGCTGTTTACGGCCTTTCCGACGTGCTTCCCGGAGAAGTTCACGTGACCGTCCCACGATCAGCATCACGCCGGCGCCCAGGAATTCGCATGCACACCGGCAAGCTGCGACGGGGTGATGTAACCGCGCGCGAGGGGCTTCCCCTCACCACTGTACCTCGCACCATCAGCGATGTTGCCCGTGCGGGTGTAGCAGAGGAGCACGTCCGCCAAGCTGTGAGCGAGGCCCTCCGCCGCGGCCTTGCCGACAGCAGATCCTTACTCGCTGAGGCGCGCCGTCGCAAGGGCCGCGCTGCCGTTATCGTTCGCGACGAAGTGGCGCGATTGAGAACCGTGGCATGACCTACAAGACAGGAGCCGCATTTCGTCAAGCTTTAGAAACGCGGCTCCGCGACAGGACTCTCAGAAGCGGCCTCCCTCTCATTCGGCTCCGCAAGATCGTGGCTTTCGACAGACTCTTGGCGCGAATCTCCAAACAATCGCGCAGCCGCTGGGTTCTCAAAGGTGGACTCGCCCTGGAATGGCATTTTGGCGATCGTGCGAGAACAACGATGGACATCGACGCCACCGTAGTCCAACAGAGTTCCGTCGATGAGCTACTGGCGGAACTTCGGAAGGCCGCCGCCGAGAACATCGGCGACTGGTTCGAGTTTGAGGTAGCTGTGCATGGCGAATTGCTAATTTGCCCGCAATTCCGCGAGTTTTCAGTTTCTTGCTACGATGCGGAAATGCGCGATCTCTTGATTCTTTTCATCCATTTCATCACCACCCTCACTCGACTGGCGAGTCCGGGCGGCGTCCGTTCTGTACTTGCCGAGTCCCTCCTCGTCAAACATCAGCTGCTGATCTTCAATCGCTCCCGCCGCCGCGCTCCCAATCTCCGCCTTTCGGATCGCATCGTCGCCGGCTGGTGCACCCTGTTCCTGCGGCCCTCCCGGCTGATCCGTTCGGCCATCGTTCTGA
>DATDGR010000215.1:0-44171 GCA_036521995.1 Terriglobia bacterium | reverse complement strand
AGACTACTTGTGGCAGAAGGAGGGTCGCACTCCCGGTCCGGAAGGGTCCGCGATGGCCGGAGAATCGCAACCCGGCCCGGAGGCAGGACCGAACGGCACACTTCCGGAGTCGCCATTGCGGGCCAAGAAGTTGAATCCCATTCTGATCCGGCAAAGGCAGGAGCGCCGCAACGAACTGGAGGAGGAGATTGCCCGCTGCGAAACGGAGATCGCGACGTGCGAGCTGGATCAGGCGCATTTCAAGAGCGCGGAGGAATCCATCCGGCTCGCCAAGTGCCTTGACGAGCACCGGACGCGCCTCGGGGAGATGATGAAAGAGTGGGAGCAGATTGCCGTCGAACTGGAGGAGCCCGGAAAAGCAATGGTGAGTGATCGGGAATGAACCGACGCACATTCCTTGCCTCGTGCGCCAGCGCTTCGGCAAGCCTTCTGCCGCCCGGTTTCGAGTGCTTCTCTTTCCCAGTCCGTCCCCGGCCTCGCGGACTCGGCTTCGTCCTTGACCCCGCCTCGTCCCCACCGCGTTTCGTTCCTCACTACCCCAAACGCCTGCCTCTGGAAGATGTCCTGCGGTATCTCGAGCCCGGACTGGACGAGTTTCTGGGTGAAAAATACGCCGCCCAGGTGGAGAGCGTGCTCGCGGCCTGGAGCGCGGGCTTCAAGCAATCGGACTTTTCTGCCGTGGCAAAGACACTGTCGCCCGAGTTCAAGGGGTCAGTCTGGCGATCCCACCGGGAACGGGTGGTGCGGCAGGGTCCGCCGCTCGAAGTGAAGAAGGTGGTTTTCACGGCGGATGATTGGCAAGGACCCTCCGAGTTCGCCACCGATTTTGAGCGGTATTTGGGCGACGGGAAAAAGATCGTCACGGCGGAGTTCAAGGTGCCTCGCCTGGCGGTGCGGTCTGAGCAACCGCTGCTTTTTGAGACCAGCGTCCGCTTTGACCTGGTTCTTCAAGGCCCGGGTTCAGAGCGGGCGGAGCATATCGGTTTCTGGCAGTTGGACTGGGAGCAGAGGGATACCAGCCTGAGTGTCCGTCGATGGCTGCTGATGGAGGAGACTTTTTGCAAGGCAGCTCAGCCTCTATTTGTGGACGTTACCGAGAACGTGCTAGGCGCGATCCCTTCTTACCGGCAGCAATTAGCGCCCGGGACCGATTATTGGCGAACCGTACTCGACCAGGCGAGCGGCATCGACATTTACGGCAACAACGGCATCGCCGCCGGAGACATCGACAACGACGGCTTTGATGAGATCTATGTCTGCCAGCCCTCGGGGTTGCCGAACCGGCTCTACCGCAACCTTGGCGACGGCCGATTCGGTGACATTACAGAGAAAGCGGGCGTCGGTGTGCTCGATAACACGCCCTGCGCGCTCTTCGCCGATATCGACAACGACGGCCATCAGGACCTGTTAATAGTGACGGCGCGGGGGCCTCTATTGTTTATCAATCGAGGGGACGGGACGTTCGCTCACCAAGACGACGCGTTCCAGTTTCAACATCAGCCGGAGGGGACCTTCACGGGTGCGGCTTTCGGCGACTACGACCGCGACGGTTATCTGGACGTCTACTTTTGCCTCTACAGCTACTACAGGGGCCTGGATCAATATCAGTATCCGCGGCCCTACTATAACGCGGTCAACGGCCCGCCGAAGTTTTTGTTTCGCAATCGTGGCCACGGCACTTTTGAGGACGTCACCGAGCGGGCGGGTCTTAATCAGAACAATGACCACTACGGTTTTGACTGCACCTGGTGTGACTTTGACGAGGATGGCTGGCCTGATCTCTACGTGGTGAACGACTTCGGCAACAAAAACCTCTATCGAAACAACCGCAACGGGACGTTCACCGACGTGGCCGAGAAAGCCGGCGTGCTGGACGTGGGTCCCGGCATGAGCTCCTGCTGGTTTGACTCGACGGCAGCCGGCAAAGAGGACCTCTACGTCTCGGACATGTGGGAGCCGGCCGGCGTGCGCGTCTCCTCCGATCCCGCGTTCATGAACGATCAGCCGGAGAACATCCGCGCTCTCTACCGGCGGCACGCCAAGGGGAACTCGCTGTATCGGAGCGCCCGCAATGGCCGCTTCGAAGACACGAGCGCGGCCGCCGGCGTGGAGCGGGCAGGATGGTCCTGGTCCAGCGACGCTTGGGATTTCGACTGCGACGGTTACCCCGATCTGTACGTCACTAACGGCATGATCTCAGGCCCAGACTCCTACGACTGCGAGAGCTTTTTCTGGCGTCAGGTTGTTGCTCGTTCTCCGGGCGCCGGCGGCACATCGAAGCGCTACGAGCTCGGCTGGGGAGCCATCAACGAACTGATTCGATCTGATTTTACCTGGGCCGGCGGTCAGCGCAACGTGCTCTACCTCAACAATGGCGACGGTAGTTTTTCAGAGGTCTCGGGCGCGGCCGGACTCGACTTCCCCGATGACAGCCGCGCTTTCGCCCTGACCGACTTCGATCACGACGGCACGCTCGAACTTTTTCTGAAAAATCGCACGGGACCGCAGATTCGCGTCTTGCGCAACCTGATGCCGAACGCCGGAACTAGCATCGCGGTGCGCTTGCGCGGGACCAAGAGCAATCGGGATGCGGTCGGCGCCGCGGTCACGGTTGAATTCGGCGGCCGACGCCAGAAGAGGATCCTGAGAGCAGGCTCCGGCTTTGTCTCGCAGCACACGAAGGAGCTCTTTTTTGGCCTTGGCGCCGGGACGGCCGCGGTTCGCGTCGAAGTTCGGTGGCCGAGCGGCGCCGCGCAGGAGTTCGAATCGGTGCCGCCGAATCATCGCATCGAGATCGAGGAAGGACGCGGCGACTTCCAGGCCACTGCGTTTGCCGCGCTTTCCGCGCAGCCGGAAGCGGTACCTCCGAAACCCGTCGAGCTGCCGGCTGCAGTCGAGTCTTGGCTTGTCGAATCTGTGCCCGCCCCCGAGTTTGAACTGCCCACGGTCGGAGGTCCTTTGCTAAAGCTTAGCGGTCTCCGCGGCCGTCACGTTCTGCTCTATTTCTGGACGCTTGATTCGGCCTCTGCCCACAGTGATCTCATGGGCCTTGATCGTCGTCGCAGCCAGTGGGCAGCGCGCGGCTTGGAGGTAGTCGCTATCAATCTCGATGGACCGCAGCGAGCCGACGAAGTGCGCGCATTAGGTCAGGGATTGGACCTGTCGCTAGTGATCGCTTCGGCCGAGGTGGCTGGAGTTTATAATCTGCTTTTTCGGTACCTCTTCGACCGGCGCCGGAACCTCGGATTTCCTACCAGCTTCCTGCTTGATAAGTCCGGTGAGATCCTGAAGGTGTTTCAGGGCCAATTCGATTTCGACCGCTTGGTCCTCGATTTGGGAATGATACCCACCAGCCAGGAAGCGCGGGTTCGTCTGGCGCTTCCGTTTCCCGGCCAGCGCTATCTGGCGGGGTTCGGCCGCAACTACTTCACTTACGGCACGGCCTATTTTCAGGCGGGATACCTTGACCAGGCGATTGCCTCCTTTCAGGTGGCCATCCGGAGCGACCCGAACGACGCTACAGCACATTACAGTGTGGCGACTCTTTACTTGCAGAAGGGTGAGCCGGAACTCGCCCGGCCGGCCTTACTGCGAGCGTTGGAGATCCGCCCCGAGTATGCCGATGCCTTGAATGACCTCGGGTTGCTCGCGGCCCGCGACGGGAAGAATGAAGAAGCGGTGGAGTATTTTAAAAAAGCCATCGCCCTGAAGCCTGACTACGTGATCGCGCTCCAGAACCTGGGCAGGCTGTACCGCACCGAAAAGAAATGGGACCTGGCGCGGCAGGCACTCGAGAAAGCCTTGCAGGTTGAGCCTGAAAACGCGGAGTTGAGCTACGACCTAGGCATGGTGTTCGCCATGAAGGATGACGTTGCGCGCGCCCGAACCTACCTCGAGCAGGCTCTGAAGCTGCGGCCGGACTACGCTGAAGCCTGGAACAACCTGGGCGTGCTTTACGTTCGATCGGGCGACACCGCGCAGGCTCTCCGAGCCTTCCAGCAGTGTGTGCAAGTAGCGCCGGACTACGCGCAGGGCTACTTGAATGTAGCGCGCGCTTACGCGTTGGCTGGCGATAAGGAGAAGGCAGCAGCGTCCCTTCGGGAGCTGTTGAAGCGCCATCCGGGAGATTCGGAAGCGGCTGCGGAGCTGGAGCGGCTCGCCCATTGACCGACGCGCCTTCGGACCGTCGCCGGCCCCGGGGATGCCGAATTCGCGCAAGTCCGCGGACAGGGCGCAGCGTCCGATTCCTCCTCTCGCCAGTTCCGGCTCGTGACTACTCCATTTTCTTGATAGCGTCGCGCAGCTTCTCAACTGAGAAGCCAGGCGAGTGGCAAAGCGCCAGGACCCCCCGGTCCCGCTCCCTCAACTCCGCTGCCACACGGGGGATCTCAGCGGCAATCTGCTTCGGGATCGAAACCACTCCGTGCCGGTCGCCGTGCAGCAGCTCGCCCGGACGCACTTGCATACCGCCCACCTGGATCGCTGAGCCAAAGTCGATGATGCGGGCATACGCGTGCGACGCCGCGACGTTGCCCGCGAAGAGGTGAAAGCCCATGGCGCGGACGGCCGGCAGTTCCCGAACGCCGCCGTTGGTGACGTATCCTACGCAGCCGAGCGCCTGGAGCATGGCGGCGTGCACGTCCCCGACGAAGGCCCCAAGTCCGGGTGGATCGTCGATGTCCTCCAGCACCGCCACGCGAGGCATAGGCACGTTAAGAATGCTTTTCCACCAGTCCGTGCGGTCGTGGTAACTCCCGCCTGACATGGGCCGGTCTCCGCTGCGCAGGCGAGCCGTCGCTGCGTAGCCTACCATGGGGGGAAGCTCCTCAAACAGGCATCGCACTCTCGAATTCGCGAAACCCGTGTTCCGGGCCCTCAGGTCGAAGTTCTCAATCGCGTCCGCAACCGCACAGGTATCGAGGTGCCGCAGAGCGTCAAGATCCTCTTCACTTAAGGGGGAATGAAAAATCATGTCAGCCTCTCTTCGCCGTGGTTGGATTCCAGCCGTCGGATCGCTTGTCCTGGCGCCCCTGCTCGCCCTGCTTCATCGCCCGGAGACAGCACGTCCGCGTCCTGCGACGGCCGCATGCGACCCGCGCCCTTCGAGCAGGGCCTTCTGGTCATGCTGGGGTAGCGCGTGCAGGAGGGTCAGGAAAGCGGCGTTGGTCCACCCGAAACCCACGATATTGGCTTGGTATCCGGCGGTCACGCTCGCTTCCGTGGTACCGGTCACCACGTTATATTTCTCTCGGATGGTGCCGTCGCGGTGAAAGTTCTCGAGTACGGTCGAGAGAAACTCTTTTGAGACCCGATCGGCCGTGGCGTTGAATCCATAGCGGCGCATCCCTTCCACGGCCATCATCGTCACCGGCGCCCATCCGTAAGGCTTGTCCCACTGCACCCCCGTCTCCTGATCACTCATAGCGAGCCCGCCCGGCTGCTCAAAGACGCTCAGGTTCCGCATCACTCCTTGGGCCTGCTCAGCTGTGGCGAGGCCGGTCCAGAGAGGATAGAACGTGGTCGCGTAGCTGTACGTGGATTGCTTTTCCGACTCCAATTCGTAGTCGACGAACATACCCTTGGCCGGGTTCCATAGATAGCGGTTGATGAGTTGCTTTCGCCGCTTGGCCTGAGCTCGCCAGTCGTTTGCCTCCTGATGGCGCCCGAGCATGTCCGCCATGAAGGCGAGATCGGTCTCCGCCTTGTAGAGCAGGCTGTTCAGGCAGACCGGAGCATAGTGGTGGGTGGACCCGCCGAACGGGCCGAAGCGGAAGGAGATGTCAAAGCCTGACTCGCGCATGGCACGGTCGCCCCGGTAGTAGTCGGCCGTGAAACTTACGATGCGGCCGCCGGCGCAGGGCTTGCCGTCGCAAAGCGGCACGCGCAACTCGGGTCCAAAGCCCTGGGAAAGCGCTGGCGCGAGATAGTTCGTGTGCACCTCCGGATGCCGCACCAGCCAATCCGCCACATCGGCATAAAGCTCGGGATGATCGGCAGTGTCCGGGATGGGACCTTCGCCCACATCGAAGTAGCGCGCCAGACCGGTGGATCCGGCCAGCTTGGGCGCATGGATCCAGAGGGCATGATCGCGCTCGGCGTACTGATAGGCGTCGGCCAGCCACGACCGGTCATCGTGCCCGGCCGCCTTATCGGCCGCATTCTGCGCCATGATCATCGAGGTGAGAAACGGCGGCTGCGAGCGCGTGAGATAATAGGTGCGATTGGCGTTGAGCACGGCGCCATAGTTCTCAATCTCGTAGAAGAAGTTCTCAATCATGCCGCGGGCCAGGTCGCGGTGGCCCGCATCGAGCAAGCCGCGGATGATGAAGTAGCTGTCCCAGCCGTACATCTCGTTGAAGCGTCCGCCCGGAACCACGTAACGGTTGGGAAGGTAAAGCAGCCCGTTCTCCCTGAGGTCGCCGGGCATTACCTCGCCCAGATGGGTGATTCGGGCCGGCAGCCGCAGCACCTTGACCCGGCATTGGCCCTCCAGGCTCTCGACGGCCGGGGGCGTCGGCAATCCCTGAGGAAGATAGAGCACCGCTTGGGCGCCCGCCACTTTAGCATCCACGATCGACGAGCACTCAGTCATCGACCGCCCCAAGGTGCGCCAGGCGTCGCCGATGTAAGCGAGGATGTCTTCCGGCGCCGGTCCGGCCTGCGCTGCGCCACTCGCGGCGCTTGGGAGAACGCTGGTGGATACCGGCGAGGCCGGCGCCGCCGCAGCGGTCCAGAGGAACGCCGTGACGAGCAGCAGGACGAAACAGAGCCTACGAAGGTGTTTGTCCAACCTAGTCTCCTAGCCAACCTCAGCCCTCAGACTGTACGCCGAGCGCCAGGCGCATTCAAGCGGGAATCAAGCGTTTAACGGTCTTCTCCTATTTGCCCTTCAGCAGCAGGATCACGTCCAGCAGGCAGAGGACGGCGATCGCCACTTCGATGATGAAGGTGCGCGCTTCGTTGAACTGATCCACCATCACGTCGTAGAGTTCACCGGCTGTGCGCAGCTTTTGTTCCACCAGGGCTCGATACTCCGGCACGCCCATGCGGCCGGCGGCCAGCCGGTAGACGCGGGCATAGAAGATGTCGCTCACGAACTTGATAGTGTTGTCAATCTGCTCCGTCAATTCCATCACATCCAGGCGAATCGTGTTCAATTGGTTGGCATCGCCGGGCAGGCTGCGGCGCGAGAACAATACACTTCTCTTGCGATCGAGGGCGCTGTAGACGCGGGAAAGCACGCGGGTCATCAGGTTGTCGTAATAGCGAAATTCCAGCAGTTGAGTGCGGGCATATTCCAGGATCTGGATGGTGGCGGCGGCGTCTTCGGGACGATCGTAGACCAGCGAGGCGGATGCGCCCACCACGACCAGGTCCGTGGGGTAGTAGGAGGCGCTGGCCCCGAGCGCCTCCTCCGTGGTCTTGGGTGAGAGTGGCGTCGCCTCGCCCCGCATCAATTGCACGATCCGTTCTCCGTGCGCGGCGAGCAGCTCAGCGGCGGCCGGGCGCTCCCTTCCGGTTTGCCCGACGCTTTGCAGGTCGATCACCAGGTATTCGTCTTCCAGCCAGTCCGGGCTGGGACGGATCACTGCCGCCGCCACTCGATTCAAGCGCTCGCGCACGAGTTCGCGCATCTGGGACTCAATATCGGCGGTGTTCATCCAGCGCGAGGCCCGAGGCAGCAACGCATCCCACGCGCACTCGAAGGGCGATTCGAGCTGGGTCACGGCCACCGCGTACGGGTAATACTTCATGGACCAGCACACTTGCTCGCCGGTCTTGAGCGTCAGCGATCCGCAGGGCTCCACGATGGGCACTTGTTCGAAGCGCACGTAGTCCGGCGTCCGGCGGGGAAAAAACGCTTGCACGGGACTGCCGCGCGAGCCGAGGAGCTGGCGGAGTTTCTCCAGGTCAAAGGCCTCGGCCACGTCGTATAGAAGGAGGGTTCGGAAGGAGCCGCGAAGAAGCACAACCTTTTTTACCACTGGTGGGCATGGAAAGATAGCTTTGGGACCTTACCCCGACGCAGGGCCAACGAGCCCTCCTGTGCGGCACTGGAGCTGCGCACGGGGGACTCGCACCGAACCCGTCGCCCGGAGCGAACTCGGGGGCCCGCCGCTGTACCGGCTCAGTGACCGGGGATCGAGGCGCGTGATTTCTGGGCGAAGGCGTTAGGGCGATGGACGAGGAGGCCGAGCCGGCCACCAGGAATTGACCAAAGTGCGTTAACCCTATTAGGATCAACAACATCGGCGGATACCCAACTCGTCAAAATGTAACTCCTTTACCTTCAGTAACATCGTGGGATGTGCCGAAAGTCAATTCTTAAGTGGCTCTGTCTTCAATGAGATCGTGGGATGTTCCGAATTTTTCTTGCCCGTCGGCGTCCGGCAGCCGGTAGTTTGGTGGGGCGGGCGTTCACGTTCAGCGACCTTCCAATCCGATTCCTCCCGGCACGACAGCCTAACCCCTTGCCAGAGCTATCACTCATCTGTCATAAACCGTATCATACTCTCCGGGCTTGTCAAGCGAAAATAGACCCGTATGCACGAGCGACGTGAAAAGCCCTCGACGCTCAAATGATTAGATAGGTGGATCGCACAGCTCTGCTGGGCGGCCCGGCCTCAAATGCTACGCCGCCGCCTACGCCGCCGCCTGTGTACTTCGAGAATCTGGGCAATCTGGGCCTCGAATTCTTCCTCAAAAGCTCCGAGGGCGCGATATGCCTCTGAGATTCGCTCCCGCACCCCCACGTCGCGCGCGATGCCCTTCAGTTCAGGGGCTGGTTTGTAGATGGCCGCGTGCTCGACTTCCCAGAAAAGGCCGATTAATGTTGATACGATCTGGTATTCGCCTCGGACCTTGTCGCTTGCCTGACAATAGCCCGAATATTTGAAGGCGAGCAGCCGGCCATTCTCGACGACCGGATCAGCTTGCCATGATGGGAATCGTTTGCGAAGCACTCGATTAATATCCGCCAACCGGCTGCTCGGAAAAGCAAGAATCCTGACGCCGGCTAAATCTTTCAAGTCGGTCAGGCTATAGCTTGTTGGCCGATCAGTGTCGAACGTCCCGAATACTTGCCGCCGGCGAAGAGCATCGGGGGCGCTCTCGCACTCCTTAACCCTGGACGTGACCACCAACTGCTCGTATTTGCTCAGCCTGTGGCTGACTGGTAGTACCCCATACTTAACTTCCGCTTCGACATGTTCAGCCACGCGCCGAATGTCAGGGAGCAGCGTGAAGTACTGCTCTCGCAGGCGATCCTCGATTGTGCGGGTGCCCGTCATCCCAACGCGCCTTCAAGTTCCCTCCTCACAGCGGTGGGAAGGTCGCGGCCGTTGAAATAAAAGTGCCATCCCGGTTCCCTTTCTGTTTTCTTGATATAGCGTTGGAGATAGCTCGCGCTGTGATCTTCCACGAATTCCACGCTGAAAGCTTTCTTCGCCTGCCGGTTAAAGTAAACCATCCTGTTAAAGTTGTAAGCGTAGCCCGATTTCCTAAGAAGCTGACTCTTCCTGGCTCCCGCAGTTCCCGTCATAAACACTCCTCGGTGGTCCCATTCTGAGATACTTCTGGCACCATTAATGACCTTAGCCTTCAGCTGGCCACAGCGCACCTAAGCTCTGAGATGCCGCATTTGACTCGCCGTCCGGCCAAGGCTGGCGCAAAGTTCTGCCATTCACGTCTCGATCACGTCCGCCGATACCTCAGTTGATGCCGATCCATCACCGTCACTACCAGCACGGCCAGCTGCAGTCTTATCACCACCAGCATCGGCTTCCATGATTCTACTGTGTCCGATGTCTTTGTCGCGCCCCACGTAACATCGGCTTCCGGCTCGTTACACCGACCGCACCGGCATAGTCACGATATCGTCCACGGCCGACACTTCACGGGTGACGAAGGGCTCGCCGAAGCGCACACCGATCATCAAGCCAAAGTGCCGCGCCAGCGACCCCACGCGCTCGCGCAGGTCCTTCCGCGAAGGGAAGAGGTTTCGCATATCCTTCTCGGCCGAGAACTGCGACCCGTAACAGAGAATGGCCTTCAGCTTGCGCTCAAACTGGGAGGTGACATCGACCACAAAGCTGGGTACCACGGCTGGAACGTAGACGGAGGCGTAGATGATCTTGAAGGGACGGTGCGGCTCGCCTTCAAGCGGCAGTTTGTCGAGCCCGGCCAGGAAGCAAGCTTCGTATCCGATCTGCCCGGTGGTGTAGTGGTCCGGGTGGCGGCCTTCCCAGTAGGGCAGAATCACCGTGCGGGGCCGCAGCTCGCGAATCTTCTGCGCGATCTTGAGCTTGTAGGCGCGCAGATTCTCAATGGCAGCGTCGGGCAGACCTAGATTCTCGCGGTGGGCCAGGCCCATCAGCCTGGCGGCCTTCTCGGCCTCGCGCGCGCGCAGGGCGGCGTTGCCGCGCGTGCCGGATTCGCCGGCCGAAAGATCCAGCGCGCCCACCCGGTAACCTTCATCCACCATCTTGATGACGGTGCCGCCGCAAGTGAGTTCGATGTCGTCGCGATGCGCAGCAATTGCCAGAACGTCGAGGCTCATAGGATGTTATGATGCCGGGATCCGCTGAGCCGAGAGGGATCAGCCGATGAAGCACCAGCCCTTGGCGAATCAGGTCGCACTCGTTACCGGCGCCGGACGCCGCATTGGCAAAGTGATCGCACTCACGCTCGCTCGCGCCGGGGCCAGCGTGGCCGTCAATTATAACCGTTCTGCAGCCGAGGCGCGGCAAACGGTGCGCGAAATCAAGGCCCTGGGCAGCGGGACCCTCGCGATCCGGGCGGACGTTTCGAAAGCGGCCCAGGTCCGGGCCATGCTTCGGGCCGTGGAACGCCGGTTCGGGCGGCTCGACGTGCTGGTGAACAACGCCGGCGTCTTTTTTGCGGCGCCCTGGGACAAACTCAATGAGCGCGATTGGGACCAGGTGCTGGGCATCAACCTGAAGGGTCCTTTTTTCTGCGCCCAGGCGGCGGCGCGCCTGATGATGCGGCAGGGCGGCGGCCGGATTATCAATATCTCTTCGCTCGGCGGTCTGCGCGCCTGGCCCAGCTACCTGCACTATTGCAGTTCGAAGGCCGGGCAGATCATGCTCACCCGGTGTCTCGCGAAGGCTTTGGGGCCTAAGATCACGGTCAACAGCGTGGCTCCTGGCACCATCCTATTCCCCGGCGAGAAGCCAAGCCCCGGCCAGCGGCGCTCGCTCCCCCTAACCCCCCTCGGCCGGGCTGGACGCCCCGAGGATGTGGCGGCCGCGGTGCTGTTCCTCGCCTCCACGGCCGAGTTCATCACCGGCCAGGTGATTCCGGTGGACGGCGGCCAGTCGGTGCTGTGAGTCGGAGCGGGTAGGCAGTTATGTCAAGAGGACAGGTTTCTGGTTTTGTTCGGCGCAATTGCGGGCGGCGTCGGCCGATGGAGTACTGGAGTGGTGTAGTGCCCTGGCTCATGGAAGCCATGGTGGGGAGCGTGATGGTTACTACCATCTCCGCAAGACCGGCTCAGACCGCGTGGATTTATCTCAAAACTGAAGACGGCAGGGTTGAGAGAAAGATCCCGAGTCAGGTCCCGATGGGTGCAGCCGTTCAGTCTGTGAATACGAGCCTGGTCTCACGCAACGGGCGTGGCACGATGCAAACCCTGGTTGCTTCGGTCCCTTTCGTTCCGATCGTCACACTGCCGCCCCACGCGTTCTCCGAACTGCCCCGCTCCACCCTGCAGCAGCTTGAAGAAACCGGCTGCCGTGTGCCACAACTATCTCCGCCTCAAGAGGGCCTGCCAAAGCATGTGAACGTCATCCAGGGCGAGTTCGCGCGACCCGGCCAAGAAGACTGGGCTGTTTTGTGTGCCACCGGCCCGAAGGTGCGGGTGCACATCCTCTGGTCGAGACCGTCAAACTGCCCGAGCGACTTCGCATCGAGCGTTGTTCCCGAGCTTGACGGCAAGACGTTTGCCGAAAGCCTCTCTCTCGATGACATACTCAGCGGCCACGTGGGAAGTGGTGAATGGCTAGGAGTGATCCTGCCGATTGACCGAGCCAAGCTGATGGGCTACCCGCCGCCACCACCTCCGCCCATGGATCACTAGGCGATCGAATATGCGGCATGGGGGAAGGCATCAACGGTTTTCTACTGCCGGGAAGGGCAGTGGCAGGAAATCGGCGGTGGCGACTGAGCACAGCTGGTCGGGCAGGTTGGTTTGGAAATGCCGTCAGTCGCGCACCGGACCGTTAGAACCACGGGAGGTCGGCCGCGCGGCAGCCGGGGCATGATGGTAAACTGGCTTGAATCCAATGAAGAGGAGAATTCGCCATGATGCTCGACTGGAATGAGTACCAACAACAACTGATGTCCACCATCGGCCAGATCAGTGCAGTGAGCCCTGACATTGTCCGCGGCTATAGCACCCTGAGCGCTGCCGGTCAGAAGACGGGGAAACTCGACGCCAAGACGCGCGAGCTGATTGCTTTGGCCGTGGCCGTGACCACACGCTGCGACGGTTGCATCACGGTTCACACGGACGCCGCCGTCAAGGCCGGGGCCACCAAAGAGGAAATCACCGAGGCGCTGGGGGTGGCGATCGCACTGAATGCCGGCGCGGCGCTGGTTTTCTCGGCGCGAGTGATGGACGCGTTTGCGGCCAAGACAGCAGCGGGCGGTGACGGGGTCAAGTCGGCTCAAGGGTAGGCGACTCGGTGTTGTCAAAGGGTCCGCGACCGGCGCAGACCGCCCCGCCCATAATCTGCCGCAATCCTAAAAATTTAGTTGACAAGTCCGCCCGCCCGGCAGTAGATTTGAGTCCGAAAGATTTAGGAGCCCAAGAACCGGCATGACTCGAAAGCGCATTCGACAGGAATTCACGCCGCTCGAGCTCGAAATCATGAATGTGCTTTGGGCCCACGGTCCGGCCAATGTGGCCGCCGTGCAAGAGGCGTTGCCCGGAAAACCCCCGCTCGCCTACACCACGGTGCAGACCATGCTCAACATTCTCCACCGCAAGGGCAAGGTGAAACGGACGCTGAAGGGCCGCGCCTATGAGTACGCGCCGGTCGTGAGCCGCGAGCGGGCCGCCCGGGCCGCCGTGCGCGACATGATCAACCGTCTGTTCGGCGGCTCGGCGGAAAGTCTGGTGATGAGCCTCATCGAGCAACGCCATATGACTCCCGAAAAACTCGCCGATCTCAACCGGCTGGTTGCCGAACTGAAGGAGGACGACCATGGGGGCGCTTAGCCGCTGGTTGCTGACTTTTCTTTTGAACTCGCTCTGGCAGGTCGCGATGATAACAGCGGCCGCGGCGCTGGCTGACCTTTGGTTAAGGCAGGCACCAGCACGCTACCGGCACGCGCTCTGGGCGATGGCCCTGGCAGGGGCGGTCGTTTTGCCGCCGGCGAGCATACGGACGCTTGTAGCCGGATCAGAGCACGGGCGTGCGCTCTCGCCGGTCGAGACAACAGTGGAAGCCTCAGTCCCACTGCCGGCCTCGGTCAAGCTGCCGGTCGTCGGAGGAGAGGTTCGCTCGTTCGGCGCCGCGATAACAGGCATGCTGCTTGCCCGCAGGCAGCGTGCGATAATGGTCCCGCGCGCGGTGACGCGGGCGGTTCTGCCGATCTATCTGCTTTTCCTCGGCTTCATGGTCCTGAGATTCGGATGGGCCTGGCTTCGGACGCGTGAAGTCCGGCGGAGCGCAGCTTCCGATCCGCTTCCACAGCACGTCAGATCGATTCTGGAAGTGTGCCGGCGCACGATATCGGAGCAACGTCGGTATGGCCACGCGTCGGCTCCGTCCATTATGCGGTCCTCGAGCGTGCCGGGGCCGGTGACGCTGGGGGCGCGCCGCGCCACCATTATCCTGCCGGTCAACCTGCTCCGTGAGGAAGCACAGGACGACCTGATGGCCGTGCTGGCCCACGAAATGGCGCACGTCTGTCGGCGCGACTATCTTTGGAACCTCGTTTACGAGCTGGTGTCTCTGCCCGTGGCCTTCCATCCGCTCACCCTGCTGGTGAAGAGGCGCCTCGGCGAGACGCGGGAGCTCGCGTGCGACGAACTGGCCACCCGGGTTCTTACTCCCGCGCTCTACGCACGCTCGCTTGTACGCATGGCGCATGACATTTCCCGGTTCGCGACGCCGACCACACTGGGGCCGGATTACACCCTGGGCGTTTTCGACGCCGGAATTCTGGAGGAACGTGTTATGAGACTCATGAAACCTCGCGCCAGTGCGCGTTTGGCCAAGCTTTCGCTGCTTTTTGGTGTTCTCGTGATGGCTACACTGTGTTTGGCTGGGCTGCGCTTCTCGGTCGGAGTGGCGCAGGCTGAGGAAGGGAATCCTTCTGCCGCCTCGCAAGGAACGACAGCGACCGATCAATTCCTCGCTCCCTTCGCGGGCACCTGGAGAGGCGAGCTTAATGGAAAGACGTTTGCGCTACTGAAGCTCGGGCTTGACAACCACCAGGTCGCAGGCACCATCAGCACGGGCGAGATCAATCTGGATTCCTCCGGCAACGTCGGAGAGGTGACGGCAGAGGCGCAGACTGCAGTCCCCATCTTCGACTCGAAGGTCGATACCGGGAAGCTTTATTTCAAACAGAAAGACGGCGACGACACCTTGAACTACGCGATGGAAGTGGGCGGGGCTGAGCGAGCCCAATTGCAGATACTGACCAACGGAGGTATTTCCCTTCAGCCTTTCAAGCTGGTGAAAGAATCGGAAACGGTACCGGCCGGTTCAACAGGCGGGCTCACCGAGCACAGGGTTGAGAGCAAGGGCGCGCAATACGCAGTGGCGGGCGGCATTCCGGGCGGCGTCTCGGGTGGAGTAGCGGGCGGCGTGCGAGAAGGCGTGTCAGGGCGTTCTAGCGGCAGCCCCCGCCCACAAGACGAGTCCGACAACAAGACGGGCAGTCTCTCTGGAATCGTCGTCGACGCGAGTGGAGCCCGCATCCCGCAAGCTGAAGTGCTCCTGGTGAGCCGCGATACCGATCTCAGGAAGTCGATCGAATCCGATGACACGGGCGGGTTCTCGTTCGACCACGTCCCCGCGGGCCGCTACACCCTCGAGGTCATCAGCAAGGGGATGGGCGGCACTTTCCGCAAGTTCACGTTCAAACCCGGAGGCGCAGCTCCTTTCTTTCCCTTCGTCTTGCAGCCTGGCGAAGTGATGGAGTCCGCGATCGTCACTGCTTTGGCTCCGCCGGGAGTCGCCGCGGGCAGTACCGCCGTTGCTGGAGCAGGCCCGCGCAGGATTCGCGTGGGCGGCAACGTCGAAGCAGCGAAACTGATCGAGCAACCACCACCCGTGTACCCCGAATCGGCGCGCAGCGCGGGGTTGCAGGGCGTGGTGATTCTCCAGGCCGCTATTTCGCCGCGAGGAGTGCCCGAGGACTTGAAAGTGATCAGCTCACCGGGCGACGACCTTTCGAAGGCGGCCCTGGACGCCGTCAGGCTTTGGCGGTATCAGCCCACGCTGTTGAACGGCGATCCGATCGAGGTGGTCACAACGATTACGGTGGATTTTCGTCTCCAAGATTAACCCGTTGGGTGTCGCGCGGCCGCTGACCTACGCGATGTCACTGGGCCGTGCGGAGAGCGCCGTTCCCCCCGCTTCTCCGCACAGCCGGCAACCTCGTCGACTCTTGCCGTCACTCCGAATCCCACCAGCTAGCTGGTGGGGGCCTAGCTTTTAATCAGGCGCTACCACTTCAAACCTACGTATTTCATTCGCCAACGTACGTTGTTTTGAAATCACGTTGCCGCCACTTTCGAGGCATTTTGCAGAAAAGTGTGCAATTCCTATACACTTTTGCGTGCGGATTCGCCACTCTTGGCCCGTCATTTTTGGGTGATCTTTGCAGAGCCGTTTCTGAGGACTTAACGGCCACGGGGGAAACTGCCCTCAACCGTTGTGGTCAGTGCCGCCACCAAGTTCCCGCACGATCCCCCCCACAAAGGCCTTGGCGTCTCCGAAGAGCATCAGGGTCTTGTCCATGTAATAGAGCGGGTTGTCGATGCCCGCGAAGCCCGGGTTCAGGCTGCGCTTGATCACCATCACGGTGCGGGCGTTGTCCACCTCGATGATCGGCATGCCGTAGATGGGGCTGCCCTGGTCGGTTTTGGCCGCGGGATTGGTGACGTCGTTCGCTCCGATAATGAGGGCCACATCGGTCTGGGCCATTTCGCTGTTGGCGGTTTCCATGTCGATCAGCTTGTCGTAGGGAATATCGGCCTCGGCCAAGAGCACGTTCATGTGGCCAGGCATGCGGCCGGCCACTGGGTGGATGGCAAACTTCATGTCCACGCCGCGCTTGCTGAGCGAATCGAAGAGCTCGCGGACCCGATGCTGCGCCTGAGCCACCGCCATGCCGTAACCCGGGACAACCACCACGGAGTTCGCCGCGCCCAGGATCGCCGCCGCTTCCTCGGCCGTGGCGCTGTGCACGGTGCGTTCTTCCTGTGCGCCTGCGGCGGAAACCTGGAGCTGGCCGAAGGCGCCGAACATTACGTTGGTGAACGAGCGATTCATGGCCTTGCACATGATCACCGACAGAATGAAGCCGGACGAACCGTCAAGCGCTCCCGCCACCACCAGCACTTTGCTGCCCAGGACAAAGCCCAGCAAGGCCGCCGAGAGGCCGACGTAAGAATTCAGCAACGAGATGACGGTGGGCATGTCGGCGCCGCCAATGGGAGTGACGAGCAGCACGCCGAAGAGCAGTGAAACCGCGACCATAACCGGGAACAACGCGGTGTACTCGGGGTGGACCACCATCACCAGCGCGATCACGATGGCCGCGCCCAGTATCGACAGGCTAACGAAATTCTGGCCCTTGTACGTGATGGGCCGCTGCGGCAGAAGCTCTTGCAGTTTGCCAGCGGCAATCAGGCTCCCCGTGAAGCTAAGCGAGCCGATGATGACTTCCATCGCGATCTCGACCATCCCGAACTTGGTGATGTGAGGGGTACGCACGTAGAACTCGGAGATCCCGATGAGCGAAGCCGCCAGCGCCCCGAACGCATGGCTCATGGCGGTCCGCTGAGGCACAGCCGTCATGTGGACCAGGCCGAGCGGGACGCCGATGATGGCGCCTGCCAGGAGGGCCAGCAGGATCCATTTGAGCTGGACCAGATCGGGGTTGAAAAAGGTGGTGACCACGGCCACCGCCGCCCCGATTTCACCTGCCAGGACGCCGTGCCGGGCGGTCGCCGGCGAACTCAGCCATTTGAGCGACAGGATGAACAGCACGATGGCGAAAATATACGCGAAGTCCACGAGCTGTTGCGTTGAGATTGTATTCATTGTTTTTTGCGCCCGCTGAGCTTGAACATTCGCAGCATGCGGTCGGTGATGAGGAAGCCGCCCACCATGTTGCTGAAGGCAGCGGCCACTGCGATGGCGCCCAGCACCGTGGAGAGCCTGGATTCATGACGCCCGCAAATAATGATGGCGGCGATCACAACGATCGCGTCGAGGGCGTTGGTCAGAGACATCAGCGGCGTGTGCAGCAGGGGCGAGACCCGCCGGATGACCTCGAAACCGAGGAATCCCGCCAGAATGAACACATAAAGGCTAGTCGTGAAATCGGAAGGCACGGTTTCCTCCTGGAATTACAAACCTTGACCTGAGGCGGCAGGCGCGGCTAGGGAAAAGAACCTTTGCACCATGCCGTTCACAATCTGTCCTCCTCGCGTCACCAACGTATCGCGAGTGATCTCGTCCTCGAGACTAATCTGCAGATTGCCGTCCTTTACCAGATGGGTCAGAAAGGTGGAGAGGTTGCGGGCATACATTTGGCTGGCGTGGTAGGGGACGAAGCTCGCCAGGTTAATGTAGCCAATGATTGTAACATCATGATCTACAATGACTTCACCCGCGCGCGTGAGCTCGCAGTTGCCTCCGCGCTCAGCCGCCAAGTCCACAATGACGGAGCCTGGGGCCATCCCCTCGACCATCTCACGCGTCACCAGGATGGGCGGCTTCTTGCCTGGAACGACGGCGGCTGGGATGATGACGTTGCTCTCGGCCACGACCCTCCCTAAGAGCTCCCGCTGGCGTTGGTAGAAGGTCTCGTCCTGAGCCCGCGCGTAGCCTCGAGCGTCCTGCGCGTCCTTGGCTTCTATCGGAAGCTCCACAAAGCGCCCGCCCAGGCTCTGCACCTGTTCCTTCACAGCGGGCCGGAGGTCATAGGCGGAAGCCACTGCTCCCAAACGCCTTGCGGTTGCGATGGCTTGCAGACCCGCGACTCCGGCTCCGATGACGAAAACGCGTGCCGGCGAAATGGTGCCGGCGGCCGTAGTTAGCATGGGGAAAAGCCGGCCCAGCGTGTCGGCCGCCAAGAGCACGGCTTTGTATCCGCAGATGGTAGCCATCGAAGACAAGGCATCCATGCTTTGGGCACGGGTGATTCGCGGCATCAATTCGACTGCGAACGCCATAACCCCTGTCGCAGCAATCTCTTGAACGGTTTCCACTGAGCCGTAGGGACGTAGAAAGCCTATGAGGAGCTGGTCCCGGCGGAGCAGAGGAAGGTCAGCCTTGCCCGTCCTGTCGTTCGATCCGTGGCAAAGCACTTGAACGATCACGTCAGCCTTCTGGAAGACCTCGGCGCGATCAGGCAGAATTTGGGCGCCCTTGGCGGCGTATTCCTGGTCCGGATAGCCTGCTTTGGCACCTGCTCCAGCCTCGATCACCGCCTCGAGACCTGCCTTGGCCAGGACCGGAACGACCGGCGGAACTAGCGCCACCCGCTGTTCTCCTGGGAAGATCTCTTTGGGGACGCCTACAATCATGCGCTTCCTCCCGAGGCCGCCGGTAAGGCTTACTGGCTACCACTCTAAATGCGTACTAACCAACTGGCTTAGGCCGCTTGTGATTTTCATTTAATCTGTTCAGTTGAAGCAAGGATTTTTGAACCAGTCGTGTCCACGCCCGGCTGGCTGTCGACCTCTGGAGCCAAACCTAACTCTCGAACCAAGTGTGCCGGTCAACCGTGATCCAAGTCACTCTACGATGTGCTTAAGCTCACAAAGGTGGCCAGTCTCATTTACCAAAGGGTTCTCAGGTTCACATTGATTCTAAAGGATACTCCGGCTTCGTTCTGGAATATGCTCAATGACTTCCAGTCCTGGGAGATCCTCAACGGAACTTGCATATTCTCGCGTCAGGCACCGCTCAAGCCTAGGTAGTTCCGAACCTTGCGGAAGGCCGAGGCCATCTCCGGCAGCTTGGCGTACACTGCAATGCACTTGAGCCACCGGCCGTGGTCCATGGCCGGGGAGCCGGAGACGATCTTGTCCGACTCGACGTCGCTGCCCACGCCGGACTGCGCCGTAACCACAGCGCGGTCCCCGATGCTGAGGTGTCCGGCGGCGCCTGATTGTCCTGCGAGCACCGTCTCGCGCCCCACTTTGCAGCTCCCCGCGAGCCCTACCTGCCCGCACAGCAACGTGTGCTCGCCAATATCGCATCCGTGCCCTACCTGAACTAGATTGTCAATCTTGACGCCGCGCCGGAGCCGCGTCTCGCCCACCGTGGCGCGATCGATGCAGGAGTTTGCCTGAATCTCCACGCTGGACTCGACCACCAGCCTCCCTGCAGCGGCGATCTTGTAGTACGAGCCATCAGCTTGTTTAGCGAAACCGAAGCCGTCTCCGCCCAGCACGACCCCATTCTGCAAGATGACGTCGTCGCCGATCTCGACGTTCTCTCGCACGGCAGCGTTCGAATGGGCCATAAACCGATGGCCGATGCGAGCCCCACGGTAAATCACCACGAAACTCTTGAGCACGCAGTCGTCGCCGATCACCGCACCTTCCTCGATCACCACGTAAGGCCCCACGGAAGGGTTACGGCCGAGCCGCGCGCCGGGTGCAATCACGGCTGTCGGGTGAACGCCAGGTTCCAGTCTCGAGACAGGAGCGAAGATCTCGACGGCCCGGGCAAACGCCAGATACGGATTAGCCGACCGCAGCAGAGGCTTTCCCTCCAGGCGGGTGTCCAGGTCAACGATCACCGCGGCCGCCCGGGTCTCAAGTGCTTGGCGGTAGTAGCGAGGATTGGCCAGGAACGCCAGTTCGCTGGCCGAGGCATCCTCAAGTCCAGCCACACCGCTGATTTCGAATTCGGAAGGGCCCTCGACCTTGCAGCCCAACCGCCCCGCAATCTCACCAAGCTTCATGATTTTCCTCACATTGCCGATAGTGGGTATGACGGCCCTACGCCACCCGCCGCCCGATTTTGGACCGGCAAGGTTAGCTGGCTTGAGCGCAAGAACGCCGCTTTCCGCCCAAATTACCAATCGCGGCGCTGATCAGGAAACCTGACAGCGCCGGGGTATGCGGGCGCGGCGCGAGTGAGACAACACATCATGGGTAACCACAACATCGCGGCCGATGTCACCGAGGGCCTGCGGTCCGGCTCGCGGCTGCAAGACGTGAGCGAACCGTGCCACGGGCACGTCGCATCGCCTTCCCGGGAAGATCAGCACAAAGTCAGCATCCTGATAGCAGATCGCGAAGCCATCTTTCGCCTGGGCATGAGACGGCTTCTGATGGGTGAGGACGACATTTCCGTGGTTTCGGAAATTGACCAGCCTCTCGAGTTGCTCTCCCAGGTCGTGGAGTTTCAGCCTGACGTCGCGTTCGTGCAGCATGAAATGCTGCGGCCTGACGCGCCGGCCGCGCTGACGGCCCTTCGCGAAGGGGCGCCCGCCAGTAAGCTGGTCGTGATGGCTTCCGCCATCAGCGAGGACGAGGCCGTGGCCTTCATGAAGGCCGGCGCGCGAGGGGTGATTCTCAAAACGGCCGATCCTGCCCTCTTCGTCAAGTGCGCCCGCAAAGTGGCCGAAGGCGAGATCTGGTTGCCCAAGAGGCAGGTTGCGCAGATGGCGCGGGTTTTGAGCGAGCCCCAGAACCGGCCCGTTGATACCCTGACGAATCGCGAAAAGCTGGTGATCAGTTGTCTTGTTCAAGGCTGGCGCAACCGGGAGATCGCCGGGCATCTTTCCATCACCGAGCAGACCGTGAAGAATCATCTTCGGTCTGTCTTCGACAAAGTCGGAGTTTCGGACCGGGTTGAACTCGTCCTCTACGCGATCCATCAGCGGCTCGATTTGCCGCCCGTTGCCGCCGGGCCTCAGCCCTTGTAATCGTTCGTCCTCAGAAAAGACCCAGGCCCAGGATCTGTTCCGCCACTTCGTCGGCCGTGCGGCCGTCGGTCGGTACGCGATGCTCCGCCAACTGGTAGTAAGGAAGCCGCTGATAGAATAACTGCTCGAAGCTGGCCGCATCGCGGAAAAGGGGGCGGTTGGTAATTCCTTCGCAGCGTCGCCTCAATTCCGCGGGAGGGCAGTCGAGCCACACCGTGGGCCCGCCCCGTTCCTGAATCAGATCGAGATTCGGCTTCTGCGCAAAAGTGCCTCCGCCCAGGGCGAGGACAGCGGGCTCGCTCTTAATGAGTTCGGTGAGAGCGGCGTGCTCGATGGTGCGAAAGAAAGGCTCACCCGCCTGTTCGAAGATCTCTCGGATGCTGAGGCCCTGCCCGGCCTCGATGGCGGTGTCAAGATCGATGAAGGGCCAGCGCAGCGCGGTGGCGAGCCTGGCGCCCACAGAGGACTTGCCAGCCCCCATGAATCCCACCAGGTAAATGAGCCGGGGTCGGCGTACGGCCATGGCGGAGCGGAGCAAAACTCAAGATCGAATTATCAACCATTATAGCCTCTTCCGAGTTGGAAGTCAGGGGCGAGGCCGGACGTGAATGGTGCCGCTGAAAGACTTGAGGTTTACGGTGGCGTCCCCCTGATTGTGGAATCCAAATGCAATATCGCCGGAGGAGCCGGAGGGTATGGGCGCATGGCCCTTGTGGTTCAACCGAACCTGATTGTCGACTTTGCCGTGCAGCGAACGGGCGCTCAACTCGAAAGAGTCCGACGCCGGGCAGGTTATGTCCATATCGCCCGCGTAGGATTTTAGAATGTACTCTCCGGAGGGGACGAAGTCGCCGTCGAAGAGGATCCTGCCTGATTCCGTCTGGGCGCGCACCCTGGGGCTTGTCGAAGCCGTGAATTGCAGGTTGCCGATCACCGAGATGGCCTCGACCTGGCCGCTGAGCCGCACAAGCTCAATATTACCGTTCAGCGAATGAACCGTGACCCGACCGGCGGCGTCAGTCACCGAAACCTTACCGCTGATAGTCTCTACCCAGTCATCTCCGCTCGTCCGCTCGACCGAAACGCTGCCTTGCGGACTGTAGATATCAAGACTCGCACCGGCGGGAATGTCGAGCTCGTAGGTGGCCGTCTTGTCCTCGGCAGCGGCCTGAGGGTCGAGTACGTGTGTGGAGAAGCGAACCTTTTCCGCCTCACCGGTCGAAGGCATCTGCTCGACGTCAATCTCAGCCTTGGAGGATGACGTGGAACAAACCGCGTGCACCTCAGACTTGTCCCACCCCCTTACAACCACTGTGCCGCCCGGTGGGTTGGAGATGCTGATGCGCGGGTTGGGGGTGGTCTGAAAGCTCTTCTCGACGTGACCGCCGGCCGCAGCCAGCAAGACGCCGCCCGGCAGCAACAGCAGGGCCACGAATCGCAGCCGGGTGATCAGGCTCACCTTCCTCTGCAGGCTCCTGCGATCGTGGGCGGAGGCACGTTGGTCCGCAAACCGGTTCCTAGCGGCCATCGTCGACCCCCAAGGCAGAGGCGAGCACCTGGGCCTTCTGATGGTAAGCTGACGCCAGGTACTCGCGAGCCAGCCCATCACCCGGTTCGTGCTCGAGCGAGCTCAGGCACTCCTGGATTTCGCTGTCCAGAGTCTCGAGGCTCTTCTCATAGGCCAACTTCATGGCGGGGTCGAGGGTGGCCGATTGTGCCTGAAAGACGTGCTCCATCTCCGCGACGCTGCTCTCGAGCTGCGGATCAGAAGATTGGGCGGCTATGGGTGTCGGCCTATATTGCGGGTGGAGGTGCAAGTAGCCGCGGGTCCTGAGGGAGAGGAAGCCGAGCAGGAGAAGAGCAGCCATCCCGGCCGCCGGAACCGGTCTCAGAAACCAGTCCGCCCAAGCCCGCCGTGGCTGCCGGCGAGGCCGAATGAGGCCCTCTTCGGCCAAAGTCGCACGCACATTTGCCCATACCCGGGCCGGAGGCTCTTCGGGTCCTATGGCGCTCGCAGCGTCACGCACCAACAGCAGATCTGCCAGCACCGCCGCACAAAAGGCGCACTCCGCAGCGTGAGCGATTAGTTCGGGCCGGTCCTCACCCTCAAGATACGGTTGCAGTTGGAGGTCAAAGCGGCGGCAAGCCTCACTGGACCACACTTGAATCCCCTCCCCTTCGTATGCTGACATGGCGTTCTACCTTTACCCGTCGCCCAAAACACCCGATCCATGTCCAGAGCCCGCCGATAAAATCTTCAGTCGCTGGCTTCTCAAGACCTCGCGAAGTTTCAACCTCGCTTTGTGGAGCTGCGACTTGGAGTTTCCTACCGAACAATTCAGGATTTGCGCGATCTCATTATGCTCGTAGCCCTCAATGTCATGGAGTACCAGGACTGCCTTATAGCCCGGCGGCAAGCCCTCGATCGCCCTCGAAAGCGTAATGCGGTCGATCGAGTGTAACAGCCGTTTATCGTCATCACCGTACTCTCGCTTGACCGGCTCGTCCTGGGAAGCGTCGACGTCGTCGAGTGAAACCTGTTGCAAGCCCTTTCGGCGGAGGTGCATCAAAACGACATTCACAACCAGGCGATGCAGCCAGGTTGAGAAGGCCGACTCCCCGCGGAACGTCGCGATCTTCCGAAAGAGCTGCAGGAAGGCTTCCTGACTCAGATCCTCCGCTTCCGCCATGTCGCCCGTCATGCGCAAGCAAAGAGAGTACACGCGACGCTTGTGCTGGTCGAATAGCGTGGCAAATGCCTGCTCGTCTCCGCTCTGCGCCCGGGCGATGAGCTGGGCATCGGACACAGCCCTCGAAGCTCGGTTTTCGATTGAACTCAACGAGTCTCAATTTACGCCGCACTCTGCCCGACCCGTGAGATGCGACGCCTGGGATGGAAGTTGTATTTCTTCAGCGAAGTTGGGGGGCCTTGCCCAAGCCCCACGAGGTTCCACCCGGGGGCTTCGGCCGGCCGTCGGGACGGGCGACCCGAGGTCCGTCCGATTCATTCACTCCCCGGACCGCCTCTGGAGCGAAGTACGGCCTTACCAATCCCGGTATTTCCCGCGATGTCAACGACGCGAAGCACCAACCGGTGCTCTCCCTGACCGAGGTCCGACAGGCTGACCTTGAAAGTCTCGGACCTGGAATCTATGATCCCGTCGTCGGCCTGAACCGGTCTCCATTCGCCTCCGTCCAACGAGACCTCGGCCGCGCGTAAGGGCGACAGATTCGAGGTGGCGCGAAAGCGAACCTCGCCCGAAGCCCCTGCCACATGTTGTTCGGAGACCTCCACTCGCGGCGGAGTGTTGTCAATCCAGAACGGTGCGCTTACCAGCTCGGAGCGCCGCGCCAGACCGCGGGGGTTCGACTCCTCGTCTGAAGCGACCAGGCGCGCCACATACTCCCCGTCGGGTACAGCGTTCGCGTCGAGAGTGTAATTGGTCTCGCGGAGCCGGTCCTTTACCAAGTGCCACTCTCTTTCGTCGGCGGCCTTCAGATACAGCGAATAGATCAGGCGGTCGCCATTCGGATCATCGGCCTGCCAGTTGACCGCGGTCGGAACCTTCTTGTCGCCGGAGGAAGATCCTCCGCCAAAGCTTGGTCCTCCGGAAACTACCAGCCGCTGGCCGTCACTCGATGTTGAGACTGCGCCGAGCCCCGTCCGGTTACCGCCGGTGCTGATATCGAGAGACCGGATCTGTGGGGGCAGGTTCTCGTTCAGGTAGGCCACGGTGACGTCATCGAGCGCCGGGCTGGAAGTCCCCGGGCCCGTAAAGACCGCTTTCCATTGAATGTAGCGCGCCGAAGGGCTGGTAATGCGGCTGGCATCCGGGTCCTGGTAGGGACCGGCCCAGTTACTCCAGGTGGGATCGGGCCTTTCTGAGTTTCCGGAACGTGAGTAAAACTTGAGCGAGCAGCCGGAGGGAACCTGCCCTCGCCAGCTTAGATTACCCCATCGGGAGACGAACTTGGTATCTTTCACCTGCGACTCATACGTGCCTTCACGCACCGGCCCGCTGCCCACCCGGAACAGTTTGGCCACGTTGCTCGTGGCCACGTAGACGTTGCTACCCTCAACCAGGAGGCGCGTCGCGAGGGAATCACGGGTCTCGGTTACCAGAGTCAGGCGAGGTCCGTCGGTCGAAGGGCTCAGCCGGAAGATCTTTCCGCCGTTATCGGTTGAAAACAGGACGTTTCCACCTTCGAGCGCCAGCCCAAAGACGCTCTCTCTATCTGAGCTCCACAGCGATTCGGCGGAGTTGTCCGGGTCGATTCGAATCAGCGCTCCACGGCCTTGCGGCGTCGATGGGGCGCCAAAAGGAGCGCCGAGGCTGCGATTGAAGCTGGGAGAATTACGCTGAGGTACTGTCTGGCGCTGTGGCGAAGGTTGTGGGGCCGGCTGCTGACCCTGGGCGGCCGGCTCACTCGGCAGATCTTCGCCCGACGCGGTTACAGTGATGGTTGTTACTGCGGCGGGCTCGGTGGCGGCGGGGGCTTGCGGAGCAAAGAAGGGCGCGGTGGGAGTTGACCCGGAACCTCCGAGAGCTGCCGCATAGATGTGACCTTCGGAGTCGAGCGCCAAGGCGTGAATCTCAGGGAAGTCCGCCTTGAAGAGCACAAACGCTTTGCCTTGCGGATCGATGCGGTAGATCAACCCGTCCGGGTCGCTCCCTGCCAGGAGATTGCCGTCTCGGTCGAGGGCCAGACAGATGATGTGCGTTTGCCGGCTATCAAAGAACACTTTGCCTACCCCGGAAGGCTCGATCTGGTAGATTACACCACCGTCGCCCGTCCCAGCATAGAGCCGACCCTGAGCGTCAAAGACCAGCGACCACACGTATTTGACTTTCGGGTCAAAGAAGACGCTCGAACTGCCGTCTGGCGCGATCCGATAGATCTTGCCTTCGGGAGAACTGGCGGCATAGATGTTGCCGTCGGGCCCCGCCGCCACAGCCAGGATTTCCGGCTCCTTGGCCTGAAACAGAAGCTTGCCTTGGCCCTTGGAGTCCACGCGGAAGAGCTTGCCCTCGTGCCCCGTTCCAATGTAGAGCTGACCCGCCCGATCAGCTGCGAGAGATAGCGCCAGCGTCTCCTCGGGATCAAAGATGGCCTCAGTCGGCGGCGCCAGTTGGAGTGAGCCCTCGTGGCTGAGCGATACTCCCTGCAGGCTGCCGCGCAGAAACTCGTCAAAAGCGCCCACCTGCCAGAACTGCGTCTCGCTACCCCAACTGATGATCGGCTCAAATACACCTGCCCCAGCCCAGAGCAGCGCCACGCCGGCACCGACCACCACAGAGCTCCTAAAGAAGAGCCGACGGTTCCTATTTCTGAGCAAAGTCATACCTCACATGATCTTATGGCCTTGGGTTTCAATAACTTGACGCAAAACCAGAGCCTACAAGAAAGAGACCGGCTTTATTTTCAACACGTTAAAGGGTTGTCCTCACCATTTCGAGTCTTTTCAGTGACTGTCCGACTTGGCGCGCACCAAGTCACTAGTCCTTGCGAACCACCTTCAAGAGGAGCGTCTGCTGCCCGGCGACGGTGTAGGGCGTCGGTGCTGTCTCGAAGTCTCCCACCACCGACGTAGCGCTCAAGGTTACCCGGGTAGCAGACGCCGGGTCCGACATGAACGTTTGCAACAACGAGGGTGGAGGAGAAGGGAATTCTTCGCCCTGGAGCCGGAAGGAGCTGGCCGGGGCGAGCAGCAGGGCGTAGAGCCGATTGTTTCGCCGCATGCGGTTCAGCGCCCGCACCATCTGATGGACGTCCCGAGGCTGCGAGGCGAGCGGAGTCAGGCGGCCCTCGAGAGCATCGAGGGCGGCGCCGCTGCCCACAACGAGCGACAACATCCGGCTGCTCACGTTCTCCGGGATATGCACCGGGATCTTCTGAGTGAACGTCTCACCTGAAGGCGTCCTCACCACCGCCATCAGGTTAATGTTATCGCCCGGCAACACTTCTGACTTGCTCGCCCAAACCTCATCCAAACTGGCGGCGCGATCCTTGTCCTGGGCGCTCAGGTCGACGTCAATGCCCTCCACGTGCAATCCGGGGAAGTCGCTGGAGAGCAGGATATTGAGCGGCGCGGCCACCACCACCCCGGCCATGTTGGCGGCGCCGGTGTCACTGGCCAGGACGTCTTCGAGGTCAACGGCCTCGCCGCCCGCCAGTCGGATCTGGCCCTTGAGGTGCAACGTCGACGGACCCAGCGCCCGCTCGGTGGCGCCCACGGTAGAGGCCAAGGCCAACTGCACCAACAGCGGCGAAATCAACGGCGCCTGGGCCACGTCAAACCGGTAGTTCTCGGTGCGGTGAAGGGTGGAATCCACCCGCACGCTGACCGGGATGGTGCTGGCCTGCTGGCCTACGACACCATAGATGGCGCCAAAGCGGTCCTGGTGGATGCTGCCGACGGGAGAGCCAGGGTCGTCCACTTTGAAGGAAACCGTAAGAGACGGAATGGTGGCCAGCACACGGGCCGGAGCGAAGGGAATATCCGTCTGACCCATCTGGAATACCTGATGCCCGCAGGCGTAGAGCCGGTCTCCCTGCCGGTATGTGACCGTGCAGTCGGCCGCCAGATTGAAGTCTCCACTCACAAACAGCAGGCTCACCATCTTGCCAGGCTGAACACTTGAACCCACAGCTTCCGTGGACGAGTCTTTATTTGCCTGCAACGGCTCGTTCGCCCATCTGGGTTCGCTCGCCGGTGAGGTCGCGCCGGTCAGCACTCCACCCTCCACCGGCTCCAGGCCAAGAGCCCGAAAGGCCGGAGCGTATTGCCGGATCAAGCTGCCGTCGAATCCGCTGAAACGCACGGGCAAGCGCAAGCTCGACAGCAACTCGGCCATTCCCGCGGGCTCATCCGAAGTCGGCTGGCCAACCTGGCTGACCTGACCGGCTTGGGGAGGCCACGAGTCTTCTTGAATCAGCCTCACGTCATCCGCTGACCCGCCCGCCACGCGAGCAAAGCGGGCCCGGGATAGTCCCGGGCTGCCTTGAAACGCCACCCCGTCCACTCCTCCTTCGGGATTCGTCGAACTGGCGGCCGGCGTTACGGCCAGCATGTCTTCGATGGGTGTCACCAGGCCGTAAGGCTCTTTGGCGAAGGGAAATGAAATCGCGACCGCACCCAGAAGCTTCCCGTCCACGTAGACGGGGCTTCCGCTCATCCCGGCCACGATATTGGTGCGCTCAATGCCGCCACCCGAAAGCTTCACCAGGATAGCGTCGTGCTTGGGCGCGAGCACGCTCCTGAGCACGCCCAGAATCTCAACCTGAAACTCGGTGACGTCGTTGCCCTCAAAGACAGTCTTGCCTACACCCTTAAGCCCAGCATGAACTTGATTGAGCGGAAAAAACTCCGCGGAATCCTGTCCGGCGGGACCTCCGAACATCGGACGGGGATCGGGCCCTGCGACGAAGAAAGCTACAAGCGCCAGACTAACCACCAAACTACACGTCAGAGCGGGCGCTGCCAACACTTGCCGTAAGCGCATGAGAGACTTCCACCTCTATGGAAGGGCCAACTCTAAGTGTAAAATCAAGGGCGAGGCACGTCAAGTTGGCAGGGGCCGGCAAGGGTGCAAGAGGGTGGTGTACTTAACTTCCCGCATTCAGGCCCGTAGCAGTTTATCGGGCTTGCCGACCTTGACGAGCTCGCCCCGGCGCGCGGCTTTCATCGCTGCCACAGTTTCGGCGTTAGGATTGAGCGGCTCGAACGGCAGGGCCTTTTCCGCCGCGACGCGCACCAGCAGCAGGCGAAAGGCGTCGGACACGGTGAGACCGATTTTCTTCAGCGCGCCGCCGCTTCCCTCTTGGTCCGTTCATCGATGCGGGCGCGAACAACGGAATTGCTAGTCATAACGTCAACGTCCTCTTGAGCTACACTGTAGCCCAATCGCCGAGAAATGTCCGGCTTCCCGACGTTGCAAAGAGGGTAAGTTTTGCGACGACGACCCATGCGTAACGACCGCAATGTGCCCAGAGCGGACCTGATGCATCCGCGCAGTTCGTCGGGGGAGTCGCGCGATTAAGCGGGAACGTACGTCAACCTGATCACATTCTCGGCAACCAGATCGCTGGTCACAAGGCGGAGCGGCGGCCGGGGGCCGGCGAAGAATGGGGTGCCCCGACCAAGCACGATGGGGCGGAGGTAGAGTCGATACTCATCAATAAGACCAAGGTCGGTCAGGCTTCCTGCCAGGTTTGGCCCGGCAACATCAATCTCCCCAGCCAACTGAGCCTTCAGCCCACGTATCATCGCCTCGATGTCATTCTCGACAAGTGTGGCATTGGGGCCGACCGACTTCAACGAGCGCGACACAACCCACTTCGGCTGGCTCCGCCACACCGCGGCAAAGTCGCGGTCCTCCGCGTCCCAATCCGGAAGGTCGTCGTCCCAATAACGCATTATTTCGTACATGCGGCGACCGTACACGGCGCCCGTCAGGCCGCGACCCTGCTCGATGAAGTGACGAGAGAGCGCCGGACAGGGTGGCCCCAATTTCAGGTGGTCGACGTAGCCGTCCAGGGACTGCTGCATTCCGAAAACGAGCTTTGTCATGCTACAAAATCTCCAGGTTCTTCAGAGTAGCTTGAGCCGACATTCCGCACAAATGAGATTGGACACGATCTGCGCGCCGCTTTACCGGTGTGACCAATAACCAGAGGTCCGCTCCTGGGCCGTTGCTGCCGTTTCAGAATGGGTCCTTTGTGCAACAACGCAGTTATCCCGCCTCACCAGGCCAGATCAATCCTATCCTGCGACGCCCCCAGGATGGCGCGGATTGAAAGACGTGGGAAACCCCGGCCCGCCTTTATTCAATCTCCTACATGTTGCAGGGTCGTGTGGTGACGTAACCCTTATGCGACGGGTACGCCTTGATATGGTCGTCCATGTTTTTTCTTGCGTCACCAGGAATGCTTGAGCACAGGCTCGACCAACCCCCACGGCCATGCGACGGATGAATGCAAAACGCCTCTTGACCAGTGGCCGCATAAAGAAATGAGGCAGGCTTTGCAAATAATCCGACACCACAAATCAAGATCAACGCTCTTTTTCGGGTCATAGGAATGCCTCCTTTTATCGAGAAAGAATACCATGTCGGAGGTCGAAGAAACGTTGCTGCCAGAGTTCGCCCTTCTCCTGCCGGCCCGATTGATCGCGATCATCGAGCTCACCTTCACCGCACTGCCCGGATGCGCGCCAGGGCGATCGCCAGCCCCTATAATCCCGCTCCCCCAGCTTGGCCCTCCACCTCAGCAGGTCCGCGGTCACCAAGATGTAGCGGTCATAAGGGAACGGACGCCGCAACCTGGACATGCGACCAATCTACCTACAGTGCGCCGTCATTGATCGGGTGCGTTTGCCCGCCGATGATAACGCGCAGATTTGAGACCAAGAGCCGCGGACCGGCAAGACAGGTCCGAATTGCAAGGTCGTAGTTTCTTGTTTTTCTTGAGAAGAATTTCTTGGGGAGATTTCTCCGCAGCCCCATAAACCCAGGGTTTTCTAAGCCTAGCTCATCTACCATAGACTTGGTGTTCGGTTCGTTGCTTTGGCGGGTGGCGCATACGTGCCGTTGTTTGGCATGTATGCGGTCTTTGCCGCACCTCAGCGTCGATCGCGGCATAGGCCCGAGGATACTCTAAACCCTGCAGCAGCATCGGTGATTGGTCCTTACTCCTCGAAGGTCCCGTCGGCGCTCGGCAACTTGTCGCCGGGGCTGGCAAGCCAAGTGTAGACCATCGGCAGCAGAATGACGCTGAAGAAAAGCGCGGCCAGCAGTCCGCCCACAATGACAATGGCGAAGGGCCTCTGCGAGTCGGAGCCGATGTCGTGCGAGACCGCCGCAGGCAGCAGACCCAGCGAAGCGGCCAGCATCGTCATCATGATGGGGCGCAGGCGGCGCGTGGAGCCCTCGAACACAGCCTGGCCCACGGCCAGGCCTTGCCCGCGCAATTGATTGATGTGCTCCACCAGAATCACGCCGGTCTGCACCGATACGCCGAACAGCGCCAGGAAGCCCAGCCCCGAGGAGACACTGAAGTGGGTCCCGGTGAGGAGCAGCGCGGTGAGGCCGCCGGCGGGGGCCATGGCCACGTTGAGCAGGATGAGCAGCGACCATTTGAAGGAATCAAATGCAGAATAAAGGATCAAGAAAATGACGAGCAGCGTGATGGGAATCACTACGGACAGGCGCTTCGCAGCGCGCTGCTGGCTCTCGTACTCGCCCGCCCAATCCAGGTGATACCCTTCCGGCAGCTTCACCTCACGCGCAACTCTGGACATCGCTTCGCGGACCGTGCTGCCGAGGTCCCGGCCGCGCACGCTATACTTGATGGCAATGTAACGTGAGTTGCCTTCTCGATAGATCATGGACGCGCCATCCTGCACCTGAATGTCGCAGAGCTGGCCGAGCGAGACGCGTTCCCCGGTGGGAGCCAGGATCCGGATGCCGGCGATGGCGTCGACCGTGCCCCGGAATTGCGGCTGGTAGCGGACCACCAGGTCATAGCGCCGTTCACCTTGCAGAATCTGGCTCACCGCGTTGCCGCCCACGGCAGTCTCGACCGCATCCTGGACGTCGCTAACGTTAATGCTGTAGCGGTCGGCCTTGGCGCGGTTGACCACCAGATTGACGTTCGGTTGTCCCAGCACGCGAAAGACGCCGAGGTCGGCAACCCCCGGCACGTCTTTCATGACGTTGACAATCCGGTCCGCCGTGTTCTCGAGATCATGAAGGTCCGTGCCAAAGATCTTCACCGCCAGCTCGCCTTTGACCCCGCTGACGGCTTCGTTGACGTTGTCCTCGATGGGCTGAGAGAAACCCCAGTCCACCCCCGGGATGGTTCCCACTTTCTTGTCCATCGCCGCGATCAGCAGGTCTTTGTCCCCGTGAAACTGCGGCCTCCACTCCGACCGCGGCTTCAAATCCACGAAATACTCGCTATTGAAGAATCCGGTCGAGTCCGTGCCGTCATCGGGCCGGCCGACCTGGCTCACCACCTGCGTGACTTCGGGAAAGCCTATAAAGATCTCCCTGGCCTTCCGCACGATCGCTTCGCCCTCAGTGGGTCCGGTGCTCGAGGCGAGCGTTCCGCGAGCCCAGATGGCGCCTTCATCAAGGTGGGGCAGGAACTCCGAGCCGATCACGCCGCTCAAGGCAAGATACAGGCTGAAGGCGAGAACCGCCGCGCCGCCGGCCGCCGTCAGCCAACGATGCTTGAGGCTCCAGCGAAGCTGCCATTGGTAGCCCTTCAAGATGGCGGCAAAAAGGGGGTTTGACCTCTCGCGCACGCCGCTGCGAAAGACGACGCTCGCCAGCACGGGCGCGAGCAGCAGAGCAAAAAAGAGCGCTCCGAGCAAAGCGAAAGCCACCGTCCACGCCATAGGCCGGAACAGCTTCCCTTCCACTCGTTGCAAGGTGAAAATGGGCAAATAAGCCACGATGATGATCAGGATGGGAAAGAAGACCGGACGCTGCACTTCGTGAGCGGCGCGGCGGATGCGCTCCGCGATGGAAAGGCCGCTGTCGCTCCCGGCGTCACGGCGGGCATGGCGCACAATGTTCTCTACCATGACCACCGAGCCCTCCACGATCATGCCGAAATCCAGCGCCCCCAGCGACAGGAGGTTGGCCGGAATATGGCTCAGCTTGAGCAGAATGGACGCGAAGAGAAGCGAGAAGGGTATGGTAGCGGCCACGATCAGGGCGCTCCGCACATTGCCGAGAAACAGAAGCAGCACCAACACCACCAGGACGATGCCCTTGGTCAGGTTGAGCAGCACCGTGTGGGTGGTGAACTGGACCAGGTCACTCCGGTCAATGTGCGGCACGATTTTGACGCCCGGCGGCAGGATGTGCTCGTTAAGCTCCTTCACCTTTTTGTGAAGGGCGTTCAGGGCAGCCTCGGCTTCAGCGCCCTTGCGCAATAGCGCGATGCCCGCCACCACGTCGTCGTTGTCCACCATGGTTCCGTCCGGCTTGCGCACGGTCTTTCCCATCTGCCCCAGCCGGATCTTGGGCCCTTGCACGACGGTGGCGACATCGCGCACGTGTACGGGCGCACCGTTTTGCGATTTGAGCACGGTGGCGCCGATGTCATCGGTATTCCTCATCAGTCCGACGGCGCGGACGTTGAACGCCTGCTCGCCGTGCTCGATGAAACTGCCCCCGGCGTTGATGTTGTTGGCTGCCAGGGCCTGTTCGACCTGAGGCAGGCTGAGGCCGTAGGAAATCAGCTTGTCGGGGTCCACCTGCACCTGATATTCGCGCGTGGTCCCTCCGAAAATGGCGTCGTCGACGATATTCGGCACGGACTTGAACTGGTTCAGCAGCACCCAGTCCTGCAGGCTCTTGAGCTCCATCACGTCGTAGCGCGGATTCGTGCTGGTCAGGGTGTAGAAATAGATCTGGCCGGTCGGGCTGTAGTCGGGGCCGATCTGCGGGCTCACGCCCTGCGGGAGCGTCACTTGGGAGAGCCTCTCCAGCACCTGTTCGCGGCTCCACAGATTGTCGGCGTCGTCGTCGAAGATCATGGTGACGACCGAGAGACCGAAAAGGGACACGGAACGCAGGTGGGTAAGGTGGGATACGCCATTCAACTGCACTTCCAGCGGAACCGTGATCTGCTGCTCAACTTCTTCGGCAGCTCGGCCGGGCCACTGGGTAATCACCTGGACGTACGTGTCCGCCACATCGGGATAGGCCTCGACGGGAAGGTTGTGAAAACTGATGACGCCCCAGATGAGCAGCATGATGCCCAGGGACATCACCAGCAGCTTCTCTTGCAGTGCGAAATCAACGAGACGCCGGATCATAACGTGCGGGCGCTGCGGGCGCGGTCAGCGACGGCCGCCGCAGTCCACTCCTTGATCTTCTGCCTCCTGGCTCAGGGTTCTTCTCTTTTTGGGTTCTCAGCGCCCTTCAATCAGAACTGGCGAATGCCAGATGACGGATCAGCGCAATATGGGTCCGGTGCGAGTTAGGCTCCTGAGTTAAGGGAAATCGTAAGGAACAACGCGGACCAATAGCAAGTGCCATGAGAGTGAGCAGCCCACGGCGGCGGCGAGTCTGAGGAGTGGCCGAGGCGACGCTGCGCCCCGACCGGAATCAGCATCGCTCTTGGGAAGACCACGCTGGCGTCTGACGGGCGGGTGGCGCACACGTGCCGTTGTTTGGCATGTATGCGGTCTTCGCCGCACCTCAGCGTCGATCGCGGCATAGGCCCGAGGATACTCTAAACCTCGTGGCAGCATCGCATACATGCAAAAGGCGATGTATGCGCCACCCACTTAACCGGGAAGATCACAGACCCCGACGGTCTGCGCCAGCCGGCGCAACGCTGGGTCACCCTTGTGCAGTCGAGAACTATCCTCCGAAATCCCTTGACCGGCGCCCCAAAATGTGCAGAATACGTATTAGCAGCTGGGTACTGAAGGCGATGGAGGTCGCCTCAGTTCGCGTACCGGAGGTGCTAAGGATGAGGGCCTACCTCTATGTCTATACGCCGTTCGCCAGCTCGCACCCCTGAGTCTCTAGCCGCTCGGCAGGCTAACGCCGGGCTCTCCACCGACCGCGCACCGAGCAGGGGAAGCAGCGCGTAGCCCAGAACCTGCCCCGGCCGCCGCTGGCGTCTGCTGGGCCTCGCGGACACCCGGATCCTGAATCAGGAGCCGGGTGCCGCCCTGCGCATCTACCTGGAGCTGACCGCGCCCTACGAGCCGGTACCGCCCTTGCTGGCCCTGCACTTTCAGGACCTGGCGCGGCTCTGCCTGGAGCTGCAGGCCTGGGAGCGCATCCGCGACGCGCGCCTCGAGCACCGCTGGCAGCAGGTGGACCTGCAGAGACGCCGCTTGTTCCACGAGATGGAGCGCGATCTGCTGGGCACCGCCAAGGAAGTGTTCGAAGTCGGGCTGCAGCACCTGGAGGACTCCCCGGCCAAGTTCAAACAGCAGGCGGAAGCGCTGGAAATCCTCAAGTACAAGCTTCGCGAGCGCGATTTCAAGGTGGAGCACGTGCTCCGAAAGCTCTACGGCCAGCAGTTGGATGCCATTTCCACGCAGGCTCAATGGATCTGCCTGACCTGTAAGGAATTGATGAAAACCCAAGACCAGGCGCCCTTGACCGAGCGGGAATTTGAGAACTTGCTGGCGACGGTGGAGGACGAAGAACAGGATGCCCAGCAGGCCTACGTGCTGGAACTAGACCGCCGGACCACCACCCGGGCGGCTTGCTTGGCGGGCCTGGGCCCGAGGTCCGACGACATGTGGATGGAGCAGCAGGGAGACCAACTGCGGCGGGCGATCGACCGCAAGCAGTGGGTGATCACCGGGCTGCTGCAGACCCTGGGTCTGGCCGGCAAAGCCAAGCCCAAGCGCCGCCCCCGCCGCCGAAAACCCGTGACACCCCCCCCCCACCCCCCCTCCCCAAAGCTGGAATGTGATTTAGAATCAACAAGATAAATCTGTGGAAACCCTCCCCAAAGCTGGAATGTCCTTTAGAATCAACAAAAGTGTACATGCACAACACCGTTAAGAAGCATCTTTTGCACTGGCTGTATCATGAACGCAGCAAAGGAGTTGGTTTCACCTGGCTGCGGATGGCCATTAATCAAGTGGCATTTACGCCAGGCTAGGTTACGCAGAAATAGGTCAATAAAACGAAACTATCCCAAACCCAAGTCTAGGCCTCGAGCGGCAAAAGCCCGCCCACAAGTCATTCAGAATCAGCAAACTGATTCGACGCCTGCTTCACTTCGCTTTGGCGGCCTTTTTCGGTTTGGGTTTGACAGTCCCAGGCTTCGGTTTACTGGCGCCTTTCTTCGGTTTGGCGGGTTTGGGTTTCGGTTTTGCGGGCGTCGGTTTTGCGGGCGCTGGTTTCGGCTTGACGGGGACCTGAGCGGGCGCGCTTGATCCGCTGGTCAACAGATGCTTGCTCAGATTCAGCGAAAAGGTGTCTTTCACCGAAGTTGAGCCGCCTGGCTGGCTGACGGCCACGAATTCGCCTGTGAGCGTCGAGGCGCTCACTGTAAGGCGAAGGAAGCCCCAATCGGCGTCATCGTAGTACTCGAGGGTCAGCGGATTCCCCTTGGCGTCCGTTCCGGTGATGGGCGGCTTCACCACCGCGCCGCCGGAACCGGTTTTGAACTTGGAGAGATTAAAGTAGCCGCCGGTGCCCGCCACCAGAAACGGCATTTGCGTTCCCTGCACCGAGCGCGTGTACCGCTCATAGAGGTGAGCGTGGCCGGAGAGCACGAGGTCAGGCAGAATGCCAGCCTGGGCGCAGGCGTTGTCGATATCTGCGAGCATGGCGGGGCTTGGGACGTGCTGGCTGCTGCCGGTAAAGGGCGGATGATGTATGGCGATGATCAGTGCCCGATGGTCGCCTTGGGCGCGCTGGGAAACGGCTGTGGCCAGTTGCTGCTGCAGGAAAGTCAACTGGGCCGTTCCGGCGGCACCTCCGCTGATCACACCCTGAGTGGCCCCTTCGCTCGTGTTCGAGTAGAGACCGATGATCTTGACAAAAGGCGCGTCCAGGGTGAAGTAGACGCCGGGCTGCGTCATGGTGGTGCGCGCCACGCCTGCAGCCGCCGCACTGTGGGCCGGCGCCTGCGTACAGAAATGGTTGAAGAACGCTGCGAGGGAGTACTTGGCCGGCTCACCGGAGTACATAACGCCATCATGGTTACCCGGAACGGCGAAGATGGGCCCGTCGTAGTTGCGGTAGGGGTCGTAGAACTGGTCGTAATAGTAGCGTTCCTGCCCGAAGTAATAGACCACGTCCCCAAGGTGGAAAAAAAACGCAGCGCACCCGCTCTGGTAGGTCTTTCCTGAAAGGTCGGCGGCCAAGGCGTCTGCCACCGAGAACTGACGGGAGGCTTCCTTCACGCCACCCGTATCACCCGCCGCATGGAAGACGATGCTACCGGAGCTTTGAATCTGCGCCACCGCGGTTGGGTCCAGGACTTGATCGAGTGACAGGGTGGGCGGCGTGCGCCAGGGCGCCGGGATGGGCTCCGGCACAGGAGTGGTGGAGACACCCGAATCCGCCAGCACGTCCTGGGGGTTAAAGGTGTCGAAATCGTCCGGCGACGGCTGGGGATTGGCGAATGTAAAACCTGGGCTGGGCATTTCTTTTCTCCTTTTTCTGCCGGGATGTTCGCAGTGTTGGTCATCGTAACAGAAACGGGTGAATACGAAATGACAAATCAGCGCACCACGCGTTCGATGCGAGTCAAGTTCCTAAGTCGAGGAGAATGGCAGAGAAGAAATGCGATTTGAATGGCAAGTGGCCGCGTGAGGGCGACCAGCTCCCGGCCATGGGGAATCCGAGGAGTGACCGAGAGGCGACGCTGCCCCCCAAGGAAATCAGCATCGCCCCTGCGGCCAAGGCACGAGATGAACCGTCCGCCCTGATACGGGGTTCAGGCTGCGGCCCGCGTTCACCTCTCCGCCGTGTGGCAGAGTCGCGCGCCAGTGCCGCTACAGCACTTGACCCGCCACGGGTTAGGCCCCCAACTCGCGTGGTTTCTTGGAGCTGAAACGTCGGGGTTGTTGTGTTGGAAGGTAATCCGGGTGGAAAGCTTCTTCAGCTTTTGAGAAAAGTGCGGGCTACTTTCCCATATCGACTGGATTCCCCACTGCCCGCCGTCGCGCGCCCAAGCCGCTTGGCGCTGCTGTGGCTTTTCGTCCGACTGGAAGTTTTGTCCACGGACCAGCCTTCATACCCTGAAGCGCCGGTCCTGAAGCGCCTGCGCCATGCGCACGAATTCCGGATGCGCTTTGAAGAAGGGCTCGCCCAAGCGTTTACGCTCTGAAACCGGGCGAGCCGAAGTTATTTCTTGACAGGCAAAAAGCTTGCCCTTAGATTGGCTGAAGAGTAGTTAGCGGGCAAGATGAGAAACGAGTGGGATAGGGATGTTCTTCGACCGTGTTGCAGGGTGAGCTTGCGTTGGTTGAGTTCAGCCCCTTGTTTCTTGTGCCTGTTCTGAATGGGGCAGCCGGGGTGAGGTAACGCCTGGGTAGGCGACTGCGCGGTCCCCCCTTCCCGGTCCATGGCGGCAGCGAGGATGATCCTAGCTGACTTGAGATAACTATGTCCGGCGACGCGGGAGTAAACGGCTGGCATGACAAGGTGTGGCACTCACGGGTGCACGGCCACTTAGGCGAGCGGCTCTATCACTTTCTCGTGCGGCTTAGGCATTTCGACCCCAACAACCTCGACACCCAGATCACAACGCTGCTAAGGGTGACCGGGCTCGGCGGCATCCGCGTGTTCCGGATATTCGGGCTGTACGATCTGCTCATTAGAGCTTGGCTCCATCCAAGTATCGAAGACAGTTTCCGGCAGGCGCTCGAAAAACAGTTGGTGCCCTGGCGAGCGCCAGCCACTTTCGCCGTGACCAGCATCGAATTCCGGAGCGACCGGAACGGCAACCCAGGCAACCTCGATATCAGGGATCATGACCTGGCTTCGCTCGATGACCGGAAGATCGTCGAGGCGCAGGAGCCCGGTAGCCAGACGCTCGCGAAGCTGCTGAGGGACGGCCTTGTGATCGAACGCCAGCCGGTGACCGCCATCCGGTTTTACGTGGGAGTGAGCTTCGGCCGCGACGAGAGTGCCATTCCGGGAGTCGTCAACCGCATTCAGGAAGCCCTGCAGGAAAAGACGGGAAGGTTCACGAAGATCTTTCAATTCTCCATTTACCGGGGTTACGGATTCGCCTCGATTCTGATCAAGGGCAAGGTGAAGGCGCAAGACTATTTCTCGGTGGTCGAGCTGCCCACCTGGATTCGAACCGAATTCAGCCACTTTGATCCGAGCACCGAAACCTATCTGGTTTCAGGCGACGACAAGAAGGTAGTGGGTGACGAGCGGATCGGTAAGACAACGCTCACCAAGGTTGGTGGCAAGGATCTCTTTGTACAGTCGATCGTCCCCGAGCTCTACTATGACAGGGGCTATCCCAAAGAGCGGGAGGTGGAACAGTTTCTGCGGTCACTGAAGTCAAACTGGCCTGACTTCGAGCTGACACCCGAGGACAAACAACTGCTCCACGACTACCTGCTCGCCTTCCTGGAGCCCAAACAAGGGGCCAAGGAGATGGCCAAGGTTCTCTACCTGTTTTTCGCCAAGCTGGAGTACGACCTGCGGGAAGGTCTCTATCCGTTCCTAAACAGGAAAAAACTGAGCTTCAGGGAGCTCTCCGAGAGCGCAAAGATCAAGAAGGAGAAGGGAGAGTTCCTGAGCCTTGGAGACCTGGTCACGCTCTACACGCTGGCAATCCGGAAGGAAAACTTGCAGATCCCCCTTCCGGGGTCGGATCTGGCCAAGCTTCGCAATGAAATTGCTCACGGCGCAAGTTTGATGGCGGACCGCCAGTGGCGCGAGATTCTAATGCGGCTATTAAACGAGCTCCCGGGCACTCGTCAGTTGCTCACCACCATGCAGAACATTACTACCGGAGCCGCCTTTGATGCCAGTATTGAAAGCCAGGAGGACAGAGTTGTAGAGTCTTCCCAAAACGCACCCTGAGATTGCCGTGCGGGGCAAGCCGGCGGCCTATTTCGCTCTTGGAACGCGCGATCTACAGGTAGAGGTAGCTATGTATCAGTCGCTCGAAGTGGAACTCGCAGTGAAATCCTCCACAGGCCCTGAGGCCAGGTTCGAGGCCTTGCTCGGCCAGCGTGAACGGGAAGAGTGGGAAAAGCAGGAGCGGGAGTGGGAGGAATCGTTGCTGCAGCATTACAGGCAGCAAGTTCTGTTGGAGTCGCAAAACTCCAAGTCAACGGAGGAGAAGGAAGAATTGCTGCGAAAGAACGCTGTGTTAGCACGGGACGTCGAAGACCTTAGAGTGAAGAATTCCGAGTTGCTTCGGTATTTTGAACAGCACTTGCCTCACAGGCAGATCTTTAGAACGTCTCTGCTGTTCCTTTTGTTCTTCTCCAGCGCTTTGACGGCGCAAATGCTCTTTGGTCTTCAGGCGATCCGGCCGGGCTTAGGTTGGGCAGGGCTGGGCGTGAGTGCGGGTGCCGCCGTCCTCTCACATCTAGCGGAGCTCGATTGGAAAGACTGGCAGTCTGAAGCGAAGTCGGCTCAGAGGTTAGGTTGGCCTACATCGAGAAATACGCGGGGTTGATTCCCCTCTTCGGCATCGCGACTGTGGTGCTCATCGCCCTGTACCACTACAAGACCGCTCAGGACGAAATCCTGGGACAACTCCGGAGAGCTTTGGGGAAGGAATGGAAAGGTCCGGAACGCTCCGCCAGATTCAACCGCTGGGCCTTCCTGGTGCTGATTCTGGGCTTCTTTGTTTTGTTCATTACCTGGGGCACTGAGGAGCTCCTGGGTCTGCCGGGGGCAAGGTCACAGACCCTGCTGAATCTGATGTGGTTCTTCCTCCTGGCAGCAGTCGGTTGTCTCGTGCTAAGTCTCCTGATCCTTGCTTCTTTGGATGTCGCTCAAGGCATCTACCGAAAGACGGAGCGCCGTCCCCGCGCAAGCGCTGCGAATTGAACTTTCGGGGTCACAGGCAGCGGAAATTCTGTGTCCGAGGCAGACCGCGCCTTTGATTTCCGCCTCGAAGCTCGAAGGGTATTTCTTTCTGCGGGTATTCCCTGACTGCACTCCGTGCTCTGGCTACGGTTTCTCGTCCGAGTGGAAGTCTGTCCACGGACCAGCCTTCATGTCGCGAAGCACCGGCGCCATCCAGGCGAACTCCGGATGCGCTTTGAGGAAAGGCTCGGCCAGGAAATCTGTGCCGCAAGGATGACCCCGGCGCGCCACCAGGCTCATAGCGGCGGCCATTTTGCTGTCAGTCGCTTTGCCCTGCACAGCGCCGCCCGGAAAATAAGCGGGCCAGTCCCAGACGGGCACGCCCGTGGACGACGTCTCCGTGTGGCCGCAGATGGTGCGGGCGTCGGCATCCTCGCGCCTCTCATAGGAATCGTAGTGGTCTGACTCAAAAGCCTGGGCAAGCTCCACGTCGATGCGGCCCTTGTTCTGGCTCATGAGCTCGTCCCAGCGGATGTGTCGGGCGTTGGGCGAGGTCTCCGGATTGTCGGGATCGAAGGCGGTCTCTTCCTTGGTCAGCTTCGGATCGCTGGAGAAATTCGAGCCCACATAATAGCCGTCCTTCGTGCGCCAGACGCGATAGTTCTTCAGACCCAGCTCAAATTGGGCGATCTCGCCCGTCTTGCGATCGCCGAGCAGCCAGTCGTTGGCGTAGCCGCCGTTATTGCCGTCGAGCATGATCTTGACGTAGCTGTCGATGGAGTCGGCATACTGCATGGCCTTGCGCGAGCGCACAAACTCGGGTTTGCCGTTCGGGTCCCAGCCGCGGAACTGGGTAATGGTGGTCTCGGTCACCATCAGGCCGCCGGAGTTGACACCGAAATCGTCATCGCTGGTAATCACGCCCGGAAAGCCGTCCGTCAGCATGCGGTAGCCGTGTTCGGGCGCAACGTCAAAAATGATGCGCCAGCGCTCGCCGTCAATAAAGTTGGTCCAGTTGTTGTGGGCGATCACCACTCCGTGGTCCTTCGTCCAGCTTCCGGTGGCGACAAAGGCGCTGCAGTTGCCCTCCGGCGTGATCTCGGGAGTGCCGGCCACCTTGTGCTGCTCGTTGTACCAGGGAACGTAGTACTCAGGCAGCTCCTCGAAAGCGTTGACCGCCACTACGTCCCACAGGTCCATCTTCGCGCCTCGGGCCTCGAGACCCGCGACAATTCCCTTGAGTTCCGCCTGATATTCGGCGTCGATGTGCGGCCAGAGCATGTCACGCGCGGCGTCGCGGAAGAAGTCCCAAGGCTTCTCGGTTTGGTGAGTGTCGATCAGCTTGACGCCCTCAAAAGCGTCGGCGATCTCGGGAGCCAGAAGGTATCCGTGCTGGTAGCCAATGGCCCCGGGTGACCCTTCGAGGTGCAGGTAGATCCACTCCCCGCGGTCAAAGCGATAAGCATGGGCCAGGCGCGGGTCCTGAGATTGCGCCTTTGCCGACAGAAAAACCGGGGCGGCCTCGAGCCGCCTGGCTCCTGTCGGGCACGCGTCGAACCGGGGTAGCCGGGCGCACGACGCCCCCTCCGCTACGCGTTCGGAGCGGAGCATCATGAGCGTGGACGTCAGAACCACAAATCCTGCCAACCACGCCAGCTTAAGCGCCTTTTCTCTCACCTGTAATTCTCCTCCGTACTTTGGCGGAAGTCGGGCAGTACAGTTGACTGTACCGCTACCCGGAAGTCCGCGATGCTCACTGAAACCGCAGTTTAACTCTCACTATGTTAGTCCCTTTTGCTGCAACCCTCAAGCCGACGCTTTCTTCATCGCGATGGCGGGAAGTGAGGCCTCCGCGTTCACCGCGGGTCGAGAATTTGTTACGCTTGTAACAAAGACCACGCCTCGTGGGCCAAATTTCGTTGACACTTTTCACCGCTTCTTGTTACGTTGAATCGCGTTTCAGAAAACTCGAGAGGGAAGAGGCGACCCGGCCTCGCAAGGTTGCGACAGAATCCCGGGCGCTTACCGGGGCCAGTGATGTTTGTTCCAAAGCGCATGTTTCTGACCAAGGGCGTGGGTAAGCACCGCGAGAAGCTCACCAGTTTCGAGCTGGCGCTGCGTTCAGCTGGGATTCACGCCTGCAATTTGGTGAGGGTCTCCAGCATCTTTCCGCCGCGCTGCAAGCTGATCCCGCGCGCCGAGGGCATGAAAGAGCTTGAACCCGGCCAGGTGACTTTCGTGGTGATCAGCGAAAACTCTACGCGCGAGCCCCACCGGCTGATCGCGGCCTCGGTGGGCGTGGCCCTTCCGGCCGACCGCAACACCTTCGGCTATCTTTCCGAGCATCACTCGTTCGGCCAGACCGAAGAAGTGGCCGGCGAATACGCCGAAGAGTTGGCCGCCGAAATGCTCGCCACCACCCTGGGCGTGGAGTTCGATCCCGACCGGAGCTGGGACGAAAAGAAGGAGATTTACCGGATTTCAAACAAGATCGTTCGCACCCTGGAAATCACCCAGTCCGCCATCGGAGACAAGCGCGGCCTCTGGACGACCGTGCTGGCGGCCTCAGTGCTCCTCGGAATAGACGAATAGGGCACGCCGCCACCTGGGCCTCGGGTAGCCGAAACAGATTGATTCCATGTCATCCATCTCCTCTTTTATCAAGCTCCACTATCGCCACTTCAATGCGGCAGCTTTGGTTGACGCTGCCGACGGTTACATCAAGCTGCTCAACTCGGGCGGCAAGATGTTTGTGACCCTCGCTGGTGCCATGAGCACCGCTGAACTGGGCATCTCCTTGGCCGAGATGATCAGGCAGGACAAGGTTCACGGAATCTGCTGCACCGGCGCCAACCTGGAAGAGGACGTGTTCAACCTGGTGGCGCACGATTTCTATGAGCGGGTGCCCCATTATCGGGATTTGACGCCGAAGGATGAGGCGGCTCTGCTAGCCCGCCACATGAACCGCGTCACGGACACCTGCATCCCGGAGATGGAAGCGATGCGGCGCATCGAGGCTGCGGTCCTGGAAGAGTGGGTGGCGGCGGACCAGGGGGGCCAGCGCTTCTTCCCGCACGAGTTCATGTACAAAATTCTGCTTTCCTGCCGCCTATCGGACTCGTATCAGATCGATCCCAAGAACAGCTGGCTTCTGGCCGCCGCTCAAAAAAATTTGCCGATGTTCGTGCCGGGATGGGAAGACGCTACCTTAGGCAACATGTACGCCGGGCACTGCATTTCAGGCGCCGTCAAGAGCGTTCACACCGTCCGCACCGGCATCGAATACATGATGGAGCTGGCTGAGTGGTATACCAGGACGACAGCGCAAACTGCGCTCGGGTTCTTCCAGATTGGTGGCGGGATTGCCGGTGACTTTCCCATCTGCGTGGTTCCGATGTTGCATCAGGACCTGCAGCGGGAGCACGTTCCGTTATGGGCCTATTTCTGCCAGGTCAACGACTCCACCACCAGTTATGGCTCTTATTCAGGAGCCGTCCCCAACGAGAAGAT
>DATDGR010000214.1:0-4833 GCA_036521995.1 Terriglobia bacterium | reverse complement strand
CCGTTCGGTAGACCCGCCATCCCGGCCACCCCAGTATTTTCGTCCAGTCGTCGTCTCTCACCCCGCCAGCTTATCGAGAAACCACCACCTCTGAAAACACCGTCAAATCGCCCCTTCGGCCAGATTCCTGCTCAGAACCAGAAAAAGAAAGGCGTTCAAGACCAGACCGCCCGCTCTCGAATGCGTGCATATTTGTTGACGGAACTGACCCAAGCGGGCAAATTTCACTCAGGAGGCCACTTTTCCTTCGGTCTCATTCCACACCGTCTTCATGCCGCGCTTCAGAGCGATGTTGCCGAGCCACGACGTGCGGGCTGCCTCGAAGCCCACCTCGATGTTGGCGTTCGGCGATTTGCGGGTGCTCATGCAGTCGAGAAAGTTCGCGACGTGATCGATAGTACCGTCGTGCTCGGATCGCACGTGAATTTCGGGCGGCGGAAGTTCCGTCGCGTCCTCCCACTCCACGCCTTCAGGGTAAACCGCCAAGTGGGAGCGATCGATCTTAAGTGTGGCCTTGGTGCCGCGGAACACGATGCCTCCGTCGTCGATGCTGCTGTTCAAGGCGCCGGTGAAAGTCACCAAGGTCTTGCCGGGGTATTCATAAACGGCGGTAATGGTGTCCGGGCACTGCCATTGCATCAGATAGAGGTCACCGGTCGTCGTGGCCGTCCGGGGCGCCGGCTGGACGAGGTACCACTGGATCACGTCGATCCAGTGAGTCAGGAGGTCGGTCAAAATCCCGCCACCGAAATCCCAGAAGAATCGCCAATGATCGAACTTGTCCTCTGTAAACGGCTGGTCGGGCGCGTCACCGAGCCACTTCTTCCAATCGAGCGCGGCAGTATCGACGGGATGCTTCGACATCCAGCCGCCGCCCTTGTAGTAATTCTGATACCAGTAGGTGTGCACAAACGTTATTTCACCGATCAAGCCGTCAGACATGATCTGCTTGCCCAGAACCCAATGCGGCCAACTCCGCTGCTGCGTCCCGGTCTGGACCACCCGACCGGTTTCCTTAACGGCCTGGACCATTTCGACCCCTTCCGGGATGGAATGCATGATCGGCTTTTCGCAGTAGGCATCTTTGCCGGCGCGCACCGCGTCGATCAACATCTGCTTGTGCCAGTGATCCGGGCTGGCAATCAGAACGGCGTCCACATCCTTGCGATCGAGCACTTCGCGGTACTCGCTGTGAACCTGCGCCGTGTCTCCCGCGACCTTCTGGGCGCCCAGTCGGTTGGGCTCATAGACGTCGCAGACGGCCACCACTTCCACCTGCGGATTTCCCATGAAGACCTTCATGTCGTACGTCCCGCGCTCGCCCGTTCCTAGCACGCCCAGGCGAATCCGATCATTGGCGCCCAGGACCCTGGCGGGCGTCAAGCCGCCGAAAGCGGCCACTCCCGCTCCCACTGCTGCCGTGTCTTTCAAGAACTCCCGCCGGGTAACACCACCGCTTCTTTTTCCCATCGGATTCTCCATCGCTCTCGTCTCCTTCCCGCACTTAACGGCTCGCTGCGGTTCTTGCCCGTAGCCGAACTGCGCATCATACCCCAAGCTTCAAGTTCTTGCCTCTGCAGTCGCCGGCACAGCCGCCGCGGCCACGGGTTCCAGGCGCGGCGCCAGAATCTGAATCACCGCCAAAGCCACCAGATAAGCGGTTCCGGCCATCAGGAACGGAATCCGGTAGCTGCCGGTCCACTGCAGGACGTGACCTACAATCTTGGCGATGAACATGCCGCCGATCGCCCCGGCCATCCCGCCGATGCCCACTACCGATCCCACCGCACGCTTGGGAAACATGTCCGACGACAAGGTGAACATATTGGCGGAGAACCCCTGGTGAGCGGCAGTGGCCAGTCCGATCAGCAGCACCGCCGCCCACAGGCTGGCGACGCGATAGGCGAACACCATCGGTACCACGCTCACCGCGCAGATGAGCATCGCGGTCTTGCGCGCCACATTGACGCTCGCCCCATGCTTGATAAGCGCGGATGAAATCCATCCTCCGGCCACGCTGCCCGCGTCCGAGATAAGGTAAATCACAACCAGGGGCAGTCCGATCTGGATCAACTGAAGGCCATGTTGGCGCTGCAGAAAGTCCGGAACCCAGAACAGGTAGAACCACCAGATGGGGTCGGTCAGAAATTTGCCCAGGGTGAACGCCCACGCCTGACGATACCTCAGCAGGCCGAGCCATGCCACCTTCTCGGGGCTCTCGGGTGGATCGCTACAGATGTACGCGAGTTCCGCCTTTGAACAGCGCGAGTGATCCTCGGGCCTGCGGTAGAGCGCCACCCAAAACACGAGCCAGGCAGAGCCGAGCGCGCCGGTCATCAGGAACGCGGATCGCCAACCCAGATGGGTGGTGATCCAAGGAACGATCAGCGGGGTGATGATCGCTCCCATGCTGGTACCCGCATTGAAGATGCCGGTGGCAAGCGCGCGCTCCTTCCGCGGGAACCATTCGGCCACCGCCTTGATACTGACCGGAAACACGCCGCCTTCTCCGAGGCCTAGCGCAAAACGAGCCACCATAAACTCGGCCAGCGAGCGGGCGAAGGCGTGCGCCATGGAGGCCAGGCTCCAGAACACCATGATCAGCGAGTAAGCCCGCCGCGTTCCCAAGCGGTCCACCACGCGGCCCACCAGCAGGAGCGCGATTGCGTAAGCGGCTTGGAACGCGAACACCAGATTGCCGTAATCAATCTCATTCCAGCCCAGGTCATGCTGCAGCGTGTTCTTCAGCACGCCCAGCACCTGGCGATCCATGTAGTTCTTGGTGGTCCCCAGAAGCAGGAGGGCGCAGATCACCCAGCGGAAGCGCCCCACCACTGAGGACACGGCCGCCGGAGAAGAGGGCTCCGAAGTCACGGGCGCGCTAGGATCCTCCGCACCGTCGGAAGCAGATCCTGCCGGCTGGCGCGCGCTGGACGTCGATGCCGTGGAGTTTCTGGCCATCGGAAATCCGCTCACCCGCCGGACATCTTATCACTGAGCCGCCGGGCCGGCGGTGTTTCGATGCCCGAGGGCCCGATCACCCGGTCACAGAGCCCCAGATTTGCCTTCATAAAGTTACACCAGCGCGGAATCCCAGACTCACGCGCAGCGACGAATTCGATGCCCAAGTGGAGTGGCAAGTTTGGCCCCCGGCGGATTCTCTGCCCTGGCGCGGCTCTGAAACCGGTCCAACCGGCACGAAAAGTGAGCAGGAATTGCACACATTTGGTAAAAACGGGTCAAAAAGGTCGAAATCTACGACGAAATTCGCCATCGATCGGGTACACCGATCCTTTGGGCGTGGTTGGACGGCTGCAGGACTTGCGGCTTCGTCCCAGCCCCCAGCGAACTGATTCTCTCCACAACCGAACTTTCATAGGGGCGCGCCCCGCGATGCCGGGAACTACTTCGCGCCGCTCTCGCACTGACCGATCATCTAATCGGCGGGGATGGCACAGTGCGATAGCTCTGCGATCTCGCGATCTTCCCCATGCGGCCTCAAGCGATGCCCCATGATCGAACCCGCGTCCTGGAACCCGTGGTTCAACGGGGGTCGGGGACTAACCCCGATCCCCACTTAAGTAGTCGCGGCGGAAAGGCCGCACGGCAGGCGGCGGCTGGAGCCGCCTGAGAATGGTCGGGGCGAGGTGTGTGCACTCAGGCCACAGGTTAAGTGTTGCCCAAAAGCGCTTGACACGGCATCGCTGCTTCAGAGATGGCTACCCTGCTGCGGGAAATTGTGGCCCTAAGCGGTTCAAGAACCTGATGCGCAAGAACGCCGGGAAGCTCTCCTTCACGGGCCAACAGCGTGGAGGGTGTCCCAGAGTTCGTTGGCGGGGCTGGCGCAGACCTTGCCTTTTAGGTCTGCGAGAGTTTGACAGCCGACATCGGCCGTTCCGGCAGCACTGTGAACCGCTCCCTCCTGGAAATGGATCGGCAGCAGTATCATATACTACGCAGACCGGAACAGAACGGTCTGCGCCAGCCCCCGCCCGGCCTGCGGCTTCAGACTCAATTTTCGTTGAAGGGGCGAACTGTTGCGCGTTATCGCTCCGGTGCTGATCGCGCCTTATTCAAAGTATCGGTGTAGCGCGGTTCGTCTGGCCTGAGTTGAACCGCAAGCCTCGCAAGCCCGAGGGCATCGTTCCTTCGGTTCGATCCCAGGTAAATCCACGCCAGATCGTTTATCGGTTCGGCCAATGCGGTCACGGCCTCGCGGTACGCGCGCTCGGCACCCGCCACATCTCCCCGCGATTCCATCTCCCGTCCTTGTTTCGTAATCGACGTAATGGTGTTCTCATGCTCGCCACGCATCACCAGCCTTTCGCTGGTTTCGCTGGGGGTTTGTGGTCCCGCAGCGACGGGTTCGGTTTCGGTACTGGTCCGATATTTGTTCACGGTTTCAAAGGTTACTGACGGGCTGCTCTGGATGAGCATGACGGTAATCAGCATGGCTCCGAACAGGGCGAATGCAGTTCCCGGAGCGGCATTTTTGACGGTGAAGCGTGCCCCGACGAATGAGGATTCAATCGTGGATCCGGCCTCGCCCGCGTGAGTTTGCACTCCTCGCGCAAACAGCCGATAGCCCAAGATCATGCTGACAACGCCCGCCCCAGCGATCACCAGCCGGGATAGGAAGAGATAAAGCAGCGTTCCCTCGGCGAAACTCATGGCTCTCCCTCCTGGGTACTAGCTCTTTTTTATATAAGGAGATCTGGGTATCCACTTGACTCAGGTGACCCCAACCTATAGTATGCGAGCTCATGGAGGATTACCCTCGGACCGCAGCGGACTTCGAGGCTCGCTTCCGCTCGGAGCAGGCCTGCCGGGAGT
>DATDGR010000213.1:0-10428 GCA_036521995.1 Terriglobia bacterium | reverse complement strand
ACAAACCCAGCAACCGCTGGCGCAGGCGCCATCGCCACCAGTGGACGAACAGCGCAGAAAACGTATCGTTCGTCATCATCTCCGATGCCTGGGCCGGCTCGGTGTTTCGACAGGGCCCAAGAGAATTTCCCCGGACGGAGTTACCGCTAAACCTGGACGCCCTCGAAAGGCCAAAACATCAAAGCCGGAGACGCCCGGGTAATTATTTTCGGAGAAAACCGCTGCCATCGTTTCCGAGGTTTTGTCTATCAGCACGTCCACTTCAGTGCCGACACGAAGAGTATCGAAGTGGCCGTGCGACCGCGCAAGGGTTCGGCCGCAGTCTGCTCGCGCTGCCATTTGCCGGCGCCCGGTTATGACCAGCTCGCCGAACGGCGCTTTGAGTTCATTCCCCTTTGGGGATTTCTCGTCTTCCTTCTCTACACCATGCGGCGCGTCAACTGTCGCCGCTGCGGCATTGTGGCTGTCGAAGAAGTTCCCTGGGGCGATGGCAAACGCACACTGACCAAAGCCTACATGCTCTTCCTAGCCCGTTGGGCGCGGCGACTGTCATGGAAAGAGACGGCGGAGGCCTTTCGCACCTCCTGGGACAAGGTCTTCGACGCGGTGGTGGAACACGTCGTCACCTTCGGGCTGGAGCACCGGGTGCTAGGCCAAATCGATGCGATCGGCGTCGATGAGATCCAATATGCCAAAGGCCACAAGTACTTGACTCTGGTTTATCAGATCGATCTCGGCATCACCCGTCTGCTTTGGGTGGGCCGCGAAAGAACCATCGAATCCTTTCGGGGATTTTTCACCGTCATCGGCGACGAACTGGCTTCGAAGATCGTGTTCGTCTGCTCCGATATGTGGGAACCCTACCTGAAAGTCATTCGCGAGAAATGCTCCGAGGCGCTTCACATCCTCGATCGTTTTCACATCGTGGCGAAAATGAACAAGGCACTGGACGAAGTCCGGGCGGGAGAATCGCGCCGCATAGCAAGCGAGGGCGGCGTGCCCGTGCTGAAGAAGTCGCGCTGGCTACTGCTCAAACGCGGAGAGAATCTGAAGACGGAACAGCGCTTCCGGTTGCGCGATCTGCTCCGTTACAACCTGAAGACCGTACGGGCTTACCTTCTTAAGGAATCCTTTCAGCAGCTCTGGGATTACAACTCGCCCGCATGGGCCGGAAAGTTCCTCGATGACTGGTGTCGCCAAGTGATGCGCTCGCGCATCGAGCCGATGAAGCACATCGCCCTGTCACTCCGCCAGCGCCGCGAACTGATCCTCAACTATTTCCGCGCTCAGAAGCTGCTTTCCAGCGGAGTCGTCGAGGGTCTGAACAACAAGGCTAAAGTCACCATGAGAAAATCCTACGGCTTCCGCACCTTCCGCTGCCTCGAACTTGCGCTCTATCACTCACTTGGCAAGTTGCCCGAGCCGGATTCGACCCACGAATTCTTCTGACGAACCAATTTTCCTTACCGACAGTAATATATGACATTGAGATTCTCCCTCTTTGCTTACCTTGGCGGTTGTCCGCGAACTCATGCTCTCCTCCCGGACCTTGCCGTAGCTGTCAAGGGGAGAATGTCCGATAATACATCGCGCCTGCCTGGGCGTCAGATAAAAAGTTGCTCTTCGTGGGGCGTGTTCGGGCTGCGTTCGCCGCGCGCCGGGGGGCGGCGCCGCCCCAAAAAGAACTCGAGCCCCTTGCGAAATCCTGCCATGACCGCGGAAATCTCCCGCACCGGCACCAGCACCCCGCGCTCCACTGCCTCGGAAGCTCGGTCCACTTTCAGGACGATCCTCGACATCAACTCGTCGACGCGGATGATCTCCGTCCGGGCCCGATTGATTGCCTCCGCGGCCAAGGCATCCGCGCTGAGGGTGCGTTGACGCAGAACAACACTGATCTCGGCGAAGTTAGACAGAATCGTTCCTACCGGTTCTCTCGCGGCCGCCGCGATAGCTTGAATGGAGCCTAAAACGGGATTCAGATGCTCTTTGAACGCGGCGTCGATTCGGGCGACCGCCTTAATGAGCTGACTCAAGGAGCGGTATATCGCGAAAAGTATGGCCGCCTGCATCGCCACCGCCAAGGCGGTGACGATGACGAAAACAGTGAGCAGGCCCTCATGAGCCATGGGTCTCCCGCCTAGCGTGATTTGGCCTTCTCGTCCTGGTAGGCTTGTTTGCCGGCCTCGAGCGCAGCCGACAATTGTTCCTTCTGCTGGGTCACCAGGTCTTTGGCTTTCTCAACCAGTTCTTCCGCCTGCTGCCGTATTTCCCGACCCTTACCCGTCACGTATTCCCGACCTTCATCGGCCCTGTCGCTCAGAAACCTGCGTGACTCCTCGCCTGACGCAGGCGCAAAGAGCAGCGCCAGGATGGCGCCTACGCCGAGGCCGGCAAGGAAGAATGTCAGTTTCGAACCAGTGTTGTTCTCGCTCATCTTCAACCTCCGCTACGGTATGCTCCAGTATCGATTTATATCGGATTAGCGGTGTTCCACACCAGAGATGATCAAACCACCAAATCCTTCGCTTTCTCCGCCAACTCTTCGGCTTGACGCCGAACGGCACGGCTCTTGGCGCTCACGTAATCACGGCCCTCGTCGGCCTTTCGACTAATGAGCCTCCGAGCCTCTCTGCCTGAGGTGGGCGCGAACAGCAAAGCCACGACCGCGCCGAGGCCGACACCGGCCAGAAAAATGGCCACCTTGGAGCCGCCATCATTTTCGCTCATGTTCACCCTCCCTGGTTGGGTACGAAATTCGCCCGAACCATTAAACAGTCTAGTTGGACTGTTTTATCTTCGAAACCGCCCTCCTGTTCTTGCGGCAGGCGTCCCAGTGCCAAGTTTAGCGTCGAAACCATCCCAGGTGCAAACATGAAATAACAAAGAATAAATAAATCGTTGAAGGGCCGATGTTAGCCTCCCTTGTTCGCCTAACGCATTTTGCCTCCGAACGGATCTCGCACAGGGAGTCTCGTCATAGTTAGGACAGTCATCCTGTTTATGGCGACCCAGCTGAGTTGAAGTGTTCACGGATCATCCGGGCTTCTTTGGGCCGCACCACCTGCCCAAGCTCCTGTGCAGAAAGTTGCTTGACCGCGGTCACGCTGCCAAATTGACTGAGCAGTTTTCGCGCCGTCTTCGCACCCACTCCCGGAATCTCAAGTAGCTCGGTGGACAGCTCGCGACCGGAGCGTCGCGAGCGGTGAAACCTGACTGCAAAGCGATGAGCCTCATCCCGAATCTGCTGAACCAGATGCAACGCTGGCGAGTGGTGATCGAGCGCTACGGGCTCGTCCTCCCGACCCAGGGCGTAAAGGACCTCCTCTCTTTTGGCGATGGCGGCCATAGGATGATTAATCGTCCCCAGATCCTCGAGCGCCGCGGCGGCAGCGTGAAGCTGGCCGACGCCGCCGTCGATCAGGATCAGGTCCGGCAGCGCAGCCTGCTCCTCCAGGACCCGCTTGTAGCGCCGCCCCACCACCTCTCGCATGCTGGCGAAGTCGTCATTCCGGGGACCCGATCGCACGATGAACTTCCGGTAGTCGGACTTCTTCATCTTACCGTCTTCCCACACCACCATGGAAGCGACCACATCCGTTCCCTGGATATGGGAAACGTCAAAGCACTCGATCCGCTGCGGGGCGTGTTCCAGATCGAGCGCTTCGGCCAACTGCTCCGCCATCTCACGGGCCGGCGGATTCGCCACCCGGAAGCGGCGGGTGAAGGAATGAAGAGCGTTGCGGGCCACCAGCTCCACCAACGCGTGCTTGGCGCCACGCTCCGGGACCTGGATGCGTACCCGGCGGGTTCGCTTCTCAGACAGGACCTCTTCCAGCAACTCCCGATCGTCGAACTCGGCGGGCACGTGGATCATGTCCGGCAGATAGAGCTGATCAAGGTAGACCTGCTTCAGCAAAGCCGAGAAGAAGGCCGCCGGCTCGAACGGCTCCGCGTCTTCCCAGAAGAACTCCCGGCGGTCTGCCACCCGCCCGCCGCGCACATGGAACAGGTCCACTGCCACCTGCGGACCTTCCTGGTGGAAGCCGAAGAAGTCCGCGTCGCGGCCCTCGGAGGCCTCCATCTTCTGGCGCTCCGCGAGCTGCTCCAGCGTGCTGATCCGATCCCGGCAGCGCGCGGCCTCCTCGTAACGCAGGCCTTTGGACGCAGCCGCCATCGACTCGCGCAAGTGGCGAATAAGGTCATTGACGCGGCCGTCCAGCAGCATCCGCACCTGGCCCACTGCCTCGCCATAAGCCTCCGTGGTGGTGTAGCCCTCCACGCAAGGTCCAACGCAGCGCTTGATGTGGTATTGCAGGCAGGGACGCGGGTGAAAGCGCGTCAGATCAACCTTGCAGGAAGGCACCCCGAACGAGCGATGAATGAAGTCCACCACCCGATAGGCCAGGTTGGCCGGGAAGTAAGGCCCGAAGTAGGCGGAGCCGTCCTTGCGCAGCCGGCGCGTGACGTACACCCGCGGCCAGCGCTCGGCCAGCGTCAGCTTGATGTAAGGATATGTCTTGTCGTCGCGCAGCAGGATGTTGTAGCGCGGCTGGAAGCGCTTGATGAGGTTGTTTTCAAGCGCCATGGCCTCTTTTTCATTGTCCACCAGGATGATTTCGAGGTCGATGGCGGCCTCGAGCATGCGATCGCGCTTCTCGTCCGGCGGGCGCGACTCCTGGAAGTACGAGCGCAGGCGCAGGCGCAGCGAGCGCGCCTTGCCCACATACACCGGCTTGCCGCTGTAGTCTTTGAAGAGATACACACCTGGCCGCAGAGGCGCCGCCTCGGCCTTTTCGCGCAGGGTCATGGAACGAACGGCCTCGACTCATTATGCCACGCCGCTGCCAAGCGAGAGATTAAAGTTCTACTGGCTTCCTCCGGGGCAGGGGTCTGCCCTGACGGGTCCCGAAGTGCGGCCGGGGAAGAGGTAGGGAAGACCGGGGCGCTACCATCGGGTTCTCGTTAGAGCGGCGCTGTCCGGCGCCTCTCAATTGGAAGTTGGAAATCTGCTCGATTTCGACATCGACCTGTGCATAAATTGCACGTTTTGCAACCATACGATCAAGAAAAGGGGCCAAAAGAAGCCTAGGATTTGCATTCAAAGACCCAGCATCGAAGCGCGCCCTGCCGGGCAGCCATCGGAGGCCCAGCAATCGATTACAGCAAGCTAAGGGCTGAGCCTCTTCGCTCCGCTTCTAAAGAAAGCCTTCGGATGATGACATCCTGAGCAACGGGGAGGATCTGATTTTTCATTTTCAGTAAGATACAGCATATGCCACAGCCTGCCAGGGCCACATTGGCAGCAAAATAGTGCGAAAATAGGAAAACCGTCCGGCCTGATCCTAAGAGACGCTCCTCAATATTACACAGTACGTCTGGCCGGTTTGTTTATATTCAAATCCTTAAGTGGAAGCCTGACACACAGCTTCTCAAAGAAGCAAGGTGCACTCCGGCTGCCGAAGGCGCTTAGAGCTTCTTCGGCCACTTGCGGGCGCCATGGAAGACGCGGAGGATTTCGACAGCGTGGCCGCGCACGCGGTAGGGGACCAAGTACGGAGCATCGGGGACCAGCAACTCGCGGGTGCCCTCGACGCGCCCGGGGCGGCCCAGGGCGGGATGATGAGAGAGCAATTCCACCGTATTGGCAATGGTATTGGCAATGGCTTCCACCACGCGGGCAGCAGCGGCGGGATTATCGCGGGCGATGAAGACGGCTTCGGCATCGAGGTTGGCCAGCGCCCGTTTCAGCCAGCGGATTTCCAGCGGGCTATCTGGCACGTGCGCTCCGCCTGGGGCTGGTCCACTTCTTCACCACGCGGCGAACCTCGGACGGAGAGGCAAACTCTCCCCGGTCAGCCTCCGCCTGCGCCTTGCGGGTTTCCTCGATCTGCCACTCGTTCACCTTCACATATTCGCGGATCGCTTCCGTCGCCACAAACGAGCGGCTGCGGCGCTGCGCCTTCGCCAGACGGTCCAGCCGTTCCCGCAGCTCGGGTTCCAAGCGTACGGTCACTACCGGGGTGGTCGCCATGATGCACTCCTAATACAACTGAATACACGTAATTCTACCATGTCCAGAGCATCTGCCTCCATGATTCTGCTGTTGTCTCAAGACCGCACCGCTGCGCTGTGCGGCCTCAAGCCACTGCTTCAGAGCAGACGGCGCCGGCCACCTCGGCTGGACGCCTTTGACATTTTATCGCCGCGGTATTATCATGTCAGTTTAGACCCTGGGGCACCATCCCAACCACTTGGTCTAGGGCCGTGCCGGGCGAAAAAGGCGGCGCGCCGAGGGCACGACGCCCGAGGCAACCATGGGAGCACCAAAGCCACTTCCTGAAGGTTCCCTTCCCAAGCTGCAGGCGGCGTTGAAGCGCGCCCGGACCAAGAGCGAGTTCCAGCGGGTGTTGTGCCTCTGGCTGCGCGAAGGGCTCGGGCTCAACAGCCGCGCGGTCGCCAAGGCTGTCGGCTGGACGCAGCACACCGTGCTGCGCGTGCAGGCTGAATACGCGAAACGGGGCGAGGCGGCCGTCCTCGGGCGCCCCGGCCGGGGAGGGCGCCGCCGTGAGCTCCTGAATGAGCGTCAGGAGAAGTCGGTGCTCCACAGCGTGCGCGCCGAGTACTGGCAGGACGGCATCATCAACACGCGCCTTGTTCATGAAGCGGTGGAGAAGATGGCCGGCCACAAAGTGCCCGCCTCGACCGTCTACCGCATGCTGGCCCGCCACGGCTGGCACAAAGTTCCGAGAGTGATCGTCACCAAGCTCCGACACGACTCCGGCAAGAGCCCTTCAGCCGCTGACTCTACTGCCCTGCCATCCGACAAGCCAGCCACGTCATCGTCCTGAACCGGGGGCTTCTGGTGTCGATATTCCCGTCTTGGCTGAGCCGAGGCCGACCAGGAGGAAGAACAGCGGGCCTCCCGCGATCGCCCCGCCTGTGTACCCGTGGGAAGCGAAGTCACAGCGTGGCGACACAAGGTACTTGTTCCGAAATAATGCCTGACGACACCGTGCGAGGGCGTTTTCCATACCCGCTCGTGCTAGTATGAGCCGGAGGGGCCGAGCGGCTCGCGATTGCGGCGACGTAGGGATTGGCCACAGAACCGCCGGCGGATCGTAATCCGCGCACTACTCGGGCGGGTCATGTCGAGCGAATGAGCGATCCAATCAGGAAGCTCACTATCGAAGGCTTCAAGTCCATTAGAAAGCTGGAGGACTTCGAGCTGCGGTCTCTCAACGTGCTGATCGGCGCCAATGGAGCGGGCAAGAGCAATTTTGTGGACTTTTTTCGCCTGCTACGCGAGCTGATTGAGCAACGGCTTCAACTGGCGGTAGCAACCGCCGGTGGCCCAGACGCATACCTTTATCTGGGCCCCAAAATCACCAGACGTATAGCCGCAAAGTTTCATTTCGGCGCAAATGAGTATGAATTTGCCCTGGTGCCCGCAGCAGATGGCCGACTGATTTTTGCGTATGAGGCCGCGGCCTACGGTCCCCTGGGCTCCACTCGGCGGCCACTAGGCTCAGGCCATACCGAGTCAGAGCTTCGAGAACATAGAGACGACAAGAGCCCATTTGGTCCCTACATGGGCGTTTTTCATTATGTTTTTTCGTCAGTTTCGAGCTGGACGGTCTATCACTTCCACGATACCAGTGCCACGGCGGCCGTTCGCCGCCAAGGTGCGATCAATGACAACGAGTCTTTGCGGCCCAACGCCGAGAATCTGGCGGGCTTTCTTTACCGGCTAAGCCAGACGCACCCCCACAACTACGATAGGATTCGCGACGCGGTTAGGCTGGCGGCGCCCTTCTTCGATGACTTTAAGCTCCGCCCTGTACCCACAAATCCCGAGATGATCCAATTGGAGTGGTTGCAGAGAGATTCAGACTACCCTTTCCGAGCCAGCCAGCTTTCTGACGGCACTCTGCGCTTCATCTGCATGGCCACGGCACTGCTCCAACCGGACCTGCCGGCAACCATGCTATTTGATGAACCGGAACTAGGTCTGCATCCGTACGCCTTGACGCTCTTGGCCAACCTGTTTCAGCAGGCGGCCCGGCAGTACGGATCTGTTGTCTCGCGACAGGTGATTGTTTCGACGCAGTCGGCAACCCTCCTCAACGAGCTTGCACCGGAGGATATCATCGTCGTCGAGCGGGCGCATGGGGAGTCGACGTTCCGGCGCCTCGACTCAGCGCAACTGTCGGAATGGCTTCAGGAATACACACTGGGCGAGTTGTGGCAGAAGAATGTCTTAGGGGGCAGGCCCCAGAGTGAAGAAGCTCCACTGCTGCCGGACGGCGACTCAGACTCCATCGTGGCCCGGCATGGTGACGGACCCCACTCCGGAGACGTTTTTTCATGACGCGAGTCCGCGTCGTGGTGGAAGGCCCCACCGAAGAATCCTTTGTAAACCAAGTTCTGGCAGTGGTCTTATGGCCGCGGCGCCTGTACGTCACGCCAATCGTTGTCGGCGTTCCCGGGCAGAAGGGCGGGAGAACCAACTACGCCCGTGTGAAGAAGGATGTCCTTATACACCTGCGCCAGGATCGCAGCGCGTACTGCTCTACGATGATTGACTTCTACGGCCTGGGTGACGGATTCCCGGGCGTTCCCCTGCCCCCGAATCTACCCAATGTCGAGAAGGTGACCCGAATCGAAAGAGCTGTGGCACAGGACATTGTCGACACCGTGCCAGACCTGCGCCCCGACGTTCGTTTCCTGCCCTACCTCCAACTACACGAGTACGAGGGGCTGCTGTTCAGCGAGCCAGCCGCCTTCGCAAACGGCATCTACCAGCCCAACCTCGCTGGGCAGCTACAGGCGATTCGGGACCAGTTCCCGACTCCCGAGGATATCAACGATGATCCCAACACAGCTCCTTCCAAACGCGTACTTCAGCTGCGCCCGTCGTATCGCAAAGTGTTGGATGGAACGCTCGCGGCCAAGGCGGTGGGTATCGCAAGAATGCGGCAAGAGTGCCCTCACTTCGATGACTGGGTGGCGCGGCTCGAAGCCCTCACGCCGCTGTAGGCGAAATCCATTTTGCGCCCGGGCGGCCTGACAAGCTCGCGAAAACGGTTGACCGGCGGCATGGCGCACAGCAAGCGGCGTGATCTCATCAATCGGAGCCAGTCCATTCCAAAAACAGAGGAATCAAAACATTTGACTGGTCGAGCACATAGGCGGCGATTGAAAGCCAGGCCGGGCTGGCGCACAGCGACTAGCTGTGCGGCCTCAAGCGCCTACGTCGGAGCAGACGGCGCCAGCCGACAAGATCGAAGAGCTGCGTTCTCCGCCCGCCGGCCCGCCGGGAATGAAAAGCCGCAGCCCTTGCGAAAGAAGGCTGCGCTACTTTCTTTTACTACTTGGATAACTTGTCCGTGCTGAGGATGGGATCGGCTCGCTTGATTTCAGCCTTACCCAGGAATCGCAGAACTGCGTTCTGAGCCAGCCTGTCCTGCCTTCTCAAAAAACGGAGGCGGCTTGGTATGACAGTTGACTATTGGCCAAAAAAAACTTATCTTAATATTAAAAGAAGCGGTCCATACTAATCGTAGCTGGGAACCAAACGGGACATCTCGGCCAGACTAGACTGTAAAGGAGTGCAAAATGGCTTACCACATTACGCTGGTGAGGAATAACTCGAGTAGTTCCATGGCAATCACCAACCCTCATTATGAGGGTGATTCGAAGCTGGTTGGTGCCGCTGCCAGTTACGTGCCTGACCGTCCGATCCTCATCAATAAGATAAAAGGAAATCCTTCGTACGCCTCGGCCATCAGCGAGGCAAATAACTTCTATACTGCGACTGATAACTACTGTTTTTGGGACAATGGGAACAGCGCAGTCAACGGTGTTGGCGAAAAGGGAGGCACCATCGTATTCAACAGTCCCGCCGGTAACCTTCAGGTGACCGTCAACGCGAACGGGACCCTTACTTTCTCGAACGCCAGTGCTTCGGCGACGGCATAAGGCCGGGCTGGCGCACGGCGACTAGCTGTGCGGCCTCAAACGCCTGCGTCGGAGCAGATGGCGCGAGCCAACGAGGTCGAATGACTGCACTCGGCGCCGGCCAGCCCGCTGGGAATGAAAAGTCGCAGCCCTTGAGAAACGGGGCTGCGCTTGTATCTTGATTTTGTGTTACAAACCTTTCGGGTTGGGGCTCCGTGGGTTCGGCGGGTAGGCCGTTCTGCGCTGAGGCCCGGTCTTGTGCCGAGAGCGAGGTAGCGCGTCTATAACGGCGTCGGCGTAGTCAAGCACAATTTAGAGACACTACCACTGCCGCGTGCGGGCGCGGGGTCAAGGGCGGTCCGGCGCTCTTGTTCTTGGCCGGACCGTTCATCGCAGACCCTTGAGGCCGCGACCGCACTCCTAGACTTGAACCACGACGAAGCGGAGTTCGTAGAACGAAGCTTCGTC
>DATDGR010000212.1:0-10256 GCA_036521995.1 Terriglobia bacterium | reverse complement strand
TTCGTGTCCCCCGTCGACATGTTAAAGGAGCTGGGGGATTGGCTCAAGCTTATAACGCTGCATGGCCCGCTGCCGTTCGCCGAATAGTAGCTGCTGCACTGACAGGCGTACCCGACCAGCATCCAGACCCCGCACTCTTGGCCGCTGTTTGGGCTGCCCATTGCGCTGGCAGTCCCAGCGCCCACGGCCGTTAGGAGACCCGGGCTGCTGTTGCTTACGGTGAAAACGCTGGTGTTGGTCGAGCTCCAGGTCGAACCGTCGGTGACATCCTGGTAGTAGTTGCCTCCGCCGCATTCATTGTTGAACCACTCCTGGGCTGACAACTGGTCAGTGATTCTAGTCCCGATCGGGCACTGCGTGCCGGGCGTGACGCTGGTGTTGCTGAACGTACCGGGACAATTGCAGAGGGTACAGTCATAGCTCGAAGCCATACCGCCGTGGCGCTTGATCACCGCCAGGCGTCCCATCACCGCTACGTTATCAAGCCGAATCCAAAGCACGCTGCCGTCAGTCGCCCCCGCCGGAATGGTACTTTTCTTGTAATCCGGCCGCCCAGTGTCCCGGAGCTTCCTTAAGTTGATCATTCGCGTCTCGTGGGGAACCAGTTTAAGTTTACCTAAATAGTACGTGGTGCCACCGGCCCACACTTTGAATCCGATGCGGGCGGGCTTGCTGCCCATATCAGTAAGGAACAGAAAGCTCTCTGTCTCATTGTCGAGGTGCCAGGGGTTTCCCCCGGAACCGGCCCATCCATTCGCCTCATTTTCAACCTTCGCATCGATGACCAGATCTCTGCCTTGCTCGACGCTCGAAACCTCTGATATCAAGGAGCCCGGCGCCCCGCTGTACTGGATGCGAAGGGAACCGTAAGGGATGGGCTGTGGCAGTTGACTCAGGATGGCGTCGAGCGGGATGTCCTGCGTGCTGTAGCCCCCGAGGGTCAGCGCGGGCAGCGGCAACTCTGCGGTGAAGCCGCTCGCGTCCGAGGGCGCGGTGCCGGGTAAGCCTGAGCCGCCGGCGGTGTTCGTGCGCCCTTCGGTGGAATCCCATCCGGCTGCACTCGGGTACTCAGAAGTGACGGTTACCATTTGCGGCGCCGGGGTGAGATTGCGGAGCACAACATGCGGGATGAAGTAGCCCATTCCGGCGAAGGGCGAGTCCTTCGTAGGCTTGCCAATCGGGATGCCCGCCGCGTGCAAGGCGCTCGCGTGCTCAAGCTCGGGCGAAGGGAAATGGAGGGTGGTGGAAAATCCGGTGACCGGATCAAGCACCTTGCCCTGGGCAATGAGCTTCGGTATACCGCCTCGTTGCATGATAGTGATGCCGCCCTCGGGCGCTTCCCCTGGACTCGCGTTCCCCTGGCCCAACAGTTGAATTACAGAAAGCAGCTTCAGCTCATGCGGGTTGAAAGTGATCGGCGCGCTGGAATGGCGCTGGCCCTGATAGTCGAGAAAAACGTCCGCCGTAACGGAACCGGACGACATGTTCGCCACCATGATGCGGGCATCGCGGCCCGGCGCCAGGTTCCACCACACGCCGTTGAGCACGCCGGGGATGTCCGTACGTCCAGGATCATTCTCCACCATCTCTGACTCGTCTGCCAGCCGCAAGGCCGGGTTAGTCAGCGTCACCTGGCCCGCCACGGGCATTACGACGCCTTCAAGATAGACGGCCATGCTGCCCTCGCCGAAATCGCCATTGACATCGACGCCGAGTCCTGTAAGTAGGGTCCGCAAATCGATAGGGAGCTTGGCGCTCGGCTGAATGGTCGCGCTGGAGAGAAGTGTCGCACCACTCTGGCTGTAAATGGCGATGGTCAAGTCGACGGGATGGTCCGAGTCGCTCACCAGGTTGAGCTGGGAGTCAAAGCCATCGCGCAGGGAATAGTAAGGGAAGTCGAGTTCGCGCAGGCCGACGGCGCTGCCGAATCCGCGGCCGCAACAGGCAGTTTGGCTTTTAGACTTGGCATCGGCCGTGGTCGGCGTGGGATTGAGAGCCGCGTTCCAGACTGCGGCTGTCGCAAGGGCGAGGGCGGGAAGAGCCAGGCGAAGATGCCGCATTGACGCCTCCTAAGCTTTCGATTTTCGGGGACCAAGCGCGCACGGAACTTTACCAAAGGGGGGATTGGTTGACACGGCAGAATGTTTGCCGCAAGGTGGCTGGCCGCCTGCCGCCGTATTCTTATCGAGTTAACGTGGTCCGATCGCCGTATCCCTACGAACGCACGTAGGGCCGGGCTGGCGCATGTATGAAGGGGGCGGCGGCGGTGAAGCGTTTTTGGTCTGCCTTTGTTTTGTGTCCTTCAACAGCCGCCATCGGCCGCTCCGAGTAAGAGCTCGACTCCAAGGCACACTCCACCTCTCCGAGAGGCCGGAGGCCTCTGGCCTGTGAACGCTGCGTCGAGTGTTCGCTCACTGATGTATTCGGTCGTTAGCGACCAATAAGCTCAGGCGCAGCCGGAAGTGTCCTAATCAGACCGAAGGGTCGGTGTTCTGACCATGCGCCATCCAACCGACGGCCTAAGCCGATAACGCAGAGTTTGAAGCGCGCAAACTTTGCGCTACCCGATTGGCAATTGGTCGTCCGTATCCTTGGCAACTGTATTCTTATCGAATCAAGCGAGTCATATCTCTGTATCCGGATCGAAGCAAGTCGACGCTGGCCTGACCCGTCGCCACAAACTGGCGCCGGTTATGCGCATCGTCGCTCGAGCCCCGGAGCCCGGCCGCAACTGTATCCTTTTCGAATCAAGCAGAGCCGAACTTTTCGCAGATTTCACCAAAAGTGTACAATTCCTATACACTTTCACTAACGCCAAACTCCTCCAAAGCCGCCGATTCCGCGAATTGATCTCCGCGGGACTTGGTGGGTCAGGAATGGGGGTCTGGCGGCACGAGAAACTTGATCTAAGCTGGGTGAATCCTGCAATTTACATCAGGAGCGGCCCGTAGTACTGTAGTGAGCGCTTCATGGAGCGCCCGCATGGATGAGGCCCGGCTGCAAATGGTGATCTCAAGGGCGATGAATGACGATGCGGAGGCCCTGGGCGAGCTATACCAGTTCTTCCGGAGTCGCGTCTTCGGGCTCTGCCGCCATCTCCTTGGGCGTCAAGAAGATGCTGAAGATGCCACCAGCGAGGTCTTCACGCGCCTGCCCAAGTCTATCAAGAGCTATGAGGCTTCGCTGCCCTTTCCGCGCTGGCTGCTGAGCGTGACCAGCCACCACTGCGTGGACCGGTTGAGGCGGCGGCAGTTGGAGCAGCGCTTGTTCGAAGTGGAGCCGGTGGAGACGCTATCCTTGCCGGTGCGAGAAGCCTCGCCGCTGCAACAGGTTATCGATGACGAGAGCCGCGACAAGGTAAAAAAGGCTATCGCCGCTCTGCCGCAGCTTTACCGAGTTCCGCTGACGCTAAGGTATTACAGCGAATTGAGTTACGACGAGATTGCGCAGCAGCTCGGCCTGGGCCGGGCGAACGTGGCTACGCTGATCTTTCGCGCCAAGCAGCAGCTTCGGCGAGCGCTCAGCGAAACCGCTTGATGGAGCAGAAGTTGGCCGCGCAGAGGGGTGTTGGAGACAGGACCATGGATCATTTTCCCGAACTGACTTATTCGATGTATGTTGACCGCGAGCTACCAGAGCCTGAACGGCTCCGGGTGCAGGAGCATTTGGCCCGATGCGAGGCTTGCCGCCGGCTGGTGGCAGCGCTCGAGGCTGAGAACCGCGTACTGCTGGAAGCCTTCCAAGCTATAGAGCCGGAAGTGGTTGTCGTCCGAGGAAGCATCGGTCGCAGTCTGCTGCTGACGGTGGCATCGGCGCTCGCGGTTGCACTGGGTCTGGACCGTGTGGTCACGGGCGTCGAGCATCTGGCGCCTGCGGCGACCTCGTGGTTGAGCCCTTTCAGTTTATCCTGGTTCCAAAGCCTCTTCTATAGCAATGCTCTCGACCTGATGAGGGAGGTTCCGGCTGTGCTTAACGCCCTAGTGACCATGCTCGGCCTGATTGTGCTCGGCGCCGTTGTTTTCAGCGTCTTGCGTCATCTTCTAGCGCGGCATCCCCTGTCAATGGCCGTATTGGCAACGGCCTTATTCGCCTTGGGTTTGCCGGGTCCTGCTTCGGCTATTGAGAAGCGAAGCGGGCAGGTCGTCCGTGTGGGGCCGAACGAAACCGTGGAGGACTCTCTCGTGACCAGCGGCGAGACCGTCGAAATCGACGGCAAGGTCAACGGTAGCGTGATTGCGCCGGCCCGACGAGTGGTCGTGCGGGGCGATATCAAGGGAGACCTGTTCGTAGCCGACCAGCAGACCGAGATCTCTGGCACTGTGGAAGGCAACGTTTTCGTGTGGTGTCAAACGCTGACCGTGTCGGGACAAGTGGGGCGCAGTATCTACTTCTGGGGACAGAGCCTACAGCTCGATCCTTCCGGCCGAGTGGACAACGACGTGTGGGCCGGCGGCGACACGCTCCGCCTGGGCGGCGCCGTCGGAAGAGACGTGGCGTGGTTCGGCGGGGCAGTCGATTCGAGCGGCACAATTGGCCGCAATCTTCAAGCTCGAACGGGCCTGCTCACTGTGGCGAGCTCAGCTCGCATCGGCGGAAATCTTGAAGCGCACGTCCATACGAAGCAAGAGGCTCAAATCGACCCCGGGGCAACCATCGGAGGAAAGACCGAGGTCTCTTTGCTTAAGGAGTCGCCGACCCATTATGCCGATTCCAAGTTCTATTTCTGGCAGGCAATCTGGATGGCGTCGGCCCTCATTCTTGGTTTGATCTTGAACTGGCTTGCGCCGTTCTTATTCGACGTCCGACTCGACACGGGTGGGGCTCTGCTTCGCAGCGCCGGCATCGGGTTCCTAGTGCTGGTGGTCACGCCCATCGCGGCGATTATCGCCTGCATCACGCTGGTGGGGATACCCGCGGGTGTTATCGGGCTGGTTCTTTGGGGGGTGAGTATTTACCTGGCTAAGGTGTTTGTCGGGGCGGCGCTTGGCCGCGGCCTGGTACGGGGCCGGGCCGGTGAGCCCCCAGCCTTCGCACTGGCGCTACTCGCCGGGCTGATCGTCGTGTTCGTGGCCATCAACCTGCCTTATGTCGGAACCTGGCTGAGCTTTCTGGTGATTCTGGTCGGGCTGGGACTGGCGATCGTTGGGGTACGGAGCAGTATGACGCGGCGGGTGACTGCGCCTTGAGCACTTCGCCCTGCGGCTTATCCAAGTTGGACCCGGCCTCGGCTCGGGGCGATTTGGCTTTGAGCTTGGACCCAAGGTAGGTGAGGGGAATGTCGTAGAGCAAAGCCTTTGCCGAGTGCCGAAGGCTGTCGTGGATGAAGCAGACGTGGGTGCACCAGCACTGGTCTTGAACGATTGAGCTGAGCTCGAGTTTTCGGCCCTCGGTCTCCCAGAACTTCCCGAAGTCACATCCAAAATCACGGAGGTTGGCGAGCTTCCCGCGCAACTCGCAGGCGCGCAAGTCCCCGTTGTAGTCGATCACCAAGGAGGTTTCTCCCGCCGTGCAGGGCATGGGCCACCGATGCGAAGAGCGGGCATTCTCAAGCTGAACCTGATTGTGGAACGCGAGGGTCCCCTGGTAGTAAGCCTTGGCAACTACCTGGCTGAAGCCCTGGTAGCGGCGCTCCAAGGTTGACGCATAGTGCCGGTAGTAACTCTGGATCTGGCCGTAAAGCGCCGTCAATCGATCCACCGGAAGCTGCTTGAGGCTCGGGTCTTTGGCTTGGCCGCGAATCAGGTTGAAATAGTGCCCATCCACGGTGCAGTGAGTCTTCACGAATTCCGCAATCTCAAGCACCTGATCGAAGTTTTCCGCGCAGATGACCGTGTTCACGTTCACACGGAGGCGAGGACAGCGCGCGCGGCCAGGTTGAAGCGCCTCCAGAGTTGCGAGCGTCTTCTGGAAATTGCCCGGCACGGCGCGAATAGAGTCCTGCATGTCGCCAAGGCCGTCCAAGGCGACGTTCACGTCCAGGTCGAGTTCGGGATTCTCCCTCAGAATCCGATGTACCCAATCCGCTGTGCGCTCGGGTAACAGGCCGTTGGTGGGCAGATTCATCCACCTTATACCGTTAGTCTTGTAAAAGAGATGAACGATGTCGGTGAGTTCCCGCCGCAGCATGGGTTCCCCGCCTGAAAGCCAAAGATCGGTAAAGCTGGGCATACTGCGGGCAAGCGTCTGAATTTCGGCCCAGGTGAGATCACCGCGCTGGTTGAGTTCCTCCCAGTAAAAGCAAGTCCGGCAGCGCGCATTGCAGATGGAGGTGACGAAGAAGATTACCGTCTTCAGGCGCCGGGGCTTCGACAACAATTCGTGGAGACTGCCGAACTGGCTGTGGCTGGGCATGAGTTTGAATCTTTCGGGCCGGCTCCCAACGCAGAGGCTTTCCAGGCCCACCGCGGCCGCTCTCAGTATACGATGTCGAGATAGACGTCGTAAAACCGGTGCTGGAACCCGGCGAAATTGCCGTAGTAGGGAGAAGTGATGTTGTTGTATACATCGCGTGGATTGGAGTGATTGGTCAGATTAAAGACCGAGCCGGCGATCCGAAGCTTGTGCTCGCGCACCCAAGGCAAAAAGGGGATGCGAAAGTCCTTGGTAATCTTCAGGTCCAGGGATGCGAACGCCGGAAAACGCAAGCTATCGGGCGGACCCACGTAGTTCTGAAGTACGTCAATGGCTGAATAGGGAAAGCCGGAGTGCAGGTCGAACACCGGGCTGACGGTTATTTCCCGGGGCAGGCTGAAGTTGGCCCAGGTCACCAAGCGATTCGGGATGTTGGAGGGCAGGGTGCCAAACAGGTTGGGCACAATGACCGGAGCCTGGAACGGGATATAGATCGCAGAGAGCGTGTTCAGGTCGCCGCGCGCTTGGCTGTAAATGTAGGCGACGCGGATGTCTGCTCTCTCTGTGGGGCGCAGCCGCAGACTGGTTTCAACCTCGTTGTAGCGCGAGGCGCCCGTGTTGGTGAGGAGCAGGGTAGGGGGCGTGCCGGGCTGTTCAAGGGGATTGATGGTGAACTCCTGATAGGTCCGGCTTGAGAGATAGCTGACGTGGCCCAGGACCGAAGGCGTGAATTCGTGGTCGATTTCAACGTTCCAGGTAAGGTTGTGGGGCGTAGAGTCCAGCCGGTTGTTGGAAGGCACCACCTCCGTGCCGTTCTCGTTCACCTTGATGTAAGCGTTCGCAAAGACGGTGGGCGGACCGAGCGGCATCCCCTGTTCGTTGAAGTAGGTAACCACTTGCTCCGGATTCTCTGTGAAATCGCCTGCCAGCAGCGGGACGCGATCGTAGAACACGCCCACGCCCCCGCGCAAGACCGTCTTGCCGCTCGATCCGGGCGAATAAACGGCGCCGGCGCGCGGCGAAAGGGCGGCGGGGACGCCCAGGGTTTGGAACGAGAAGCGCAATCCATAATCAACCGCCAAATTGTCCCGCGGCGCCCAATGGTCCTCGCCGAAGGCTGCGATTTCGGTCTCGGTGGCGCGCAGGCGTCCGGCCTCGGTAAAGTGGATACTTTCTGCGAGGCTGCCATCCTGCCGCTGGACCATCACCGGGTGTGACTGGCTCGTTCCGGAATAAGAGCTGCGGTCCGCATCGGCGCCCGCCTTGAGTTGGTGCTTGCCGTGCCAGTCTTTCTCTACGAACTGGTACGTTTCGGAAAGCTCCTGATGGTTGCTGTCGCGCCCATAGATGTTGAAGAAATTCCCCCCCCAGCCTTCCGGCGTCACCAGCATGGGGTCCGGGCCCTGGCCGTAAGCGTTGCTGTCGAACTCCATGTCCTGGAAGCGCGTGGTGAGGATGCCGCCGGAAGCAAACAGGTAGCGGTCGATGATGGCGGCCGAGAATCCCGCCTGGCCATAATTGGAGGAAGCTGTCTGCGGCACCAGCGAGCTGATGTTGGCGTACTGCCTCCGTACCGGGAAAACGTCCACATTCAGTGACACCACCTGTCGCTCGGAGGGGATGTACTGAAAGCTGGTGAAGGAATTGAAGCCCTCCGTCTTGATGTCGTTGTCGGGGTAGGGGAGGCCGCGCACCGGCTGACGGTTGTAGTTGTACTCAAAGGCCTCAGAGAAATTGAGCTTGTTCTTGATCAGCGGAGCGGTGAGGTATAGTCTCGGCTCGTCGTCCGCGATTCCCTCAATGTGGCCGCCCTCAATGCGCGGCGTCGGCACAAAATCATTCAACTCCCAGTCGAACCGCCCGGAAGGCGCCTTGGTCTCAATCGTCGTCAGGCCTCCGGAGAAGCCGCCGTAATCGGTCAGATAGATGCTCTTGTAGACAGAGAGTGTTTGGACGGCGTCGATGGGGATCTCGATCGAGAACGAACCGGTTACCGGGTCTACCATCTGGGCCGAATCCACCAGCAGCAGTCCCTGGGTCTCGACGGCGCCCTTGATGCTGATCTTGCCGTCCGGCGTCCGGACCACGCCCGGGATGAGGGGCAGGGCGGCCATGAACTTCTGCTGCACCAGCGGAAGCGCCCGGAGTTGAGGGGCGCCCAACTGGGCCGGCGGCGCCCCACCCTGCTCACCGGTTGAGGGGGCCTTGGCGCGGACCTCCACCCGCTGCTTCAGGACGGTTTCGGGCGGCAGCACCAATTGCATCGCAGGGAACGCCGCTTCCGTGACTTCCAGGCCGGCTTTCGCAACGGGCTCGTAGCCTACGGCGGCGCAGGTCAGAGCATAAGTTCCAAGGCCAATTCCCGGAAAGGCGAAGCGGCCGCGCTCGTCGGTGGTTGCCGAAAGACCTTCCTCCGGAAGCATTCCCCCTTGCAGAGTGCAAATGGCGCCCGCAATCGGCTGGTTATGTTCGTCCAAGACTTCGCCGTACAGGTCCTCGGTAACGGCGGGCGCAAGGCTTGCGGGAAAGAGAGTGGCAGGGCTTGCCCGCAATGGAGCCGGCCGCCAGAGCAGCAACGAAATCATCGCCAGGCCAGCCGCCCTTAGCGAAATTTCCACTCGCGCATCGGAATGACGAGGCTTGAGAATCAAAGCGGAAACCTTGCGAAAGGTCGCGCGCCGAGACTGAGTTTAACCTTTTGGCAATAGTTTGCAGCCGGGTGTATATTGTACCGAGGGAGGGACGGAGGCGCTTTATGGCTACGGCCCGGACGGGTGACAAAGAACCGGAGAAGCTCACCCGCCAACGCAAGTGGCAGATCAAAATGGCGAGCCTGAAGAGGTGTCAGATCTGCGGAAAACCTACCAACCATTACAAGACCTATTGTGACGACCACGCCATGTGGAAGCGCAAGCTGAGGCGCCGCGCCTCGAATTCGAAGCCCTGGAAACCCGGCGCCAAAGGCCGGCCACCGATCCTGTAATCTGATCCACAGATTCCACAGATTACGCAGAATAAACGCTGACGACCGGGCGTCCCCCAACCTAGTCGCAATCTGTGTAGATCGGCGTAATCTGTGGATCAGAGCATTCCAGCAACAATCTCAGGCACCGCCTCGATCAGATCGGGAAGCTTCTCGGGACTCTTGCCGCCCGCCTCGGCCAGATCACGCCGTCCGCCGCCGCTTCCGTCTACCATCGCCGCCGCCGCCCGGATGATCTTTCCGGCGTCGAGCCGCTCGGTTAGGTCCTTGGAGACGGCGGCCAGCAAGGCTACTTTCCCGTCGGAGGCGCTCCCGAGCACGATCACGCCGGGGCCCAGCCGTGGCCGCAGATCATCGGCAATCTGACGCATCGTGGCTTTGGGATCAGTCCCGGCCATTTCGATTCGCGCGGCAACGATTTTGATGCCCTTGACCTCGCGGGCGTCGTTCAGTAGGTCTAAGGCCTGGCGCGCGGCGTCCTTGAGGCCCCGGGCTTCGAGCTGCTTACGCGCCTTCTTTTCTGATTCCTCAAGGCGCTCGATCGTTGCGACCAAGTCATCAGGCTTGGCCCGCAGGCGGGACTCGATCGCCTGCAGGAGTTCCATCCGGCGCCGCAGGTCTTCGAGCAACCCCGTGCCGGTGAGCGCCTCCACGCGCCGCGTGCCAGCGGAAACGCTGCCTTCGGTCGTCAGCTTAAACAGCCCGATCTCGCCGGTGCGCTCCACGTGCGTCCCGCCGCAGAGCTCCTTGGAAAAGCTGCCGTCTCCCACCGAGACCACGCGCACCCGGTCGCCGTACTTCTCGCCAAAGAGCGCCATGGCGCCCGAAGCCAGCGCCTGATCAATGCCCATGACTTCGGTTCGAATCTCCTCATTTTTCAGCGTGTGTTCATTCACCAGATCTTCGATATCGGTGAGGTCTT
>DATDGR010000211.1:0-2694 GCA_036521995.1 Terriglobia bacterium | reverse complement strand
CGGCTGCGGCTGGTAGGTTCCCAAAAACAGCTGAGACCGGATGTTTGGCCAGTGCTCACGCAGGTAGGCCTTGGCGTCCTCGATGGTCATTCCATCGACGCCAGCGCCACCCTTGTTGCTGCGAACTCGTTTCCACGCTCTGACGAGATTTCCTCGGTCGTACACCTCCTCCATCAATTGTTCTGCACAGGCCGGGCTTTTGGGTGCTGGCTTCGCCACGGGTGGTTCGGTCCCTTGGTGTCCGCGGCCCGAGGCTTCACCTCGGCCTTGTGGCACCAAGGCCAGCGAGTACTGGATCTTCTGCCGCGTTCCACTCATAAGTTGCCAGTCCTAGTTGCCGCTCTCAATCGTTCGGGCCTTCGGTCCTCGTTTCCGGCTCGACCTATCTGTTGCTCCGCCTTTCAGCCTTGGAGTGCCTCACTAGCCTTGCCGACGGCCTGACCTGTCGGGTCGGAGGAGGCGCGCTCGATTGCTCTCGCGCTGGCCTCCGTCCGCCGCTCAAACTGGGCGTGCAGTTTTCCCGCACCCAGCTTTCACGAAGACGCAGCTCGCTGAGCGGCAATGGAAGGGATCATCGCAATTAGGTTCACAAGCCCGTACTCACCGTAGAGCTTGCTGCGTGGCAACGTTTTCCAACCGCAGCAGCGCCACTTATGGTGCCGATGCGACCAGATCCGCCGCACCAGCCATCCGTCGAGCCGGTGGAAGAGCTTTCGGACGTGGGCCCGCTTGTAGTGGTGGCCCCAACCACGCACGACGGGATTGACCTGCTGTATCAGCTCCTGGGTGCTCACGGGTGCGTGACGCCGTGTGAGCCGACGAATCTGCTCCTTGAAGTGGTTGATCGATTTCTCTCGGGGATAGGCATAAAGCGATCCCCGTCGGGTACTCGTCGTGATCTTGCTTGTCGGCAGGTTCATCGGCCTGCTTCCTCGCTTGATCTTGTATCCGAGAAATTCGAAGCCGTGCCGAACGTGCACAATCCGCGTCTTCTGCGGGTTAATGGTCACGCCCAGCTCCTTCAAGACGCGGCTTGCCGCCTCTAGCGCCGCCCGTGCCTCCGCCGCGGACGCGCAGGTAACCACCCAATCGTCCGCGTATCTCGTGAGCTGATAGCCTTTGCGTCGCATCTCCCGATCAAACGGGGTCAGGAGAATATTACTGAGCAACGGCGAGGCTACTCCGCCTTGCGGCGTCCCCCGCTCCGTCGGGAAGAGATGGCCCTCTCCGTAGCTGCCCGCTGTCAGCATCGCCTCGATGAGGCGCAGGACTCTGCCATCGGACACACGTTGGGCCACTAGCGTGAGGAGTTTCTCGTGGACGACAGACCCGAAGAAATCCTTCAAATCCGCGTCGACAATCCATTCTCCGCCGGCTTCAATTTCCTTCCAGACCTTGCGCAGGGCGTCCTTTGTCGATCGCCCGTGTCGATATCCGAAGTTGGCATCATCGAATATCGGCTCAAAGATTGGCTCCAGTCGGTTAAGCAGTGCCTGCTGGCATACGCGGTCATAGATCGTTGGTATGCCTAGTACGCGCCACTCACCTGGTTTGCCCGCCTTGGGGATGCGCTGCTGCCGCACCGGTTGGGGGATGTACTGGTCGGTGCGAAGCTCCTCATGCAGTCGGGCGAGACGCTCTTCGAGCCCTTCGCCAAACGCCTCGATGCTTTCACCGTCAATCCCACCAGCCCCGTGATTGGCTTTGACACGCTCCCACGCGATCTCCAAGTTCTTCCGTTTGTAGACCTTGTCGATGAGCGAGTGAACCTTCCTCGCCCCCGTCGGATTGATCCAGTCTGCGAGTCTCCTCGGTCGATGATGTTCGGGTCTTTCACTGAGGGAACTGTCCACCTCACCGGCCTTACTTATCTCGCTTTCTGTCTCTCCCCAACCGTCTTCGCCGGCCGCCTTCCCCGACACACTCTGTCGCCAGGCTCCTGGTCGCGTGGCTTTCGCCGCGCTTCTGGTACTATTCGGCCGTCCGACTACTCCCAGGACACTGCTTCCCATTTCGCTCGCGCTTATAGGGTCACTTCCCTCGGTGCCACCCGAGGATCCTGAGAGTCCTCCTGGGGTCACGCTCAGATCTTCCGTACCGTGCCGACCGCAAACACCTTGGTGCGGTGGGTGAATGAGAACGCCTTCGCCTCCATAGTGCAGGCTCGACCTTGTCCCACCTTTGGCCGACCGGTTCGTCCTTGGAGTAGCCTCCATTGACTACGGCCCGGTACTTCTCCGCATACCCTTCGGATCCCGCCTCACGGCGGACACCCTGTCCTCCGAAGCTCCATGAGTGGTGGCTCCAGGTTCGCCTTGGCCGTCTCAGGCTTTCGCCTGCGTGCCCGGTTAGACTGCTCCATACCTTCCACTCGCTTCGGCCAGCGAGGCATTACCCCCGCTTTTGGATACAGCGCTCCTCATCCGAGCGCCGGAGGGACTTGAACCCTCCCGATCTGGGCGCTGCCCAGCGCACACTATGCCCTCTGCTGACTTCTGCTCCGCGGTCAGACGACCTCTCGGTCGCCTCAGTCGCCTTGCGGGCGACACGAAACAGACCTCCCGGGGTAAGCTCAATCGCCTTCGGTGCACAACCGCCAGATCTACGCTTCGCGCCCTTGATGGATATGGACTTCGCGATACGTTGCCCGCTCGTCCGGCACTGGCGCCTCGTATCCGGTTTTTGTTCATCGGC
>DATDGR010000210.1:0-1574 GCA_036521995.1 Terriglobia bacterium | reverse complement strand
GATATCGAGGGCTGCGCTGGCTGCGCGGGCTTGTGAGCGCGCGCGGCCATCGCTGTGTTCCGTGCGTCCCTGCGCGACGTCGATGGCATGGGGCAGCAGGTCGATGAGGATCTCAAGTGACTCACGAGCACCGCGCGTGCTGCCCGGCAGGTTCACGATCAGTCTGCCATTTCGCAGGCCGCACAAACCTCTGGAGAGCGCGGCCCGGCGGTTCTTCTTTGAGCCTTCCGCGCGCATCAGCTCGGCAAACCCTGGAATCTCCCTTTCAATCACGGCACGAGTGGCTTCCGGGGTGACATCTCGCGGACTGAGCCCGGTGCCTCCGACGCTGAAAACCGCGTCGCAGTCGCTGTCGCTGTCGCCGGACCAGGCGCGAAGGCGTTCAGTGATCTGGTCCAATCGGTCGGGCAGAATGTCGAGCGCCGTCACCGTCCAACCGTGCGCTTCGAGCAACTCCTTCACGGCGGCGCCCGCCTGATCCTGGCGCAGACCGGCTGATGTCGAGTCGCTAAGAACGAGAATCTTTGCCCGCATGTCGATAATGTCCGCTCTTGCCGCCCGCCTTCTCCACCAGGCGCAAGTCAGTAATTTCGATGCCGCGGTCGAGCGCCTTGCACATATCGTAGACCGTAAGGGCGGCCACGGCCGCGGCCGTGAGTGCTTCCATTTCGACGCCGGTGGGTCCCGTGGTTCGTACCTGCGACTCGATCCGCACGCCGTCGGACGAAAACTTCACCTGTACATCAACGTGCGTGAGCAGGAGAGGGTGGCACATGGGGATGAGGTCAGACGCCCGCTTGGCGGCTGCAATCCCCGCCACGCGCGCGATCTCGAAGGGATCGCCTTTGGGATTGCGGCGCACGGCGCGACGGGTGCGTTCGTTCATCAGCACCAGGACAGCCGCCCGTGCAAAACGCACGCTGTCCGGTTTCGCTGTCACGTCCACCATCCGGGCACGGCCCCTTGCATCGTAATGGCTGAGCTTCTTAGCGGCCATTCTTTGTTTTGCGCGTCACCAGGATTTCGGTAGCACGTCCACCCAGTCTCCCGCGGCAAGTTCCGTCTGACCGGGGAAGGCCACCAGGAAGCAATTGGCCTGGGCGAGGCCGACAAGGTCGCCCGAGCCCTGCCAGCCCACGAGCTCCACCACGGGGTCCGAGGTTACCTCGGTACTCTGAGCCGCTGGTGGAGCAAAGTTTGAGTGAGCGCAAGCGGGCGCCACCCGCCCTGGCATGAAGACTGTCAGCCCCGCCCCTTGATGCAACCGTTTGCCGAGGCGTGCCTTGAGGAAAACCGGGGCTTCGAAGTCCGCTCCGCCGAGTACGCCAACCGCGGGCCGGACGAAGACCTCGAAGGTCACAAAGGTTGAGACCGGATTTCCCGGAAGAGCAAAGAAGAACCGGTCCCATAGGCGGCCAAAGGTCAGGGGCTTTCCCGGCCGGATGGCGACACTTTGAAAATAGGTCTCGGCCCCGAGATCGGCGAGAACTTCAGCAACATAATCATACTTACCGACAGAGATTCCACCGCTCAGCACAAGGAGGTCGCAATCCAAGCCCTGTTCGACCAAGGCT
>DATDGR010000209.1:0-11368 GCA_036521995.1 Terriglobia bacterium | reverse complement strand
GCAAACCGGATCGGGTCCGGCTGGAGCAACAATACGCAGGCGATTGTGGACGGCCGTAATCCGAAAGTGAGTGGGTTTGCGGAGATGCGCTGGAATTCCATCGGTTCGGACTATTTTCACGTGCTCGAAACGCCGATGCTTCTCGGCCGCGATTTTACCGCCGCCGACACGAGCTCGGCGCCAAAGGTGGCAATCGTCAACGAGACTTTCGTGAAGAGCTATCTTGCGGGCCTCAGTCCGATGGGACATCACGTGGCGATCTCCTCCGGCCCGGGCACCCCCCAGTACACCATCGTGGGCGTGGCGGCGGATAGCCGGTATACGAGCGTCAATGAAGGGGCGGTCCCGATGGCCTATTTCCCCTATACCCAGACCGGCGCCGGAACCATGCATTTTGAACTGAGGACGCAAGGCAAACCGGCGGCAATCCTGCCTGAAGTGCGGCGCGCGGTCCGCGACTTCAATCCGGACCTGGCTTTGCTTCAGCCGATGACGCAGGAAGAGCAATTCCAGCAGGGTTACGCCCAGCAGCGGCTCTTCGCCCGGTGTTCGATTTTCTTCGGCGCGCTGGCGGCACTGCTGGTGGCGACGGGCCTTTATGGAACCCTGGCTTATCGGGTCAGCCGGCGGACCGCTGAGATCGGCGTGCGCATGGCGCTCGGCGCCCAGCGCCGGCAGGTCTTGTGGATGGTGCTGCACGAAAGTCTGATGGTGGCGATGGCGGGCGTGATCGTCGGCCTGCCGCTGGCCGTGGCCGCCGGGCGCGTCCTTCGCGCCATCCTCTATGGCCTTGGACCCGGCGATCCACTGACCTTCATTGGCGCCCTCGCGGGCATAGCGCTCGTGACGCTGATCGCAAGCCTGATTCCCGCGCGCCGGGCTGCTTCGGTGGACCCGATGCAGGCGCTGCGGACGGAATGAGCGAATCGGGAGAGCGGGTCACGGGTTCATTGGGTGATCAAGCGCTGTTGTTTGATTTTGCTCTCGAGTCCGGCCTTGACTTCCGGCCACTCTTCCCTGATCACGCTGAAGTACACGCTGTGCCGGATGCGGCCGCTCGCCGTCACCATGTGGTTGCGGAAGACCCCCTCCTGCCTGGCGCCGATGCGGGCCAGGGCGCGCCGCGAAGGCTCGTTGAGCGAGTCCGTCTTGAACTCCACGCGGTTGCACCCCCAGAGCTCGAACGCGAATCGCAGCATCAGGTACTTGGCCTCGGTGTTGACGGCGGTCCGTTGCCAGGCGGGGGCGATCCAGGTCCAGCCGATCTCCACGCGCCGGTGCTCGCGATCGATGTTGCCAAAACGGGTGGAGCCCACGGCCAATCCCGTCTGCCGCTCGACGGTAGCAAAGGGCAGCGACTTTCCCGCTTCCTGCTCCCGGAGCGCCGTGTCCACAAAGGTCTCCATGTCCGCGGGAGTGAGCACCGGCTGCGTAAACCAGCGAAAGATGTGGTCCTGCAGCCCAATCTCAACCAGGCGCGGAAGATGCCGCAGGGTGAGAGGCTCCAGCCGGATCTTGTCGCCCTCGAGCATGACGGGCTCAATCTTGATTTCCATCACATTTCCCTCTCTACCAGCCGATTATGGACCGCCCGGCGCGGCCAGGTCGAATCGACCGGGTCGCAAAACCTCCTATTGACATTCTATAAGAGCGCCGTTTATCCTCTTATCGGCGTTCTATAGGAGGAACGGGTGGATCGCAAACAGACCGAATTGTTGCAGGGAACACTCGACTTGCTCATCCTGAAAACCGTCGCCCTTGAGCCGCTGCACGGCCTTGGCATCGCGCACCGGATCGGGCAGGTGACGCGCGGCACGTTCCAGGTGAAGCCGGGATCGCTCTTCCCGGCCCTCCATCGTATGGAAGAGCAAGGCTGGGTGAGATCTTCCTGGGGCGAGTCGGAGAACCGTCGCAAGGCCAAGTACTACGAGCTGACCGGGGCCGGAAGACGTCAGCTGGAAACCGAGACCGCGCGCTGGGGGCGAATCTCGCTCGCGATTGCCCGCACCCTGGAAGCCACTTAGGAGGGCGGACTCATGTCATTGCTGCCCCGCGTCTCGATCCTTTGGCGGAATCTCTTCCGCAAGTTCCGCCTCGAGCAGGACCTCGACGACGAGGTGCGAGCGTATGTCCAGATACTGACGGACGAGAAGATCAAAGCCGGGGCGGCCCGGGAAACGGCTCAACGGGAGGCCATGATGGAACTGGGCGGAGTGGAGGTGGTGAAAGAGCAGGTTCGGGAAATAAGAGCCGGGAATTTTCTCGATGCTTTATTCCAGGACATTCGTCACGGTCTGCGGATGTTCGCCAAGAACCCTGGCTTCACGGCCGTGGCCGTGCTGACCCTCGCGCTCGGCGTCGGAGTGAACAGCACCATCTTCAGCGTGGTGAGCACGATGCTGCTGCGCAAGCCGCCCGTGCGCGATCCTGACCGGCTGATGATGTTGTCCAGTCGGAATCCCGGGGCCGCGGGCGACGAGGCGAACCATTCTCCAGTATCGCCTCCGGACTCCCTCGACTGGCGCGCGCAGGCGACGGCGTTCTCGGGAATTGCGGCAGCTTCGTCTTTCGAAAACTCGGATCACGCCACGTTGAGCGGCGGCTCCGAACCGGAGCGGATTCCCGGTGGTCAGGTCTCGGCCAACTATTTCCAGGTGCTGGGCGTCGCTCCGCTGCTCGGACGCGACTTCCTGCCGGGCGAAGATCAAGCTGGCCAGGACAGGGTTGTGGTGTTACGTGCCGATCTCTGGAAGCGCCGCTTCGGCGCCGACCCGCGCGTGCTCGGCCGCACCGTAAAGATCAACGGAGACGCCTATACCGTGGTCGGCGTGATGCCGGATTCGTTCCGCAAGCTCTGGCTTTTCCCGGAGCAGCTCTGGATTCCCCTTGTCTTCACACCGCAACAATTGAGCCCTGCTGGGCGCAAGGAGAGGAGCCTGAGCGTTTTTGGACGCCTGAAACCCGGCGTGAGCGAGGCCGAGGCGCGATCCGAGCTCGAGACGATCGCCCGGCGCGTCGCCGCCAGCAACCCCGAAACCGACAAAGGCTGGGGCGCGAACGTCATGACGCTTCAGGAGTACGCGATCCAAGAGAGCAACGCTAGTACGGCTTTGGCCTTTCTGATGGCCGCCGTGGGATTCGTGCTACTGATCGCCTGCGCCAATCTCGCCAATCTGCTGCTAGCCCGAAACTCGAACCGCCAGCGGGAATTCGCGATTCGCACGGCGCTCGGCGCCGGCCAGTTCCGCCTGGCGCGCCAGCTCCTTTCGGAATGCCTCATGCTTGGGCTTTGGGGCGGGGGTCTGGGCCTGCTACTCGCCGTATGGGGCCTTCGCCTGCTGCGCACCGCATTCAACTGGAATGAGTGGGGCGCGCTGATCGGCGAACAACTGTCCATCGACCGCAACGTTCTGTTGTTCACACTCGCGATCTCAGCGGTCACGGCCCTGGTCTTCGGACTTGCGCCCGCCTTTCAGATTTCACGACGTGATCCGAACGCCGACCTCAAGGAGAGCTCCCGGTCGGCGACGGTGGGACGCGAGCATCATCGTTTGCAAAACCTGCTGGTGAGCGGCCAGCTCGCGTTGTCACTGATTCTGCTGGTGGGCGCGGGCCTCTTCGTGAAGAGCTTTATCGAAGAGACGCAGGCGAACCCTGGGATGAATCCCCACAACGTCCTCACCGCGTCCGTCCCGCTGACCGGAACGGCTTATAAAGACCCGGAACATCAGGTTGCTTTCGTTCAGAACGTGCTGCGCGAACTTGCGCGCTTGCCCCAGGTCCAAGCCGGCGCCGCGACCAGCGATCTGCCCTTCACTTTTCCGGCTAGTGTGCATTTCGCTGTCGAAGGCCGGCCGGTAGCGAAACCGGAGGAGCAGCCGTCGGCCGGCTACTTCGCCGTCAGTCCCGGTTACTTTGGCGTTCTGCAGATTCCGCTGCGCGCGGGCCGCGAATTCAAGTCTTCCGACAACCAGGGCGCGGCTCCGGTGGTGGTCGTCAACGAAGCCTTCGCCCAGAAATTCTTCCCGAACGAAAACCCGCTGGGCCGCCACATCAGCATCAGCCAAGAGAATAGCGCGGAGAGCCGCCCCACTTCTCCGAGATGGAGCGAAATCGTGGGCGTGGCAGGTAACGTCGACGAGCTTCTGGGGCAACAGACCCCGCGGCCTCACATTTTCGAACCGTTTCTGCAACGGCCCGATCCCTCAATGAACGTCGTGGTCCGGGTTGGGACTGAGCCCGGCGCGTTTGCCGGCCCGTTGCGGAAGGCCGTTTGGAGCGTCGACAAAGACCAGCCCGTCACCAACCTCCGAACCATGGATCGTGTGCTGCAGGACGCCGGGCAAGGCGACGATCTGATGGCGGAACTGATGGGCGCCTTCGCCGGGATTGCACTGCTGATGGCGGCCGTCGGCATTTACGGTCTTATCGCTTACCTGGTGGGAAAGCGCACGCATGAAATCGGCATACGCATAGCCCTAGGTGCCCGCCGTCGCGAGGTCCTGGCACTGGTGATGCGCAATTCGATGTCGCTGGTTTTGGCAGGCGTGGGAATCGGGTTTCTAATCTCGCTGGGTATGCCGCGGCTGGTGGAGGCAAGTTTCGAGGGTTTCCACGTTCGCAGCGGATGGATCCTCGCCGGCACGCCCCTGACGGTGATCCTGGTAGCGCTCGCTTCGTGCTACTTCCCGGCCCGCAGGGCGTCCCGAGTCGATCCGATGCAGGCGTTGCGGCAGGAGTGAAGAAGATTGAGTATCGGATGAAACGGTGATTGGATGGGGTGTTGAGTCCTCGCCCCGCAGAAGGCAGATCGATGCCCTTGGCGCCTCGCATATCGAGCCTCTGGCGGAATCTCTTCCGCAAGTCCCGCCTCGAACAAGAGCTCGACTTCGAGGTGCAGGCGTATGTCGAGATGCTGGCGGACGAGAAGATGAGAACGGGTTCGAGCCCGGAAACGGCTCGGCGGGAGGCGATGATGGAGTTGGGCGGCCTTGATCAGGTGAAAGAACAGGTGCGCGAAGTGCGAACGGGGGTCTTTCTTGAGACCCTGCTGAAGGACCTGCGGTTTGGCCTTCGGATGCTGGCGCGAACGCCGGGATTCACGGTGGTGGCAGTAGTGACCCTGGCGCTCGGGATCGGCGCCAACACGGCCATTTTCAGTGTGGTGAACGCCGTGTTGTTGCGGCCGCTGCCCTACCCGCACAGCGACCGGCTGGTGTGGGTCGCTGAGGTCATCCCCGCCCTTAAAGCCGAGCTTGCCAGCGGCGGAGATTACGTCGACTGGAAGGATCAGAATCGAACTTTGGACGAGATCGCCGCCTATGACGAATCTGCCGACTTCAATTTAACGGGCCGCGGCACGCCGGAGCGCGTCCATGGCGCCTACATAACGGCCAGTCTGTTCGATACGCTCGGCGTGGAGCCGCAAGTGGGCCGCGGATTCACGCCGGAAGAGGACCGGCCGAACGGGCCCCATGTCGTGGTGCTGATGCACCCGTTCTGGCAGCAGTACTTCGGCTCAGATCCGCACGTGCTCGGGCAGACGATCAACCTGGACCGAGCGCCCTACACGGTGGTGGGTGTGATGCCTGCAAGCTTTCGCTTCCCCGGGGATTCCGAGGCTCAACTGCTGGCTCCGCTGGCGCTGAACGAGGCTCAAGAGCGGCTCCGCACCGGGATGCAAAGACTGGTGCGGATCATCGGACGCTTGAAGCCTGGCGCGTCCCTGACAGCGGCCCGAGGCGATCTCGACGACATCCGCAAGCGTGCCGAGGCTTCGAGCGCGAACGCGCCGATGCCGAAGGGCGGTCCGGACAGGCCCGAAAGCGGTCCTGGGCCCGGTCCCTCGGTGGGTTCCACGTTCCGGATCGCCACCTCAGGTCCGCCGCCTGAATCACCCGGCGGCGAGAATCACATCATGCTGCCGCCGGGCGGCGCTGGACCTGCAGGCCAGTCCCCGGCAGGGCCCGCAGCTGGGCCGGGCCCTGCTGAGGCCGCACCGCCGAATCAGGTTCAGCGCGGTGGCGCACCGGCGCCCGCTGCGCCTGGCCCCGGACAAAATGTACGAATGACACGGGGCCCTAAAGGACCTCCGCCGAGCGAACTTAGGATTGTTCCTCTCGCGGAACACCTGGCAGGGAACCTGCGTCCGGCCATGCTGACTCTATTGGGCGTGGTCGGACTGGTGCTCCTGATCGCCTGCGCCAACGTGGCCAACCTGATGCTCACGCGGGCTTCCGCGCGGTCGCGCGAGGTCGCGGTGCGCGCCGTGCTGGGAGCGGGACGCTGGCGGCTTGTCCGCCAACTGCTTGCCGAGAGTGTGATTCTGGCGTTGGTAGGAGGCGCTGCGGGATTGCTGCTGGCGGCCTGGGGCGTCGCCGTCATGACACGCTTCATCCCGTCGGATATCGGAGGCGGCATTCTCAGCGTTACGCATCCTCACGTCGATGGGACCGTGCTTCTCTTTGTGCTGGCGGTGTCCGTGCTGACGGGCTTTTTGTTTGGTCTGGCGCCCGCCATCGCGGTCACTCGTTCGGACCTCGCCGAGAGCCTGAAGGAGGCGGCGCCGGTTGCGAGCGCCGGACTCGGTCGTGGCTGGCTGCGGTCGGCTCTGGCCGTGGCGGAGATCTCACTGGCGCTGGTGCTGTTGATCGGCGCCGGATTGCTGATCAAGAGCTTCTACGGCGTGCTCTCGGTCGATCCCGGCTTCGCGCCCGAGCACGTGCTCACCATGAACCTTAGCCTCAGCGACTCGCGCTATCCAACCGATCAGCAGAAGACCGCCTTCTTCTCGGACGTCCTGCGCCGCGTCGAGACGTTGCCGGGCGTGCGGTCCGCCGGCCTCTCCGATTCTCTGCCGCTGAGTCCCTATCGCGTCCGCCTGATGATCGATCTTCAACGGATCATGCCGCGAGCGGTCCTCACCAATCCGACGCCGGTAATGATGTCGCGCCTCACGGTCAGCCCGGGATACTTTTACACCCTCCGAATCCCAGTCCTGAAAGGGCGCACGTTCACGGACCACGACGACGAGCAGGCGCAAAAGGTGGCGGTGGTGAATGAGTCGTTGGCCCGTCACCTCTGGCCCGGAGAGGATCCGATCGGCAAGCAGTTACCGCTCATGGGCGCCCCCCTGACGGTGATCGGGGTGGTGGGCAACACGCGTCATGAAGGGCTGAGTCAGGATGTCGAGTCGGAGATTTACGTGCCCTACCTTCAGCCGGTCACAACCAACAACATCGGTGGGTTTAGGTCCGATACCTCCCTGCAAGTCGCGGTGCGCACCGCCTCGGACCCGGCGAGCCTGGCGTCGGCTGTGCGCGCGCAGGTGCTGGCCATCGATCCTGACCAGCCCATCTTTCACGTGTCCACCCTCGAGCAGACTCTTTCGGATTCGCTGGCGCCCCGCCGATTCAACGTGCTGCTGCTTGGCATCTTCGCCGGCATCGCGCTGGCGCTGGCGACGGTGGGCATTTACGGCGTGATGGCTTATTCGGTGACCGAGCGCACCCACGAGATCGGTATCCGCATGGCGCTTGGAGCGGAGCGGCGCAGTGTGCTGGGCCTGATCGTGCGGCAAGGCCTGCGGCTGACGGTGGCAGGCGTCGTCTTTGGAATCGCGGGCGCCTGGGCTCTGACCCGGTTCCTCACCGGATTCCTCTACGGCATCCGGCCAACCGATCCCACCACCTTCGGGCTGGTCTCGATCGTACTGGTCGCGGTGTCAATTCTCGCCAGCTACGTCCCAGCGCGACGGGCAACCCGGGTCGATCCCATGGTGGCGTTGAGGCACGAGTGAAGATAACAAAACTCCGCGAGATCTGCGTAGCGCGGGGCTCGTTTCTCAAGCCCTGCGGCATTTCCATTTGCTCGCCGGGTGGCGCAGACATCGTCTTGTGATGTCTGCGAACGACGCGAATAACCGCACACATGCCAAACGACGGGCATGTATGCGCCACCCGCAGTGGGGACCCGGCCCGGAAGCATACATTCCGCTTGACAAGCCGAAAGAGTGTGATATGGTTGATGGCACATGAGTAATATTGATCATCCTCAGCTACGCGCGCCGGGTCACGGCGAAGGGTGGGCCCTCGGTCTCCGGCACGCGCTAGAGGAGTCAGCTTCAACCCTGTGGCGAGTAGCCCTTTGGGACTGAAAGCTGGGTTGCGGAGAGTACCGGCAAGGCCGGGGGAGGCAGGGCTTGGGCGGTCGTGGAAGGCCCCGAGGCCCAAAAATTTCGGCATATCCCACGATCTTATTGAAAACAAATATACTTAAAATCCGACTTGCTGTATATCCCACGATGTCGTTGAAAACAAAGCCGCTTATCACTTGACCGGGTGGGAATGTCCCACGATGTTATAGAAAATGATAGAGTTAGCTCTGTTTGGTCATCTCCAGGTCAGGAACTCAGGGCGCCCGAGGCGCCGTCTCCCCCCTCCCGTAGAGCCGCCTTCAAGAGTTTTCGCGTTGGGACGCCGGTCTCTGAGCCGGATGAGCCAAGGGGGGCCAAGGGGGGCCAAGTGGGGGAGGGGTGGGGTCAGCCTGGCCCGAAAGGCAGCGCCCTCAGGCCGCCCGCGTTCGGTTCAAGAGCGAGCCTCAGCAGGACGTCCAAAAGAGACGTGGCAACGCACAGGTCAACACCGGCCGCCCTGACCCTTCTCAAGGAAAACGGATCGGTCCGTTTTGCACCGGAAGAGGGTGGAAGGCTTCGAGGCCGAGGGGATCAACAGAAGTGGGCACAAACTGCAAAGTTGGCTGCGGTGGCCGCACGCGCGGAAAGCGGAGCAGCCAGTTGGTCCGCCGGTTCGGCCAGCCAGCTCGCCAGCAGCCACACGTTGCCGCTTACGGGTGAGATATGGATGAAGAAGACGCGTTCACCGTCGGTGACGTCGTAGAAGGCTTTGCGGCGAGGGTCTGCGTTCGCGCGAGCGCCATTCGTCAACACGGACCTGAGTTGCTCGACGATTTCACGGGGATAATTGCGCAGATTGTCGATCGTCGGTGAATGATTAAGCCGAAGTAGCATGATGGCCTCCTTTCATCTTTCATCTACTAATACGACGATGTGCGCCCGGAAGTTTCCCTATTATTTTCCCCCGGCTCCGGCAGGTTCACGCGCCCGCAGGCGCCGGCGACTAAGAGGCTTAGACGCTCCCAGTCGCATTTTCGTTTGCAGGCGCCCGAAGAAAGTCCGCCAGGCACCAGCGGAGGGGCGGTTGCGAGCCCACTGGAAGCCGGCTCTGGCGTGCTCAGGGCTGACAGAAATGATTGATGGGTGAGCGGATAATGCTCGTGCCGAAGCAGCCGTCTTCGAGATCAAGGGGATCGGTTTCGCAAAGACAGGGCCGAGGCTCGCACCGCGAGCGCGGTGCGAGCCTCGATTGAGAGCGGTGTGGGTTACTGTTCGCCGTTCACCAAGATGCTGTCTCCCCAAACGGACTGGTTGCTCCAAACGGACTGGTTGCTCCAAACGGATTGGTTACTCCAAACTGATTGGTTACTCCAGACCGATTGATTTCCCCAAACGGACTGGTTACCCCAAACCGATTGGTCTCCCCACACCGACTGCGAGGCGCTGAGTGGTACTCCCCAAGGAGCGGTCTGGCTGCCCCAGAGGGCAATGGTGCCGTCAGAAAGCACAGCGTTCCCCCACACGGACTGCAAGGAATAGTCGGGCGTGGAATTCCACACGGTCGACGGAGCGGGTGTCACGTAGGCATTCCCGGATACGGGATCCCAAGTGGCTACAGGCGAGAGAGCCGGACCACTGGGCAGAGTCGTGTCGGCCAACGCAGCCTGGAGGTCAAGATGCCCTGCGCCGATGGTAAAGGCATCGTACTGATCTACGTAAGTGTTTCCCGTCACTGGATCGAAGACGCTGCTGCTGGCCGGAAAGACCTTGTACGCGGTCTTCATCAGCTTCGCCTTAACCTGGTCGGGTGTCAGTCCGGGTTCGGCCTCGAGCAGATCGGCCACGGCTCCGCTGACGGCTGGCGTGGCCATACTGGTTCCACTCAGCGAGAAAAAGCTGGTCGAAAGGGCTGTCGACGAGGTCTGCAGGTAGTAAGAGAGAGGAATGAGGTCGGATATAGGGTGGGCAGGGTGGTTCCTTGCGCGAGGAGCGACACCACGAGATTACCGGGCGCGACGATATCGGGCTTAATAATCTGATCGACCGCCGTTGGTCCCTTCGAGCTGTAGCTGGCGATCAGGTCATCGGACCGTTGCGGAGTGCCTTCGGTCTTCATGGCACCCACGGTGATCACGTAAGGATCGTTGCCGGGCGATCCGATGGTGCCGTAACCGTTGCTATTGAAAGAATCGTCGCGGCCGTCGTTGCCGGCGGCAACCACCACTACGATGCCCGCTTGCCACGCGGCTTCTACGGCCTGACATAACGGGTCCTGAGTGTAGCTTTCAAAGACCGGTCGCCCGAGCGATAGGTTGATCACCTGGATGTTGTCTTGAGCCTGGAGCGCGATGGCGGCGTCGATGGCCTGAATCACGGTGCTGTCCTCGCTCTCGCCATTCTGGTCGAGCACACGCAGGTCGATAAGATTCGCGTTTGGCGCTATACCGCGGAAGGTTCGGGTACAAGTGGAGCATGTTGACCCTACGCCGCTGGCGGCGATGATGCCGGAGACGTGCGTGCCATGGCCATATTGGTCGAGAGGCCCTCCGCCAGTGAAATCCATGGCGTCGATCACGCGAAAGTTGCCGGTGGGGCCGAACAGGTCGGGACTCGCGACCACACCGCTGTCGATCACGGCCACACCAATGCCTGAGCCGTCCCACCCTGCGGTCCAGGCGGCACTGGCGTTGATGGCGGCGGCGGTCAGATCGAGCTTGCCGCGCACCTCGCGGTCACGGGAGACATACGCCACACCTGAATCGGCTGCGATCAGGGCCAGGGCGGCCGCAGGCACGGTATAGGCTCCTCCCTTCACGGAGTGGAACTTCTTCCGCAAGACGCCGCCCTGGCTGAGGGCGAGGATTCTCTGAAAGTCCGCGGCGGTCGGAGTGTTCTTGAACCTCACGATGACGTTGGGGCTGGAGGAGGAGGCGACGCTTGCCAGATCGGGCGACAGCGTTGCCGTCTGGCCGACCGCCAGACTGGAAAGAGCAAGAAGGATTGCAATCAGCTTCAATGCCTTAGACCAATTCTTGTACATGGGCTCCCTTACAAGGCTCAGTGCTCGGTATCAACCACCGAATTTTGGCCTCAGTGACAACCGGCTCGCCTGGCCATATACGGAACCAGCGGCGGCCACAACAACGGCAATCGACATCAGTACACTGCAAGAACTCTTGTTCATGGTCTCTCTTTCTAGGCTCAGTCCTGGCGTGGAACCACAAGTTTGAGCCC
>DATDGR010000208.1:0-11486 GCA_036521995.1 Terriglobia bacterium | reverse complement strand
AATCTGAACGTCGTGCCACAGGCCGTGCATGTACTCAGCCGCCGTCCCCACCCAAGCGACGTCGCGATACTTCTCAAACTCGTCTGCCGCGCGCCGCCGCAGACCGCGCCGTCCCCCCAGCGCCTTCTTGGCCCGCTCCGCCTCTTCGTCGATCTCGCCCGTAACCCCCTGGCGCAGCTCCTCCTCCAGCAGGCGCTCAAAATCCTCCATCTCCCCGGAGCTGAGCCGGGGCCGGAGCAGCTCCGCCGCGCAGGCGAGTAGCTCGAAACCGGTATCGTGGGCGTCCATCTCGCGGCACGCCAGCAACACCTGAGTGATGCCCTCCGCATCCACCCAGACGGAGGTATGCGTCTCGCCGCTCGCCGGCTTCGAGAAGTTCACCAGGTCGCCTTCTGGGGTGCAGGAGATATAGGGCACCAGCAAAACCCGCAGTCGCCCGATCCGCTTGGCAGCCGTCTCCGGCACCGCCTGGGCGGGCTCGCGCACCATGCTGCGCTCCTCAGCCGGGCTCAGGAGAGTGGCGGAGTACAATTCCCAATCATGAGCCAGGTGAGAGATCGGCGAGTGCTCGGCGTGAGCGTACTCGGCGACCGGTACCGGTCTGCCACCAGGGTTAGGCAAGGTTGGATCTCCTTATCCTCCGAGCGAATCGCCTACCTCACGGCTATTGTATCCCAGGTTCCGTCCAGTCACTCGTGGAGGTCGCAGCCTGCCGTTAGCCGGTCGCCACCCGCCGGTATCTTCATTCCATGGTTGGTGCTTTCCCGACCGTGGGCTATTTGTTGATGGTTGTAGCCAAGCTACGGTCAGGAGAGCGCTGACCGAGGCTGGCCCGCTCTTGTTTCTTACGTGTACTTTGGCGTTGTTGAGAGATCGCCATAACGGGCACGACGAGTCGAGCCAGCTCGCTTGCGAATCTTGATCACGCCGTTCCTACCTTAAATCAGCTCTTGCAATCGACGAAGGGCGCGAATATGCTGGGCAGCCGAGAGCGGGCTGGCGAATACCGCTTGTCGCTCGTCACCGGTCACGGTCACTGCTCCAAGGAGGACTCCGAATGGCTCAGTCGCTGCCGGACTATCTGAAAGCTTCCGTCCCGAATCCTGCCAGCGCGCGGGCGCCGTGGTACAAGAATACGGCTCCGTCGTACTTCGGGATCTTCCTTTGGTTCCCGTTTTATCTCACGCTGGCCCAGCAGACTCTTACCAAGGCTTCGCTCGTGACCTGTTTGCTAGGTTTGGTGGTGGCCGGGCTCATCTGCTTCGGATTGTACTACTACGCGCCGGCCATGCTGGGAATGCAGACAGGCCGAACGCTTTACATCGTGGGCACGTCGACCTTCGGAACCACGGGCGGCTACCTGATGCCAGGCCTGCTGATGGGGGTGTTACAGATCGGCTGGTTCGCGGTGGCCACCTACTTCGCGACCGATTACATCCTGAAGGGGCTGCACTCGGAATCGAGGGTGCTGTTCATCGTGATTGCGGTGATCTGGGCGTACTTGCTGGCGTTTGTGGCCATCAAGGGGATTTCCTACGTGGCGCGCGTAGCGCAGGTGTTGAACTGGGTTCCCTTAGCCATGATTGTGATTGTCTTTGCCGCTAATTTCGGCGGGCTTCACAGCTATCAGGCGCCGGCCACCGACGAGGCCGGAGGCTTTCTGACCATGCTCGTCATCGTGATCGGGTTCTTCGCCACCGCAGGCGCCGCCGGAGCGGATTTCGGGCTGAACAACCGCGATCGCCGCGACGTGGCGCTGGGCGGCCTGGTGGGCATCGCACTGGCGATCGTGGTGGCCGGAGGACTGCCCGTGCTCTCGGTCGCCGGCCACATTGGCCTGACGTCAGCACCCTTTACGGCCGCCAATCTCGACTTCTCGGCCGCCGTCTCGCAGGTGGGCGCGCTGGCGTCGGCGGTCTTCTTTCTATTCGCCGCGGCTTCCGTGGCCCCGACCTGTTTCTGCACCTTCATCGCCTCCAACAGTTTCGCCACCATGCTGCCGAAGATTCCGCGCAGCCTTTCCACGGTGGCTGCCGTCACGGTCGGAATGCTGCTGGCCGTAACCGGTGTGGCCCAGAATCTGATCGGCTTCTTCACGATTGTGGGGGCATCGTTCGGCCCAATCTGCGGCGCTATGGCGGCGGACTATCTGCTGGCCGGGCGCAAGTGGTCCGGTCCGCGCAAAGGAATCAACTGGGCGGGGTATATCGCCTGGGCGCTCGGTTTCGCGGTGGGCGTGCTGCCTCAGATTCCGGGAGTACCGTCCGCCTGGGTCCAGGCCGACCGTCCAGCTCCGCTCTTCTCCTTCGTGGCTGGATTCCTGGTCTATTGGGTGCTGGCGAAGGCGGGAGTTTGGCCGCCGGTGGTTTCGGAGTCTGAGTTGGCGCGGGCCGCCTGAGCCCGGCGTGTTACAACCTTGGGTTATACGGAAGTTGGTAGAATTGACAAGCGATGCGGGCTCATGCGAACGTAAGACGGGCCTGAAATTCTAAGGGGAGAAGCATGACGGGCGAAAGCGTCCAGGCGGCATGGGATCTGTTGAAGGAAGCTTATCAATACCAGATGGGCGGCGACTTCGACATGGCCGTCGAGCTCTACCGGCGCTCGCTCGACCTCCATCCAACTGCTGAGGCCTATACCTTCCTCGGCTGGACTTATCATTTTCAGGGCAAAATCGAGGAAGCCATCGCTGAATGCAAGAAGGCGATCCAGGTAGACCCGGAGTTTGGCAATCCTTACAACGATATCGGGGCTTATCTGCTGGAACAGGGAGAGTTCGATGCGGCCCTACCGTGGCTCGAACGCGCCTTGCAGTCGCGCCGCTACGAATCCTACCATTACCCCCATTACAATCTGGGCCGGGTTTACATGGCCAAAGAGATGTACGTGAAGGCGCGCTACCACTTCGACCAGGCCTTAAAGTTGAGCCCCGATTACGCACTCGCCCGCGAAGGTCTGGAGAAGATACGCCGACGGGTGCAATGATCGGCCCCGGTTCAGGCCGCCGGTCCCTAAATTTTCCGCTTTCCGTTTGGCGTTTTCGTCCGTTGAGCTGACCCCAAAGGCCCGAGAGCATTCTGGCCAGCGATGCTGACGCCCTGCGACACTCCCACGCTGCTGTCTGGGTGACCGCTATGCCGAGAGCCCAACTGCAATACCTGACCGACGAGCTCAATAGCCTCCGCGAGCAGAAGCTTTATCTGAAGCTGCGAATCCTCGAGACTAAGCAATTGCCGGTGAGCCGCTTTGACGGCCGAGAGGTGATCAACCTCTCGTCCAACAATTACCTCGGTCTCACTACACATCCGAAGCTCGAGCAGCGGGCCATCGAGGCCATTGAGAAGTACGGCGTAGGCTCCGGAGCGGTGCGAACCATCGCCGGCACCATGACGCTGCATATGGCTCTCGAAGAGAAGATCGCACGGTTCAAGCACGTTGAGGCGTCGGTGGTGTTCCAGTCCGGGTTCGCGGCTAACGCTGGCACCGTCGCCGCCATTCTGGGCAAGGAAGACGTGATCATTTCCGACGCGCTCAATCACGCCTCCATCATCGATGGTTGCCGGCTGTCGCGGGCTGAGATCAGAGTGTTCCCGCACAAAGACCTCGAGGCCTGCGAACAGATCCTCAAAGATCTCGAGAGCCGCAAAGGCCGCAAGCTTCTGATCACGGACGGCGTCTTCTCCATGGACGGTGATATCGCGCCCCTGCCGCAACTGGTGGAGCTGGCTGAAAAATACGGCAGCATCATGATGATCGACGACGCCCACGCTTCCGGTGTCCTCGGGCGCAACGGCCGCGGGACGGTGGATCACTTCAATCTGCACGGCCGGGTCGATATTCAAGTGGGAACTCTTTCCAAGGCCATCGGCGCGCTCGGCGGCTACGTGTGCAGCACGACCGACGTCATCGATTTCCTGTATCACCGGGCGCGGCCGTTTCTGTTCTCCACCTCACACCCGCCTTCGGTGGCCGCGACCTGCATCGCGGCCCTTGAGGTGCTGGAGGAGCAACCCCAGTTAGTGGATCGGCTTTGGGCCAACACGCGCTTCTTCAAGGCGGGGCTTCAGAAGCTCGGATTCGACACCGGCCAGAGTGAGACACCCATCACCCCGGTGATGGTGGGTGAGGCGGCGCTGGCGCACGAGTTCTCGCGACAGCTCTTCCAGAATGGCGTCTTCGCCATGGGCATCGGTTACCCCACAGTGGCCAAGGGCAAGGCGCGAATCCGCACCATCGTGACGGCCACTCACACGGAAGCAGAACTCTCCAGAGCCCTCGAGATTATGGGTGGGGTGGCGAAGGAACTGAAGTTGATCTGACCGCGAAATCACAAGCTGATCGCAGTACAAACCGCTCGCCCGCCGCCCGACTCCCTCCAAGCCTTCGCTAAGTCCCACAAAACAAGCCAAATATTTTGCTTGACATCTGAATCGCAGATCGCAATACTTGTATTGCTATTTGTGATTGAACATGAAATTGGGCGAAAAAATCCGCTACCTGCGCTCCGTGGAAGGGACGGTACGTGGTCTCGACCGCGAAATGACGCAGCTCGAGGTGGTGCGGGCGATGCGGAAGCAGCGCGGCCAGGCCATCAGCCAGTCTTACCTTTCGCAGATCGAGAACGGGGTGCGGCCGCACTTGACAAATTCCACTCGCATGCTGCTGGCTCGCTTTTTCAAGGTGCACCCTGGGTACCTGGTCGATGATCCGGAGGGTTATCACACCGAACTCACCTCGCACCTGCCGGCCAGTGAAGACCGGCTGGACCTTTGGCTGATCGACGGCGCCGAGCGTTTCAGTCGCGACCCGGACGTGAGCCAGGCGCTGCTGAAGCTCGCACGGCGTGACGATACAAGGCGCTGCCTGGTGTTGATGAGCGCCATTCTGGAAGCTCCGGGCCTGGTGGAACGGTTGCTCGAAGTGCTGGCGCCCGACCGCCAGCCCGGCCACGGGAAAAAGGCGGCCGGGGAGCCCGCCAGAGCGGGGAGCCGCCCCGAGGACCGCCCGCGGAGGTCACGTCCATGACTTGGGCCACCTTTTACCTCATCTGTTTTGTAGTGGGTTTCACCTTTATCGCGCTTTCGCTCCTCGGCGGGGCTGGCCGCCTGGGTGGTCATGCTGGCTGGCATGGCCACTTGCACCTGCACTGGCACTGGCCCCACTCAGGCCGCGGCGGGATGCATCACGCCGGCTTGGCCAGCACTCAGGTTCCGTTTTTCAACTTCTTCTCTCTCATGGCCTTTCTCACCTGGTTCGGAGGGACGGGCTACCTGCTGGCGCAGTATTCCAGCGTCTGGTTTTTGCTCGGCCTATTGCTCGCGACCGCCAGCGGACTAGTAGGGGCCGCACTCATCTTCTGGTTTTTGGCCAAGGTGCTGCTGGCGCACGAGACCTATCTCGATCCGGCTGACTTCGATCTGGTAGGGACGCTCGGCCGGATCAGCAGTCCCATTCGCCAGGGGGGCACGGGAGAAGTCGTTTTTTCGCAGGCGGGCACGCGGAAGGCTTCAGGTGCGCGCAGCGAAGACGGCAGCGCCATGGCGCGGGACACGGAAGTGGTGATCACGCGTTACGAGCGTGGTATCGCCTACGTTCGGCGTTGGGACGATCTGACGAAGTAACACCCTTTGAGCGTGAGGGAACACTATGCTGCGGGACATCTGGTTCTGGGTAGGACTGGCGATGATCGCGGTGGCAGTGCTGATCCTGGTGGTCGGGGATTTATGCCTCCGCGCGGCTTTGGGATGAAGGAGCGCAGTTAACGCGCGCTGAAAGAGGAGGGGCTGTCATGAACACTCAGGCGCTGTGGGTGGTGATAGGACTCGGGATCCTGGGAGTGATCATCTTGATGACGTACCTCGCCAGCCTGTATCGCAAGGTAGGGCCGCACCAGGCCCTGGTGGTCTATGGGTTCGGCGGAACGCGGATTGTGAAGGGCGGGGGAGCGTTTATTTTCCCCATGGTGCAGAACTGTCGCGAGCTTTCGCTCGAGCTCATGTCTTTCGATGTGGCGCCGCAGCAGGATCTTTACACCAAGCAGGGCGTGGCAGTGACGGTGGAAGCGGTGGCCCAGATCAAGGTCAAATCGGATCCGGAGTCGATCCAAACCGCTTCCGAGCAGTTTCTCACCAAGACGCCCCCGGAGCGCGAGGGCCTGATTCGTCTGGTCATGGAAGGCCACTTGCGCGGGATTATCGGCCAACTGACGGTGGAGCAAATTGTGAAAGAGCCGGAGATGGTGTCCGACCGCATGCGCTCCACCTGCGCGGACGACATGAACAAGATGGGGCTGGAGGTGATTTCGTTCACCATCAAGGAAGTCCGCGACAAGAACGAGTACATCGCCAACATGGGCAAGCCGGATGTGGCTCGCATCAAGCGGGACGCGGACGTGGCCGCGGCTGAGGCCGACCGCGACACCCTCATCAGGCGCGCCCAAGCCCAGCGTGATGCCGCCACCGCCAAGGCGCTTGCCGACCAGGATCGAGTGCTGGCCGAAACGCTTTCGCTGGCCAAACAGGCCGAATCGCAGCGCGACCTTGACGTTAAGAAAGCGCAATATCTCGAAGTCACCAAGAAGCAGCAGGCCATGGCGGACAAGGCCTACGAGATCGAGACCAATATCATGCAGCAGCAGGTGGTGGCCGAGGCCGTGCGGGTGCAACAGGCCGAGAAGGAGGCTCAGATCAAAGTCCAGGAGGCGGAGATCTCGCGCCGCGAAAAGGAATTGATTGCCACCATCCTCAAGCAGGCCGAGGTCGAGCGGCAGCGCATCGAAACCCTGGCTAATGCGGAGAAGAGCCGTTTGACTGTGGAAGCTGAAGGGCACGCGTCGGCTATTCGCGCACAGGGCGAAGCTGAAGCCGAGATCATCTTCAAGAAGGGTGACGCCGAAGCCCGGGCGATGAACGTGAAGGCCGAGGCCTATCAGGAGTACAACCAGGCAGCGGTGGTGGACAAGCTGATCTCCAGCCTGCCGGACGTAGTGAGGGCGATGGCGGCGCCGCTCGCCAACGTGGACAAGATCACCATCGTGTCTACGGGGAACGGTGACGCTTCGGGCATGAATAAGATCACTGGCGACATGACCAAGATGGCGGCGCAGGTACCGGCGCTCTTCGAGGCTCTCTCGGGCATGAACCTGTCCGACTTGCTGTCGAAGGTGCGCCGGATCGGCGACAAGACGGAGAAGCAGGAGAAGCAGGGCTGACGCATCGAGGGTCGGCAGAGCCGAAATTCGGGACGAAGCCGGCCCGGAGGCGACCTGCGATCTGATGGGGGCTTTGGATTTTCGTGTTTCGAGTTTCGAGGTGAGGAAAGGAGAATTCCGATGGCACTCATGGAACGAGTCCGGACGCTGGTCCGGGCCAATCTCAACGACTTGATCGACAAGGCCGAGGATCCCGAAAAGATGATGAAGCAGTTGATCCTCGACATGGAAAACCAGCTTATCCAAGTGAAGACGCAGGTAGCGGTGTCCATTGCTGACCAGCACATGCTGGAGAAAAAACAACAGGAGAACGAGGAGAAGACCGTGGAGTGGATGCGCAAGGCGGAGCTGGCGGTGGACAAAGGCCAGGACGACCTGGCGCGGGTCGCGCTCGAGCGTCATCAAGGCTACACGCGGATGACGGAGAGCTTCAAGGAGCAGGTGGCGGACCAGAAGGTGCAGGTGGAAAGCCTGAAGTCCGCCCTCGGCAAGCTGGAGCAGAAGCTCGCTGAGGCCCGGGCCAAAAGCGATCTGCTGATCGCCCAGCACCGCCGCTCGCGTGCGTCGCTCAAGGCCAGCCAGGCCCAGATCACCATGGGCGACCAGTCGAAGCTGGCGGCCTTCGATCGCTTGAAGCACAAGGTGATGCAAGGCCAGGCCGCGAGCGAAGCCGCCGTCGAGATCGCCTCCGACAACCTGGAGGACCGCCTGCGCCAGCTGGACCACGAGGATCAGATCGAGAAGCTGCTCTCCGAGCTCAAGTCACGGCGAACCGCGAATTGACCGTCCTGGGCTGAGCGCACGGCCCGGCCACGATTGCGGTTGTCTCCTTCCGGCTGGCAGAGTAGGATGAACTGAGCCGGGGTCAGGAGTCGTCGCTCGAGAGACCCCGCCTGGACTTCCGTTCTGGGGCGGTCACGCAACGTGGCTCAGTTGAGCACCGCACGCGCATCCCGAAGACAGCCCTTTGCCCGGGGCTCGCGCCGGCGCCCTCTTGCAGGGAGGCATCGCGATGCACCCAGCGGGGCTAACGGACCGCGCCCAGGTCCGGGATCTAAGGGGCAAGGCGCTGGGCTAGTTTGGGTCATTCCACTCTTTCTTTTCCTCTCCGTCGGCATGCTGCGCGCCGATGAATTCAGCCAGAATTCGCACTACTCCGCCCGGCTCTTCTCCGGGGGAACTTTCATCATTGATAGCCGCGTGGGTGACATTCACGTTTCCGGCTGGGATGATCCCCACGTTCAGATCGACGCGGAAAAGGTGGTGCGGGCGGGCAATCAAGCCGCGGCCAATCCGATGTTTGGCCGCATCCGAGTGGTGCTCGACGGCCAGGATAAGCAGGTACGCCTCCACACCGATTATCCTCCCCGGCGTTTCTGGCGGCCGTTTCGCGGAGAATCCAAGCTCACGGTGAACTTCGAGATCAGGATGCCATACGACGCCGACCTGGTGCTGCAGTGTGTCGACGGCGACGTACGCGTGGCGGGCGTCACCGGTCGCGAAAAGCTGCGCGTGAACTATGGCGACGTTGAGATTGACGTTCCTTCCGTCTGGGGGCTGCGCTCTCTTTACGCCCGCACCTTACTCGGCTACGTCCAGAGCGATTTGCACGGCATGCCGCAGGACGGCGTCGGGTTCCACCAGCAGATCTCTTTCTGGAACTCGGGCGGTAAGCAGGACGTGGCCGTTCACGTGCGCATGGGCGGCGTTTTTGTCTACAGCGATCCGCAATGATTGGCGTCCACGTCACGGCTTAGGTCGCAGCGAGGCGTAGCGCGCACGTGGTTTGCAAGGTCCGCGGTTCTTGGGTCGCCCGACCGAAAGCCGCAGCCCTTGGGAACAGGGCTGCTCTACTGCCTGCTGCAACGCCGGGTGAAGACGATCTGGTTTCTGAAGAATCCAGAGCAGATACCGGGCGCGGCGCATGGTTTACATACAGCGGGCAGATAAGCCTATCAATAAATTCGCCTGGGTGCGAGCGAAACCGACAAGGAGGGGCGGCATGAGAAAGCTGACCGGGTGGAGGATAATCTTTCTAGTGTTCGCCTTTCATGCGGTGGCGATCCGCTTGCCCGCACTAACCGCCAGCACTCTGCTAAGTTTCGACCTGACCGACGGTGCCAGCCCCCGAGGATCTCTCGTCCAGGGCTTCGACGGAAACTTCTATGGGACGACCGAGGAGGGCGGGGTCTACGGCTTTGGCACGCTCTTTGAAATCACGCCGGCGGGCAAGTTAACCGCCCTTTACAGCTTTTGCTCTCAAGGTCCCCCTTACTGCACTGACGGCGCTTACCCTATCGACGGGCTGGTGCAAGCTACGAACGGAAACTTCTATGGGACAAATGAGTTTTACGGGGCCTACGGCGGTGGCACGGTCTTCGAAATCACTCCCAAGGGCGTGCTGACCACGCTTTACAGCTTTTGCGCCCAGCCAGGCTGCACTGACGGCGGCTCCCCCTACGCCGGGCTCGTTCAAGCCACCAACGGAAACTTCTACGGGACAACTTACAAGCGGGGGGGCCTACGGCGGTGGCACGGTCTTCGAAATCACCTTCGGGGGCACGCTGACCACGCTGCACAGCTTTGAGGGGCCTGTAACTGACGGCTCCAACCCTTATGCCGGGCTGGTGCAAGGCACCAACGGGAAATTCTGTGGGCAGCTTTCCATGGCGGCCGATGACGACGGCACCGTCTTCAGCCTATCCGTTGGGCTTGGCCCGTTCGTGGAAACACTGCCGACGTCGGGCGCTGTCGGAAGCGCAGTCAAGATTCTCGGAAATAACCTGACCGGCTCGACCAGCGTCACTTTCAATGGCACGAAGGCCACGTTCAAGGTGGTCTCAAGCACCGAAATCACCACCACTGTGCCAAGCGGCGCGACCACCGGCAAGGTCAAGGTGACCACTCTCACGCGGACGCTCATAAGCAACATCAATTTCCGCGTACCGTGAAAACTTGTTGCGCCACCCGTCGTCTTTCGCGCAGACTGTCTGCGGACGAAAGGACATCATGCCTACGGCCAAAGCAGGGAGCAGGGATGCTTGACGAGGTCCAAGTGCCAGCCATGTCCGGCCTCACGACGTGATTCGGGAATTTCCGTTGAAAAGCTGGCACTGAAGAAGCTGATTACGACCTGCTACAAAAACCAGCAGCTAGACCTATTCAGTAAAAACGATTCGGCTTAAGAAGTTCTTTGGGACCCAAGGAACCTGCGTTAGTGTTGAGCCATTCTGCGTCGACGCTTCCTTTTCGAACGCTGGCGAGTGTGACCGGGCCGGGACGAATGAGGGTGTCCGCCGGGATCCGCAGAAGCTCGTGGAGCCGGCGAATCATCGGAAGCAACGACGGCTGGTCCCGGCGCAACACTTCCTCCCCCAGCGAGCTTGGTTCCAGCGCCCAGCGCGGGCGGGTACACTTCCGTTGACCACGCGTTGACCAGGATTTGACTTGACGGGTCCCCAAGGCAACGTCACCCTCAAGGTGTCGGTCACTTCTGGCCGGGCCCGCGTTCGGCTGGTGGGACGGGAAGGGGCCCTTGCATGTGCAAGTGGTGGTCCGGTGCTCTTTCGGGAGAGTCTGGAGACCCGGTAACGGACGACGATGGAAGGTGCGAGCGTCGCTGGCGCGGAAAAGGAACGTTACCTGGGCCGCATTCATCCGGGCGACGTTCAAAGCCAGGATCTCGAACATATTAAACAACTTCTTCGGATGTCTGCGCCCCAATTCGGCGGCCGAATCCGGTGACGGCCGGGATGGGCCGGATAACGGCCCAGCAAAAGGGAACTGATGACGTTCAAAGCCACGATCTGTAACAAAAAAAAGAGAGTTGCTGATATGTCTGTGGGTTCGACAACCGGGACCACTGGACACGTTACACGTTACCGATGAGTGTTACACCGCGCGAGCCGTCCCCGCCGGGAGCGCGGAGTCCTCGGTGGGTCGGAGTTCACAGGAAATGGGATGGATTGGGCGATACGCAGAATCAGGATGGCTTGGCGCCTCGGCGCTTTGACGCCGGCGGCGCCAGGTGGCGGCCCGTTCGACTCGGATCTCGCCCTCCCCTCGAAAAACTGGGGGAGGGCAAGTTCAGTCAGTCTGTGTCAGCTTACTGGCCGATGCCGAGTGTGATCGTGCTTTGCGTAAAGATGCCGCTCTCAATGTTGAAGGCGCGCGCGTTGGCTTCATAGCCTTGTTGCGCCAGAATCAGATTGGAGAACGCCGTGGAGATATCCACATTCGAGCCTTCGAGCGCACCGTCCTGCAGGGTGCCGCGGCC
>DATDGR010000207.1:0-14315 GCA_036521995.1 Terriglobia bacterium | reverse complement strand
GCAACAGAAAAGCACCGGTGCCGTAAGTACATTTGGCCATGCCCGGACGGAAGCACGCTTGTCCGAACAAAGCTGCCTGCTGGTCTCCGGCCACCCCTGTGATGGGGACGCCACCGAGGGCGAGATCCGTCGAAACCCGAGCGTATTCCCCACTGGAAAAGCGCACCTCGGGAAGCAAAGAATCTGGAATATGCAGGGTATGCAACAGGTCTCGGTCCCATCTGCCTTCATGGATGTTGAACAGCATGGTACGCGAAGCGTTGCTGGCGTCAGTCGCATGGAGCTTCCCGCTGGTCAGGTTCCAGATCAGCCAGCTATCAACGGTTCCAAAAGCCAGTTCTCCGGCATCTGCCTTCTCTCTCGCGCCTTTCACATTTTCGAGAATCCACATGATCTTACTTGCGGAGAAATAAGCATCGATCAGCAACCCGGTCTTTTGCTGGATGGTCTCTTCAAGACCTTTCTCCCGAAGCTCCTGGCAGATGGCTGCCGTGCGGCGGTCCTGCCATACAATCGCGTTGTATACGGGTTTACCTGTCTTGCGCTCCCAGACGATCGTGGTCTCGCGCTGATTCGTGATACCCAGCGCGGCAATGTCCCGCGGGCGGCTATCAGCTCGACCCAGCGCTTCCACGGCAACGCTCATCTGCGATGCCCAAATTTCCTCGGGGTCATGCTCGACCCAGCCCGCGCGCGGGTAAGTCTGTTCGAGCTCCCGCTGCGCGAGACTGCGGATTGTGCCGTCTCGATCGTAAAGAACCGCTCTGGAGCTTGTCGTCCCCTGATCCAATGCAAGTACGTATTCCAAGTGGTGGCTCCCCTTACGGCTTGAGATGGCGCAGAACCCTGCCGGATCGCTCGCTTCTCCCTGATGATCTTCTCGCCTCGAAACATGGCGTTCGATTCGCGATTGCAGGCCAGACTCTTCCGCCAGTTCGATGAGAAAGCTTGATGGTTTCGTCGTTGATGCGGTTCTTTGAGGAGTCCAGAAAGAGGCCCACAGTCTAGGCGGTCATGCGCGCGCCACGCTGGGGATCACCCGCGAAGAACTGTAAATCCCGGATCTGCCTACATGGTTTCGAGAGCGTTCCCGCCTTCCTTTGGTCAGCAGCTCGAGGCCCCGGCGCTTGGTGGCTGTTGGAGCGGGGCGGCCAGGTTGGCGCTCCCTTCGTCTCTTTGTGGTCATCCAGCACGAGCCTTTGCTCTTGCCGAAGTGGAAGGTCGCTGATCACCATCGTCCTTCCAGAGGCGGAATCCTCCTAGGAAAGCATTGGAGTTGTCGCCCGCCCGGCAACCAGGAGGCAGATCTTTCAGTATCTTGGCGTTGCCTCCCCCAATGACCACGTCGTCGGGCTCAAGAGCGCTGATCAGGCGGGCCACCACGTCCGCGACATGGACGCGCCATTTCTTCTTTCCACACTTCTCCAGTCCTCGCAGGCCTACGTAGTCCTCGTACGTCCCCTTCTTATATGGAAGGTGGCCCAGTTCCATGGGCTCCACGACGCCGTCCACTACCATGGCGGAGCCAAGACCGGTTCCCAGGCCTAGAAAAAGCAGCTTTCCGCCCTTATAGCCTCCCAAGGCTTGCATGGCCGCATCATTAATGACCTTGACGGGGCGCCCGAAGGCCCTTTCGAAGTCAAACCCGACCCACCCGGGCGCCAGGTTATGCGGTTCTGCAACTGGCCGGTTCCGGAGCACCGGGCCGGGGTAGCCCATCGAGACCACGTCATACCTCCAATCCCCGGCAAGCTTCTTGACCCCAGAGACCATCTGTTTAGCCGTCAACGTCGGCCCAGACGTAAACTCCCGACGGGTCTTTTGCCCGGTGGCCAGGATCTTGACATGTGTCCCGCCCACATCAACGGCCAGCACGTTCATATCGAAACCTCTCCGCTCGAAATTTTTGACCAGTCATTCCGGGGGATTCCAAGCGGTAGCCCGGCAGCCCTACTATCGTGGTCAACTCAAAACCTGGCGCGACCTGGCTTACCGTACTGTCTTGGTCTTCGTGTTGCCGACAGGTGTCCGTCCTCCCTTAGTTCCTCTACGCACGAAATCGATCTCTATTCACGTATGGGCCCCTCGATGCTTAGGCTCTGGCAGGGCACGCTAGAGTCGACGCCAGTCCCCAAGCAAAGAGGAACCCTCCTGTCAGGCAATTTAAGAATGTAACCTTTGTCGAATCGTCTTGCAATGTAAGAATGTAACCCGTCGTCGTGTTGAGCAGGAAGATTCCTTCCCGCTCGCTCTGGATGACCGGCGAAAGCTCAAGCGGATCGAGCGTCTCGGGCAGAGGCCGGAGTTCCGCGACCCGCTGAAGCGGGGTCTGGGGTGCGGAGTAGCGCCGTCGCACGCGATATGGTCCCTTGTATCGAGAGACGGTTAGGCGTATGTTATCGGTCCATCGGGAAGGGAACATGCGAACTCCCTCTGAAACCGTGCTCGTCGAGCTTCCGTTCCAAATCAGCCTAAGCGTCGACCATTCCCATCATTTTCGGGGCCGTCGTCTGCCAGGCCCTGACCCTCGATTCACAAAGCGGAGATTGCCGCAACGTGAACGTCGAACACGGAGAGCCATTCCGCTCGGTTACGAAGCAGTCGTGCTTCACGAAGCCCCGCGGCGTGCCTGGTACGAGATGCCTCAGGGAGTCGTGGTGGGGGTTGGTCCGCAGGGGGTCGGGGGAGCAGGTGGAACGCTCGAAGTGGTGTCTCCGCAAACCCTCGCCCCTACACTGGAGGCGGTTCGGGCGGAGTTGAAGCGAACGCTGGGGCGAGCCAAACAGTTTCGGCCTGTCGTCACGCCCTGGGAACTGGCTCACGACTTCCGCAAGACGGCGGCCGAAGTGACCACGATGTCGCGGCTGCTATCAGAACTGTCCGTGTTGCTCAACGTGCTTGTCGATGCCGAGGAGCAACCCGGCACCGAACACCCGTCGGTGACCGAGCGCGGACCCGACGGCTCCTTGCGGATCAAGGCCGCCCTGATCGATCATCTGCTCGCCGGCAACTCGATCTACGACTTTCCCGATGCATCGGCCCTGTGGAACCCGAGGTTCCGGCGCGAACTGCTCATCTTCGAGACTCTCGAGGTCTCGATCAAAAGCCCATTTCTTGCCAAGCTGAGGCCGTTCTTAAAAAGGTTCGAGTTTGACTACAAAGTGGGCATTGGCACCATCCTTAGCGCGATGGCGTTGTTGCTGTCGTTGGGGAGTGGGCCGCCCCCGCGCCCGCAGGTTGGCCCGGCAATTTCCGGACCGGTGATCATCTGGCAGGGCGAGAGGGTGACGCCCGCGGTTGCGGAGGACGTTTATGACCGGTCGTACCGCTCTTACCTGAGCCAGCTTCGGGAAGGCGGGCTCAAGACCGTCCAGCTCTATCTCAAAATGCTCGACTACGATGCGGGGCCCACCGACGGAAAGGACGGGCCAAAGACTCAGAAGGCCGTCAGGGATTTTTGTGAGGATCAGGGCGTGGTCTGCTCGGGGGTTCAAAGCCGCATTTTCCAACAGGAAATCTCAGCCGCCATCGCCAAGCAGTTCCCCATTAGCGTTCCAACAATGGACGCCCCGCCTAACTTCAGAAAACCATAAATCAGTGGCTCACTCGTAGCGCAGCGCCACCATCGGGTCGATCCGGGTCGCCCGGCGCGCCGGGACATAGCTCGCGAACGCGGCCACGCCCGTCAGCACCATCGAGACCGCCACGAAGGTCACAAGGTCCGTGGGGCGGACGCCGTAGAGCAGGTTTGCCAGAAAGCGCGTCAGGATCAGTGCCCCGATCAACCCAATGCCGACGCCCGCCAGCGTCAGGCCCAGTCCCTCCGAGACCACCGGCTTCAGTACATCGATGCGTTCGGCGCCGAGCGCCATTCGGATACCGATCTCGTGCGTACGCTGGGTGACGGAATAGGAGACCACGCCGTAGATCCCCACGCTGGCAAGAATCAGGGCCAGGGCCGCAAACGAGCCGAGGAGCAGAGTGTCGAAGCGCGGCTCGGCCACCGACCGGTAGACAAGCTGCTCCATGGAGGTCACGTCAAACACGGGCATTTCGGGGTCAACAACTTGCACTTCCTGCCGCACGGCGTTGGCCATAGCGAGGGGATCGGAGGGCGTGCGAACCACAAGCGTGGCCGCGCTCAAGAAGAACGGCTGCGGTGACTGGGAGTAAGGCAGGTCGATAGCCAGCGGAGCGTCTTGAGCCAGCCCCCACTGCCTGACGTCTCCCACGACGCCGACAATGGTGTACCAACTTCCGAATGGCCTGATTCTATGGCCTACGGCATGCCCGCCCGGCCAGAAACGCCGGGCGAAATCATGATTGACGATGGCGACCGGCCGGGATGTGGCGGTGTCGTTTTCGCTGAACTCACGCCCTTCGAGCAGGGGAATGCCGAGCGCCTGAAGGTATCCTGGGCTCACCACCTGTTTGCTGGCATAGTTCCCGTGCGCCGGCACAAGCTGGCCCTCAATCTCGAAGTCGCCGGCCAGGATGCCGCCGGAGCCCAAGGGCACTCCGAATCCCGTGCCGGCGCCTTTCACTCCGGGCAGGGCCCGGACCCTTTCCAGCACAGCGGCCAGAAAGGCTTTCATCTGGGCTTCGGTCTGGTACTTGGTGGGCGGGAGAGTGAGATTCATGGTGAGCACATTCTGCGGGTCAAAACCGGGCTTCACCGCCGTCAGGCGGACGAAACTTCGGATGAGAAGCCCTGCGGAACTGAGCAAAATCAAAGTGAGAGCGAACTCGCCGATGATCAGCGCGCGGCGCACGCCACGAAGGCGGGTGCCGGCGGTAAGGCCACGGCCGGATTCCTTGACGGGCGAGTAAGAGTCCGGTTTTGAAGCCTGCAGCGCAGGCGCAACCCCGAACAGAATGCCCGTGGCCACTGAGACCAGCAGCGTGAACCCCAGCACCCAGGCGTCGATATTTACCGCGGCCATGCGGCTCACGATGCCGGGCTGGGCGAGAGTCGGCGGCATCAGCGAAACCAGCGTGCTTCGCCCCCACGCGGCCAGCAGCAGCCCCAGGATTCCTCCCAGCATCGCCAGCAACACGCTCTCCGTCAGCATCTGGCGAACGATGCGCATGCGGCTGGCGCCCACGATACGCCGGATGGTGACCTCGCGCTGCCGCGCCATGGACCGCGCCATCAACAGGTTCGCGACGTTCGCGCAGGCAATCAGAAGCACCAGCCCCACCGCCGCCAGCAGGATCAGCAGGGCCGGGCGAATGTTGCCCACCATCGAATCCTGGAGAAACACGAAGGTTAGGCCCATCCCCTGGCCGTCTTCGTCGCGGTGCGCCGCCTGATCCAGGCGATGGCCGATGAGAGCCACATCGCCCCAGGCGCGCGCCGGCGTGACGTCGGCCTTGAGGTGTGCGATCACCTGGTCCGTGGCGTTGTGGCAGTCGCCCGAAAGAACCATCGGCGACCAGAAGTCCGCCTGATTGGGAAACTGGAAGCCGGCCGGCATCACACCGATCACTTTATAGGGCTTGTCGTCAAGCGTGATCGCCTCCCCCAGGACGCCGCGATTGGACCCGAAACGCCCCTCCCAAACTTGGTGGCTCAGAAGCACGACGTTCTCCTGCCCTGCCTGCTCCTCTTCGGGCAGGAAGGTGCGCCCGAGCGCGGGTTGAACGCCGAGAGTCGAAAAGAAGCTGGCCGTGACAACTGAACCCAGGAGCCGCTGAGGGTTGGCGCCACCCGTCAGGTTGGCGGTCTGCCCGCGAAAGGCGGCCATCTGGTCGAACACCTGGTTCTGGCTTTTCCACTGGATGTAATCGGGGTCACAAACCGATCCCGGTCCTGGCCCAAAGAACCCATGATTGAACCAGAACAGGACCAGGCGGCCAGGATCACGGTAGGGGAGCGGCCGCAGCAGCACCGCGTTCACTACGCTGAAGATGGCCGTGTTGGCGCCAATGCCGAGCCCGAGCGTGAGAACCGCCACCGCCGTGAAGCCGGGATTCTTGCGCAGCATCCGCAAACCGTAACGAAGATCCTGGATCAGCGTTTCCAGCAAGGGTAGACCGCGGCGGTCCCGATAATTCTCCTTGGTCTGCTCGAGGCCGCCGAGTTTGATCAATGCCTGCCGGCGCGCCTCTTCCGGGGTCAGGCCAGCATTTAAGTTGTCGTCAATGTGCATCTGCAGGTGGCTTTCAAGCTCGGCCTTGAGCTCGCGGTCACGCCGCTCGGAATCGAACAGGCCGCCGAAGCGCTGAAACCAGGCACGCAGTTGTTTCATAGGGACTCCTGAAAGTCAGAACCGAGAGTTCGAAATCGAAGATCCGAAATTGGCCGGCGCGCGGCTCGTTTCGAGTTTCGAACCGCCGCGTCCGGCGCTGCTTACGAAGTCTCCTCGCCGGGCGAGAGGAATCGCGCCAGGATGGCGGTGGCCTGTTCCCACTCCCGCGCTTCCTTCCCAGCCTGCTTCCGGCCCGCCCGCGTAAGCTTGTAGTACTTGGCCTTGCGATGGTTGTCGGACACGCCCCATTCCGAGGCGATGTAGCCTTCCTGCTCCAGCTTCAGAAGGGCTGGGTAGATGGTTCCATAGTTGACGGCCAACTGATTCCCGCTGGTCTGCTCGATGCGGCGAGCGATCCCGTAACCGTGCAGCGGGCCCAGGGTCTCCAGCGTCTTCAAAACCATCAGGGCCAGCGTGCCTTGCCAGACATCTGCTTTGCTTCCCATGATCCTCCTATTGGATTCCAATATTTAAGATGCCACAAATCCTATGGGAAGGCAATAGAAGAAATCGCCGGGGCCCAAGAACCCCGGAGAGCTTTCGGAACCCGTCGCGCGGGTGGCGCATACGCGCGCAGTTTGCATGTATGCGCGATTCCTGCCCTGGGGTCGCCCACATCGCCAAGAGCGCGCGACGTAGGCGCCACCCACGGCCGCGAACGGGCCCTGCGCTGGCACTTCGAGCATCTTCAACGATCGATATTGACGGTGAGCTAAAGGTGTGCTACGTTGGCAGCACGTTAGGGAGGTCTGTTTACGCCACTGAGCGGTTCCCCCCTTATGCCGGTATCGCTTGGAGCCCGCCGCCGCAGCGCTCTGAAGTCCGCCGGACCCTATACTGCCCGGGGCAAGGGCGAATTTGCGTTTTCACATGGCCCTTGGAGAAGGCGCCGGAGCGCGCCGCCTCGGAGAGCCAGATCGCGGCCAGGCTGGGTGTTCTGCTGGCGGGCCAAGGCGAGGGCCGAAGGCTGGGAAGCCTGACAAACAGACCTGGGAGGTTCCCTGGAATCAATCAGATAAGAAATCGACTTTTGAAGTTACCCGTCAATTAGCATGACAGAATATAACCAACAGGTCAACATAAGAATCAGAGGGCAGGGCGAACCGTACCTGGGTGCGGGGTGGGCGCCCCAGGAGTTCGGCTACCCTGCTCGGATTCTCCGTTTCCGCGTTGTCGCGGATTGTCAATTCCGACCCAGAAGGGTACACTACCAGTAGTCGAAGGGAGCCTTTGTCATGCGCAAGATGGTGTTGGGGATTTCGGCGGCTATTTTATGCCTCGGCGTCACGCTTTCGGGCCGGTGGGCCCGGGCCGGCTCCGACGCCGCGGCGGCCTCAGGCCGCGTGCAGATCGACGTCCCGGCTGATGTACCTCTGCGCATCGTCAACTTTGGCTTCGACGCCTCACCCGCGGGCATGACGGCCTTTCACTACGACGTCAAGAACGTCTCAGGGCAGGGGCTGGTGGCCGTCGAGGTTCGATGGCGCTCCGGAGGGGCCTCGTTCTCCAATCGCGACGATCGGTGGCTTACGGGTCAACTCGCGGCCGGCGAATCGGAACACTTCCAAGTCAGCAACGTACCCGGAGCATCGTCGCCGAACCGGGAGCCCAACCCCACATCGCAATCTTCCTCCCGACTAACGATGAAGATTACCTATGCTGAACTCGAGGATGGCGCCCGCGTGGGTACGGATGCAGCCCAGGTGGGGAAAGAGATTGACGCGGCTCGTCGCGCCGAGCTCGCCTCTTATGCCAAGTTGCTTGAGACCTTCAACGCCGGCGGCAGCGAAGCTTTGGTCCACGCTTTGAAGCCGGCGATCGCCACGCCCACCGCCACGGCGGCGACCGCCTTGGAACCGGGCGTCCAGGCGGCCGCAGCGCGCCTCGCCGGCATTCTGAACGATCAAGGCGTGGATGCGGTCGTGCTGGAGCTGCAGCGCGTTTCAGCCCTCAGCCTACCGGAGTCCCGCCCCTAAGCAACCCTTACCGGCAATCGATCGAGAGCGATGTCCAGAATGCCTTGGCCGCAAATTCCGTGCTACGCTTGAGGCATGGCGCGCTACGGTCAAGCGCAGATTTCGTTCGGACCGCCCCTCACTGGAGTCGTGAAGTCGCTCGTGATCGTCACCTCGGCGGCTTTTCTACTCACCTATGTCCCAGCCCAATTCGTCGAGTGGCGGCTTCCTTTCCTGCTGTTCGGCCTCACGCCTTACGCGGTCACCCATCACCTCTGGATCTGGCAGCTCGGCACCTACCTTTTTCTTCATGGCGGCTGGTTTCATATCATCTTCAACCTCTTCGCGCTCTGGATGTTTGGTTATGACCTGGAGCGCGCCTGGGGCTCGCAGCGATTCCTTCTCTATTTCTTTCTGACGGGCATCGGCGCCGGCCTTTTCAGCGTGGTCCTGCAGCCTTCGAGTTTCGTGATGACCATCGGAAACTCGGGCGCCGTTTACGGGATTTTGCTCGCCTACGGGATGCTCTTTCCCGAGCGGCCGATTTTCCTCTGGTTCGTGATTCCCATCAAAGCCAAGTGGTTTGTGCTGATCATGGGCCTCATTGAGTTCTGGGCGTCGCTCACCCAGCCTGGCTCCGGCGTCAGTCATATCGCGCACCTCGGCGGGATGCTGTTTGGATACCTCTATCTGCGCGGGATGAAGGGCGGGAGATTGGTCTTCGATCTTCGGGGCCAATACGCAGAGTGGCGCCGCACCCGGCTGCGCCGCAAGTTCGAGGTCTACATGCAAAAGCGCGATCGCAAAGGACCGGACCAGTGGGTGAATTAGGCCGGCACGGTCCGACGGTGATGCGACCGGGGGCAGCCTGAAGACTGGCCGGTGACCGCTTGACATCGCCTTCATCCGGCGTTAAGGTTGCAAAGTCAGTCTTGCTCTTTGACAGTTTGTGTTCTGTGGGTGCTCCCGATTCTACGTTCGGGAGAAAAAGGAAAGGCCGTGCAAATCGGCCGCGGTCCCGCCACTGTAATCGGCGAGCCGGATCCGTCAGGGCGCTAGCCTAGCTGGGGCGCCAGCCACTGTGCCTTCGTTCACGCTACAGGCATGGGAAGGCGATGGATTCGGGCGATGACCCGAGAGCCAGGAAGCCTGCCCCGGAATAATCGTTGAACCTCACTCTTCGACGGAAAGAGTCCGGGGGATTTCGACGGCCTCGGGATTCCGGTTTGGACGAGTCGCGAGGCTTGGTTGTAGCCTACCTTGGGGTGACTCTCTCCGTTGGACCAACGCCCCGCCGTGTGAGCGGGGAGAAGGAGCTGAGCCACCATGCAACTCAATACCATCAAGTCCATGATTCCGTTGCTGGCGCTACTGTTCTTTGCGGCATCAGGGCGCGCCGGCTCAATCCGCGGGACGGTCCTTGACCCGCAAGGCCGGCCGGTCGCGGGGGCGCACGTCAGCTTGCTCTCACCGCTGAACGCGGTCGAAGAGCGCTCCACCGATGCTGTTGGGCGTTACGCCTTTGAGGGCCTCGCGCGAGGTACCTATCAGCTGGTCGCGGAGGTCCCAGGGCTCTCCACCACCGCCAGCGGCGTGACGCTCGGGGCTCGACAGAACCAGAACCTCGATCTTCATCTCAAGCTAAGCGCGGTCGCGCAACACGTGGTCGTTTCTGCAACCCTCGGCGGAGCTCTTACGCCGCAAGTCGGGTCATCGGTAAGCGTGCTCAGTTCCGCGGCCATGCAGGATCGCGGCAATCAGATGATCTACGATGCTTTGCGAGCGGTGCCCGGCGTTTCCGTGAGCCAGAGCGGGCGATGGGGTGGCGTCACCAGCGTCTTCGTACGCGGCGGCGAGTCTGATTACAACCTGGTGATGGTTGATGGCATTGAGTTGAACGAGTTCGGCGGCGCCTTTGACTTCGCTCCGCTTACCACGGACGGTGTGGAGCGCGTGGAGGTAACGCGCAGTCCTGAAAGTGCTGTGTATGGCAACAATGCGGTGTCCAGCGTGGTGAACGTCGTGACCCACCAGGGGGATGGTCCTCCGCGCTTTTCGCTGCTCGAAGAAGCCGGCAGCTTTTACACTTGGCGGATCGGCGTCGGCGCAAGCGGTCTTTCGCACGGCCTCGGCTGGGCAGTGGATGCGACCCGGCTGGAGTCCAGCGGCGTGGTTCCGAACGATCAATACACAGACCAGAGCGCCATGGTAAGCCTGAACTACCCAACAAGCGGCCACCGCCAGTTCAATTTTCGCTTTTTCGGCAACGCCAATGACGCGGGCGATCCGGGCCCGTACGGCTCCGACCCCGACCACCTTTTTACCGGACTCGATCCCTACTCTCGAGACAAGCAGAACCTCTTCGCGTATGCCCTGGGCTATTCTGAGCAGTTCTCGCCGCGGTTCCGCCAGGTGACGACGGCCACCGTTTCGACCAATGATTATTATTTCCGCTCGACCTTCGGGGACGAATTCTCGGACAATCTGCGTGCGGTCTTCAATACCCGAAGCGAGATTCTGGTGACGAATCAGGATTTCCTGGTGGGCGGGTTCGAATACAACCGGGAGCAAATCAAAGACACCTATATTGCGGACGCCAACAGCAATCCTTTCCTGCTTCCGCGCAACACACTAGGCTACTTTCTCGAGAACCGCTGGATTCCTGAGAGCCGCTGGATGGTAATCGCTGGCGTGCGTGCGGATGACATCCGCACAGGCGCCTTGCCTCCCGCCGCCTTAGGAGAGCGCCCAGCCATCCCGGCGAGCGCAATCGTGCAGGTCGATCCCCATCTTTCGGTGGCCTGGCTCGCCCGCCCGGCGTCCGGCTCTTCAAACAAGCTGGGCGCCACTCGCCTGCACTCGAGCTTCGGCACTGGGATCCGCGCTCCCAACGGTTTTGAGCTCGCCTTCACGGACAATCCGCAGCTCAAGCCGGAGCGCAGCCTCAGTTTCGACGTCGGCGTCGAGCAGCGGCTTTTCAGTGATCACGCGGCACTTCAGCTAACCTATTTTTACAATCGATTCAAAGACCAAATCGAGGTACTGGGTGGTTCGCTGACGAACCTAAGCACGTTCACTTCGGCCAACCTCGGCAACGCGCGGGCCGAAGGCCTGGAAGCCTCATTCCATGTGCAGCCGAGACCGGCGCTGCGGATCGAGGCCGGGTATACGTTCCTGCCGACCTCAATCCTGGCTTTGGATGGGACCAGCGAGGCCTTGGCGCCTTTTCGGGTGGGCCAACCGCTGCTGCGGCGTCCGCGCAACTCAGGATTTTACACGGCCGCCTGGAGCCACAAGCGGCTTACCCTGGAGTCGAACGGTTACTTCCGGGGACAGGATCTCGACCTCGAGCCCAACCTGGGCACCTTTGCCTGCGAGCCACCGCCGCTCGGGCCGGGACTGCAATGTCTTTTTGAAAACAAGGGGTACGCGCGCCTGGATGAGGGATTCTCTTATCGCGCTTATCGAGGGCTTGAGATCTTCGGCTACCTCTACAACCTGTTAGACCAGCACTACGAGGAGGTGCTCGGCTATCCGGCGTTGCCCTTGAACTTCATGGCCGGGATACGCTTTAATCTGGTCAAGGAGTAAAGCACCAAGGCAGACCGAAGGCAGGACTATAGGGTCATCAAATACTCGGAGGCGGTCAGGTGGCCGAAACGAACCCGTTTGATTCGCTCGCCGAGCACATTCGCGAAATACCCAAGGACGGAAGTCATCTTCAACAGCACCGGCCGCTCCGCGAATGCCACCAGGTGCAAGCCTGCCAAAGTGCCCGATAATACGCGGAAATAGATGGCTAGTAGTCGCTCATGCCAGCAGAGACGGCCTCGCTGGTTGGCGGCGTTCTTGAGCAAATAGACCAGGGCCAGGTAATCGCACTTTAGTTGCATCGAAAAACGCGCATAGTCCACGGGAGCATCGAACTCCTCCAGCGCCTTGCGGACGAAGGGGAACTCAAGTCGATTGGCGTCGACGATGGGGTCTGGCAACGGATCTTCAAAGCGGCGCCGGAGAATCCTTTCGCACGTCGACTGAAGATAGAACAAGAACAGTGCTGCCGAAACCACCAGAATCAAAGTCGCGGAAATCATTCCAACCTCTGCAAGAATAACCGAGAAACTGATCCCGATTTCACACGGGAACAGGTACGCTCGGCCTGCTGACCAGCTTACGGCTGGCAGTGCGAAACACACGGGACGCAGCGTAAAACCATGTGCCTAGCATGGCGAGCGTGCATACCTGAGCCAAGTAGGGCGCAAGAAGCCTCGCCGTGTCGTTCTGGTTGTGAGTCAAGCGAATGAGCGCAAAAGTCGCCGCCGATCCGGCGTACTGAATTCCAAGACCGCAAACCAGCAACTGCAAATCTGGCTCCGACTCCGGCCGGCGTTGAAGCATCACGTACAGCACGGTATTGAGCACCGCACCCGTAAAATACAAGTTCTGACTGAAGAGGTAAACGAATCGGGTGAAGGGCTGTGCGTAGTGCTGCTTAATGGCGAAGCACGAGAGCGCCAGGACCAGGATGAGAACAAGCCACAGCACGGGACGAATGAATGCCCAAGTCTCGTGATCCCGTGAGAAAGTGCGCAGGAAAAAGGTGTAGATCAGAAGAAATGTCCCGAGTGTCAGCAGCGCGTCGGTGAGCCAGTAAGCCTGAAAGTACTGAGGTGACGTTAGGCGATACTGGTGCAAGAACCATGGGCGAACCACAGAGTCGACTGCGAACAGCCCTCCAACGTAGAAACACAGGGCCGTAAGGCCGCGACCGTAACCTCGATTCAGCAAGAGCAGCAAGAGGCCCAGCTCTAGGGCATAGCACAGATACTGAAGACCGCCGATAATCAGTCCGTCAGCCATATGCTATTAAGATAGACGACATCGTCCTCTTTTTCAAGTCAATTATTTTCGCCGGACCGTCATGCTGAATAAGACCTAACTCGGAGCAGGTCCAAGGCCAATTTTGAGGATGCCGGTTTTGTCCAGGAGGGGGCAATGGCATGGGCGACCCTCACGATAACCAGCAAACCCGGAGGTGGCAATGGCATGGGCAACCCTCCGATAGCCAGCAAACCCGGAGGCGGCAATGGCATGGGCGACCCTCCAATGGCCATCAAGCCCGACAGGGCCTCCAATGTCGGAGGCAGTGGCGGGGTCTCGACCGCACCTGAATTGGAGGCTTGGCCTTCCGGAAGCTGCGGAACAGGCGCAAATCCTAGGGCACCTGCGTTTGAAATTCCTTCGTTTGAAGTACCTGGCACCACAACCAGTCGGCGTAAGGAAACTCCAATCAGTACCACCAAAGCGGCGAGCAGAAACTGCACCACGCGTTTTCGCATTCGACTCCTCCCTCAAGATTTTTGGGGCTCGGCAAAAATGCCGTCAGGCGGAGCCTAACCGCCTTTTATCCGGAAGTCAATGTCTGTAAGCTTATATAACTTCCGTGATAACCGCGGTTGCGAGGCAACAGACAGGAGTAAGTGATCGAGTGAACCGGTCTCGTGATGAAACGGCGCGATCGAGCCTTTCTTCCCCTGCTTCTTTCAGGCAGCAAACTACGTTGTTCGTGGATCCGAGGTCGGGGCTTGACAGCTACCTGCTTCGCTCTCTCGGCAACTGCGTGGGATGCCACGCACTCACCGGGCTCCCCCTGGAAGCATTATGGCATGATATTCGACTGGCGGCACACCGGCGCTGTCCGGTTGACCCAGGTTCGGGGATCAACTGGCGGCGAAGTATCCTCAGCTTTGCCGGTTGACCCGGCAACGTTTGCCATCATCTAATGGACAGGTCTAAGTTTTCGAGGAGAGAGTCCGATGAGACACCATAATGCGCGTCGAGCCGGGTGCGTGTCATTGACTATCGCGGGTTTGCTGCTCGTCTTACCGGTTCAGGGACGAAGGGGGCTGAGGGCGGCCCAGCAGGAGCAGCAGACTTCGTCCGCGCAGCAAGCTCAGCAGCCGCCGCCGCCTTCACAGACGGGGCCTTCAGAGAACGGCCCGTCCTCGCAGCCGGGCGAGACGGTTTTGGTTCCTAAGAAGACGCAGCCGGCACCGGCCACACCGCCTCCGGAAGAAAAAAGGCCCGAGAAGATCGATCCTAAGAAGAT
>DATDGR010000206.1:0-16594 GCA_036521995.1 Terriglobia bacterium | reverse complement strand
GCTTGAACTCCTTCGTGAATCGCCGTCGAGACAAGCCCATGACTCAAATCTCCCTTCGATGGCATTTTCATGCCATTCGCTGAATCTTGAGTCTTAACTGGTTGTCTCAAAAACGGGGACCACTCCATTATCACACGTATGTGAGGTGGCGCTTTGGCTTACAATTACGCGCAGGAAAAATTCTGGAAGGCGATGAACACGCTTGTCGGGGATGGAAGCATTCAGCGGCGGCTCGCCTGGGCGGCAGTGGAGTTGAGCCTTCTGGACGGACGTGATGAAGAATTAGCCGAGAATATCCGCGACGAATTTAAAGCCGTGTTGCGCGAGCTGACCAAAGAAAGTCCTGTCGGGAACGAGGGCACTATCGAAGCGACCACGAGCAGGTTGAAGTCTGAAGACGTGGTGAAAGTGGCAAGTCGGATTCTCAGCACCTATAAAAAGCTTCATGGCAGAAACTGAAATTATCCCCTTCAAAGAGCCGCGCTCGCTCGCGGGCCTGGCCGCCAAGCCCCCCACCGTGTTTCTGCCCGATGGAAAAGCGGCGGAGCGCTTCTTCGAGTTCTTCACCGCCAACATCCGCAATAGGGCTGGCTGGCGCAGAGCGAAGCTCTGCGATCTCGGGCCGAGATAGGCAGGGAGTTCAGCCAATGTCCAGAACGGATCGTTCTGAAGGTGGGCTGGCGCAGACCCTCGGGTCTGCGATCTTGCGCGCTCGGCGGCCGGCACAGACCTTCATAGGGGCGTTGAACAAGGTCCGCGGCGGGAAAACAAGGTCTGCGCCAACCTGACCGGCGAGATCAGGTTACGCGGCCGGGGAATGAATCCCATGGCCCGAGCGCGCCTTGCGGCGTGGAATGGACTTAATTCCCGCGCCCATCTCCTTTTCGGCAAGGCGGAGATCGTAGTGCTGTTGCAAGTTCATCCAGAACTCGGCGCTCGTCCCAAAGTAGCGGGCGAGGCGCAGAGCCGTGTCAGCAGTAATCGCGCGGGCGCCATGCAGGATACCCGTCACCCGGTTCGGCGGTACCTGAATGTCACGGGCCAACTGCGCGGCGGTGATTCCCAGCGCTCGGACGGCGTCTGCCAAGTGTTCCCCGGGATGGATGGCGGTGCGCGGCATGATTCACCTCAATCGTGGTAGTCCTCGATCGTTACCCACTCCGGCCCGGACGACCCCTCGGGCCATGCGAACGAGATTCGCCAGCGATCATTGATCCGAATGCTGTACGTCCCGGCGCGGTCACCTTTCAGTTTTTCTAGGTGATGGCCCGGAAAAGCTGCAAGATCCCGCAGGCTGGTGGCCGCGTCGAGCCTATCGAGCGTTTTCTCTGCCTGGCGCCGGAAAGGCTCAAACGGCTTGACGCGTGCCCCTTTGGCAAACCTCGCGGTCCCAGCGTCTCCAAAGCTGCCGATCATATCTATCTTTACCAGGATTTACGATTTACGTCAAACATAAACCGAGCGGGGCAGCCACGGTCAGCGCTCTTCTGGCCCTGGGCCTTTAGAGAGCTCCCGACGTCGTGCTAGGCTTCGGGTGGCTGGGCTGGCGCGGACTCTCGGTCTGCGATCTTGAGCCTGCTGACACCTGCGCTGCTCGACCCCGACCATGCCCCGGCGGGCTGCTTCCAAGGCGTGACAAAGCCAAGAAGGTCCGCGCGACGGCTTGCCCTGAGAAACCATTGGCATCATAATGATCGCCCGCGGGGAGCGCTGATACGCTACGGGCGGTCATAGGGCAGTACGTTGACGCTGGCAACCTGTCTCACGCCCTCTTTTTGACCCGTAGCGCTCCCGGGTTCTGGATTTTCGGCTTATGCCGGGCTCAGCGGCTCGTCCCCTGAAGAATCTCCGCGAGGGAGGCAGCCATGCCGGGCAGTATGGGATCCATTCGTGTCAGCCGTCTTATCCTCCTGCCGGCCGTGATCACGCTGGCCGTCACCATCCTACGCCTTGTGGGCGAGCTTCAACACTGGCCCTCGGTCTACTTCAATCCCGGGAACGGCGGCCGCGGGGCGATTGTCGGCATCGTGTGGCTCCCGCTGATTTTCGGCCCTTACTTTGCCCTGAAGCTTACGGCGGCCGGCGAAGGCCCGTCCAGCGCAGTCAAAGCAATCGGCTTTGCGGCGGGCGGCTGGATTGCGATGATGGTGGGGGCGGGGATTGCCTTCCTCTCCAAGGCCACGTGGCCTAAGATCCTGCTGGGCGTCGGGCTCATGGCCATGGGAACCTTGATCCAGCTGGTCCCTTGGAAAGCGCTCGCCAAGACTCTGCTCGCTTACGCCTACGCTGCGCGCATTCCGGTGCTGATCATCACGTATTTCGCCATGCAGGGCCGCTGGGGCACTCACTACGATGTGGAATACACGGGCGGGGCCGGATTTTGGACACAGTACCTCGAGCTCGGCGTCATCCCGCAACTCATCTTTTGGGTCGCCTACACGGTTCTGGCGGGAGCCTTGCTGGGAGGGATCGCGGCGGCCCTCACGCGGCGCGGGAGGCGGGCAGCCCAGCCTGCCCCGTCGTGAATCTCCAGTCTGGGAACATTGAGGGCGAAGCGTTGGCCTAGTCTGTTCCTTCTGCCTTCGGCCGCAACTTTCCCTTGCGTGCGTAAATCAGGTAGTCGAGTGAAAACCGGCCCGCGCCCATGGCGGCCAGCGCCAGCGCTGCCAGTCCTAACACCAGCGGCAGCTCATACTCTCGCACGGCAAAAATACCTTCATCGAAGTTGTATTTCCACATCGCCGCACACATATCGAGAAATAAGAGCAGACCCGCCACGGGCGTATATAGTCCCAGCACCAACATGATGCCGCCGAACACCTCAATCCCGCCGGCGATGTATACAGAGTACCACGGTAGTCCAAGGCCTTCGAACGCCCTGACGAACGTCGCTGTCTGCCCTATAAGCTTCGGGTACCCGTGATAAATAAACACGAGCGCCATGCCCCATCGCAATAACAGCAACGCCAGCGGCTGGAACTTTTCCAAGAGTCTCATGGGTTTCCGTCACGGATGTACGCGACTGTTGGCGATTCCGAAGCGTCGGACGATCTCAAACGAGCGACCCTCACAGTCGCTCGCATGCTGTGCTGCTGGCCGGGCGCGAGATCCACAGCGAAACCCGCAACGTTGCTGCTTTCGATGCAGATCATCTGCGTCCATTCATCAGGCCCCAAATCTGGCATCGCCCGCGCCTTCTCCACCCACGGGTTCCATACCACCGTGGTGAGTGAATTCTGCTTGGCAACCTGAATGCGGCGACCCAGGACGGGATCTTCCAGTTCCAGGGCGTGATCAGTGTTCAGGTAGACGCGGTCGGTCTCGGACCCGATCATGATCTCACCCTGTTGGATCTTCTCCTGGTTCGAGTCGGTTTTGTCGAGATAATGAACCCCGTCCAGACCTCGCACCCGCGCCTTTCCGAGGTCGCCCACCCGGTAGTACGAATGCAGCGCCTGCTCGAAGCGCAGCGAGGCTGCTCCGGTATTCGTTAACACAAGCTCCGCGCTGAGCTCGGAACCGAAAGTGGCGCGGTGGACCAGACGAAAGTCGGCCGGCCACCATCTTCTCGTACCTTCGTCGCCTTCCGTAAACATGCTGACTGTAACGGCGTCCGAATTCTGCACGATCGATTCAAGCTGCCACGCTTTCGCACGCACGAAGCCGTGCGCGGGCGCGGCGGGATCATCCGCCTTATCCGCAAACCAGGGGAAGCAGACCGGGACGCCCCCACGAATTGCGCGGCCGTCCTCCCATCGCGATCGTGAGCTGACAAAGAGCACCTCCTCTTCGCCCGCGGGCTTCCAGGAAGTGACGTGCGCACCGTGCAGGTACATCTCTCCGGCCGCGCCGGCAGAAGTTATGCGCACCTTCGGTAAGCCGCCCTTGCCTTCGACGACTTGGGCGGCGTCCGGTATTCCAAAGCGGCGATCCAGCTCCGCGATTGTGCCGGCAGCTTCCATGCGGCAACCTCATCAGACCGGCCTGCGCCTATTTCCGGTTGAGCTCATGGGGCGGGAGATGCTGGTTCAGACGGTTCGGTGGTCGAAGGCTCTTCCGCGTCCTGAATCGGCCTTCGCAATGTCCTCAACTGGACGATGTCCTTTGAGAAAATCAGATCGAGAGTCCAGTCGATCATGACGCGAACCTTCTTTTGCAGGCCGGGCAGTTTGCTCAGGTAGATGCTGCGCCACATCCACCAGGCGATGATCCCGGAGAACCTCAGGCCGAAAACTTCCGCGACGGCATGACGGCGTCCGATAGTGGCCAGCAGGCCGATAATCTTGAACCGGAACGGCCGCAGAGGCTGGCCACGCATCGCCGCCAGGATGTTGCCGGCCAGCACAGGGGCCTGGCGGGTGGCGTGTTGAGCCGTGGGCGGACAAAACTTGCCCGGATTCGTCAAGTCAGGCACGAGAGCACAATCGCCGAGCGCCCACAAGCCGGGCCAGTCCTTTACCTGAAGGTACTCGTCGGCCAGGATGCGGCCGCGCTGCTGGGCACACGGCAGACCCGCCAACAGCGGTGGCGCCGCGGTGCCGGCGGTCCAGATGACCATACGAGTGGCGATCTTCGTCCCATCATTCAGGGCTATCTCTTTTCCGTCGTAACCGGTGACCGACGTCTTGAGGCGAATCTCCACCCCGCGCCGGCGAAGCTGGTCACGGGCGTAGCGACCAAGGCTTGGGGTTAACTCCGGCAGGATCTCCTCCCCGGCATGCACCAGGACCAGGCGGAGCATCTTCTTGTCGAGGTTGGAATAGAACTTTATGGCTTCACGCCGGAGATCATTCACCGCTCCGGCGGTCTCCACGCCGGCGAAGCCGCCGCCCGCCACCACCACGGTCAGCGTGGTCCGGCAGGCGGTTTCATCCGGCTCGCAGTCCGCCACTTCGAGCGCGTCGAGAACGCCATTTCGCACCACGATGGCGTCTCCCAGGTCCTTCATCGTGAAGGCATGCCTTTCGATGCCGGGGATACGGTAGAAGTTCGTCACCGCCCCGACGGCTAGCACAAGATGGTCGTAGGTCAGTTCATACGCGTGCTTGGGTAAAGTCGGGTGCTTGGCGCGCACCCGCTTTTGAGCGAGGTCGATTGACACCACCTCATCGATCAAGACCCTTGTGTGCCGCAACATCTTGCGCAGCGGCTGGACAACATCGGTAGCTGCCGCGTCGCTGCCCGCAACTTCGTGAAGCATGGGTGTAAAGAGAACAAAATTCTCCTTGGCCACCAGCGTCACTTCAACGTCCGGAGTGCGGGCCAGGAGCTTCTCGAGGCGCAGCGCGGTGTAGGCGCCCGCAAAGCCCCCGCCCAGAATCAAAATGTGCTTCTTCTCTCCGCCACCATCCATCTGACCCTCTCACCTTCCCGGCTTCGTGGGTGGTTGAGATCACGGCAGGCGTTTCCTTGCCTCTCGCGCCACACAGGCATACCACCCGCCTGAGTCCATCGCCTACCCGGCGCGGACCCGTGGCTCACCCCTTACCCAGCAGTTCCTTGGCAACCGCCGCCACCTGGTCCGGCTCGAACCCGAAATGCCTTTGAAGCTCCTTGAGCGGCGCCGAGGCCCCGAAGGTCTTCATGCCGATGACGCGGCCCGAGGCGCCGACATATCGCTCCCAACCTAAAGTCGAGGCCTGCTCCACGGCCACGCGCGCCTTGGTGCCGGGTGGCAGCACGCTGTCCCGATACTCCTGTGTCTGATGGTCAAAGATCTCCCAGGATGCCATCGAAACCACTCGCGAGCGGATGCCCTCAGCGAGCAGCTTCTCATGGGCTTCGACGGCCAGGCTGACCTCGCTGCCTGAGGCGATGAGAATCACCTCGGGGTTCCCGCCTGGGGTGTCGGCCAGCACGTAGGCGCCGTGTGCGACGCCGGAGGCGGGGGCGTACTTGGCACGATCCAGGGTCGGCAAGGGCTGGCGCGACAGCGCCAGCACCGCGGGCTCGTGGCGGAGCTGCACGATGTAGCGGTAAGCCTCCACCACCTCGTTGGCGTCGCCGGGCCGCAGGGTGATGAGCCCCGGGATGGCGCGCAACGACACCAGTTGCTCCACCGGCTGGTGGGTCGGGCCGTCCTCTCCATCTCCCATGGCGTCGTGGGTAAAGACGAAGATGGCCGGCAGCTCCATCAAAGCCGAAAGCCGGATGGCAGGCCGCGCAAAGTCGCTGAAGATGAAGAACGTCGCGCCGAAAGCCCGGAGCTTAGAGAGCGATAGCCCGTTCACGGTTGCCGCCATAGCGTGCTCGCGGAGGCCGAAGTGCAGATTCTTTCCGCCCGGGCTGCCAGCCTGAAGATCTCCCGCGCCTGGGAAGGTCAGGGTGGTCTTGTTCGACGGCCCCAGATCGGCCGAGCCCCCCAGGAACCAGGGAATATTTTGCGCGAGCACGTTCAACACCTTGCCCGAGGCGTCGCGACCCGCCACACCCTTGGGGTCGGCCGGAAAGACGGGGAGGTTGCGATCCCACCCGGCCGGGAGCTCGCGCCGCTGCATCTGGTCGATCTCGGCCGCAAGCTCGGGGTACTGGGCCCGATAGGCCGTGAACAGTTCCGTCCACTGCTTGCGGGCCTGCCCGCCCCGTGCACCCACCCCACTCGCAAAGTGTTCATAGACGCCGTCCGGCACGAGGAACTTGGCGTCTTCAGGCCATCCGTAGCTGCGTTTAGTAAGGCGGCACTCCTCGTCGCCCAGGGGCTCGCCGTGGGCGGCGGCCGTGTCCTGCTTGTGCGGAGAACCGTAGCCGATGTGGCTGTCCAGCACAATAAACGTGGGGCGTCCGGTGGTATTTCGAAAGACTCCCAGGGCGTGCTCGATGCGATCGGTGTCGTTGGCGTCACCGACCCTCAGCACGTTCCAGTCATAAGCGAGAAAGCGCGCCGCGACGTCCTCGGTAAAGGTGATATTCGTGTTCCCCTCGATGGTGATGTGGTTGTTGTCGTAAACCCAGCAGAGGTTATCGAGGCCCAGGTGGCCGGCCAGGGACGCTGCTTCTGAGGCGACGCCTTCCATCATGCAGCCGTCTCCACAAACGGTATAGATGTTGTAACCGAAGATCTCGAAGCCCGGCCGGTTGTACCGGTTGGCGAGCCACTTCTCTGCGATGGCCATACCCACGCTAGTGGCGACACCCTGACCGAGGGGACCGGTCGTGGTCTCAACCCCCGAGACCCAATGGTACTCGGGGTGGCCCGGCGCACGGCTGTCGAGCTGGCGGAAGCGGCGGATATCGTCGAGGGAAACGGAGGGGTGCCCGGTATTCTCGTAGTCGGCGTCCACCGCCTGCGTGCGGGTGAGGTGGAGCACGGACCAAAGCAGCATCGAGGCGTGGCCGTTCGAGAGTACGAAGCGATCGCGGTTGGGCCAGATCGGGTCCTGCGGGTCGAAGCGCATGACGCGGTTCCAGAGGGTGTAGACCAGCGGCGCCAGTGCCATCGGGGTCCCGGGGTGCCCGGACTTGGCTTGCTGGACGGCGTCGATCGAAAGGGTGCGGATGGTGTTGATGCACAGTTGATCCCACTGCGCGCCCGTCATCGGTTGAGCAACTAACGCGGTACCCATAGGTGTCTCCTTCCCCATGTGGGTCTGTTCTCGACCCCAACTCCACCGTTTGCGATGGGCGTGGTCTTCAGCCCCTCAAATCTCTGGAGATCGGTGCCTTAAGGGCCGCCAATCGCCTTCGGTTCCAGAGAAGCCACTTTCCCGAGGCGGCGCAGGTGGCGCTCGGCTTCACTGAATCCGGCCGCCAGAAAAGTCTCCACCAGGTCCCAGGCCACGCACGGTCCGACGGTCCGGCCACCCATACAGATGATGTTCATGTGGTCGTCCTCGACGCCTTGCCGGGCCGAAAAGTGGTCGTGCACCAGCCCGGCGCGAACGCGCGGAATCTTGTTGGCGCAGACTGACGCGCCCACGCCGCTGCCGCAGATCGCTACGCCGCGATCCACCTTCCCCGCCGCCACCGCCCGGCCGAGAGGGATCACAAAGTCAGGATAGTCGTCGCCAGGAGTCAAGCTATGAGCGCCGAAATCGATCACCTCGTGGCCGGCTGCGCGGAGCTGCCCAACCAGCTCTTCCTTCAACCCGAACCCGCCATGATCTGTGGCGATGCCCACGCGCATGCCTTCTCCTTATTGGAACTGTGCCGGATTTTGGTCGGCCGCAGACATCCCCTTTGTAATCATCGAGATAAAAAGATGGCGCCCGCGCGATCTCACTTCCGTCCGGGTTGTCCGGCCGCTGCGCTGTCGGCGAGCACGAGCGCCTGGTCCCGCCGAACCCGTCCGGCCGGGATTGATACATCTCCGTCGCGCAGGCGGCCGAACATTTCTACCTTCTCACCCCCGGTCACGAGCCACAGCACCTGGCGGGACCTATTAAGCATGGGATAGGTCAGCGTCATCCGGCGCCTCCCCATGTAAACCCCGGTCAGGGCCACGTCAGCGTCGGTGACGCCGAGAACGGGATCTCCGGGCACCAGGGAAGCGGTGTGACCGTCGGGCCCGAGGCCCAAGTGGGCGAGGTCGAGCAGTGGCGGCGCACCCGCGATCTCCCGGAGAGTCAGGGAGTATTGCTTCGCTGCGGCCTCCAGGTCAGGCGATTCGACCGGCATGGCATGGATCTGATCCGCAGGCAGCGGAGCGTGTTGAAGCAAGCTTTCACGCAAGCGGGTGAGGTTGCGGTCCGGGTCCCCCGCCGGCGCCACGCGCTCGTCCACCTGCACCACATGCACGCCTTCCCAAGGAACCTGCTCGCCCGCCAGCGCGCGTAACATCACCCAAGGGGTGTGGCCGCCGCTCACGGCCATGACGAAGCGGCCTCGCGCGGCCACGGCTGTCCGTGCTTCGCCGGCAATGATGGCGGCAGCCCTTTGCGCGACCGCGTCGGCATCCGCAAGTACTTCAATCTTCATGGGCAGCTTGTACTCCTCGTGACACGCGACGTGGCCTAACTGCTCCCCGACGGGTTATGCCAGCCTCCGGCGGGCATAACCTTCTGGTCGACCTCGGCCGGCCCCCAGGTACCTGGATCGTATTCGTATACCGGAGTGCCGGCCTTCAGCGCCGGATCGACGATTCGCCACGCCTCGTCCACGTAGTCCTGCCGGGCAAACAAGGTGGCGTCGCCTTCCATAGCGTCTCCCAGCACCCGTTCGTAGGCATCCATCTCATCGGCCCGGGGATGGCGGCTCGCCAGCATCTCCGCCATCTGGCCGGCCATCACCTCCCCTGGAGCCATCACCATCATGCCGATAGCAATGGCCACCTCAGGACTGATTCGGAACCGTAGATAGTTCCGCTCGAGCGCGCTCTCACGGATCACGGTGGGAGGCTTACGGAACCTGCCCAGGACCTCCGTGCAGGTTACAGGGAGGGACTTACCGGCTCGGATGTAGAAGGGGACCCCCTTCCAGCGCCAGGAATTGACTTCGAGTTGCAAAGCGGCGAAGGTCTCCACCTTCGAGTCCGGCGACACCCCACTCTCTTTGCGGTAGCCCCGGAACTGCCCGCGGACAAGATTTTTCACATCGAGGGCCGGGATCGCCTTGAGCACCTTGACCCTCTCGTCCCGGATCGATTCACTGTCGGTTCTGGGAGGAGGTTCCATGGCCAGGTTGCACAACACTTGAAAGAGGTGGTTCTGGATCACGTCGCGGATGGTGCCGGTCTGATCATAAAAGGCTCCCCGGCCTTGAACGCCGAAGTCTTCGGCCATGGTGATCTGCACGCTGTCGATGTAGGTGCGGTTCCAGAACGCCTCCATAAAGGCGTTCGCGAAACGGAAAAGGATCATGTTACGCACTGGCCGTTTTCCCAGATAGTGGTCGATGCGGAAGATGGCGGATTCATCGAAGGTTCCCAGCAGAATGCGGTTGAGCTCCCGCGCCGAGGCGAGGTCATTCCCGAAGGGCTTCTCGATAATGACGCGTGCGCCCCGGGCGCAGCCCGATTTCGCGAGCTGCTCCACCACCGCTTCGAACAGCAGGGGCGGGATGGCCAGGTAATGCGCCGGCCGCTCGGAACCCTTGAGCTCGTTCCGGATCGCCTGAAAGGTCGCGGGATCTTTGTAGTCGCCGTCGACATAGCGCAGCAAGCCGCTCAGCGTGTCGAAGGCCGCGGGATCGACTCCGCCGTGCTTCTCGAGGCTGTCGTGCGCCCGCGCCCGGAGCTGTTCGAGATTCCAACCCGCCTTGGCCACACCGATGACCGGCACATTCAGGTGACCCCGTTTGACCATGGCCTGCAGCGCCGGGAATATCTTCTTGTAGGCCAGATCCCCCGTAGCCCCGAAGAAGACCAAGGCGTCGGACTGGGAATGGTTCATAGCCCTCTCCTTCTGTGGCGCAACTATTTACCCGCGACTTTCTCCAAATGTCCGCCGAACTCGTAGCGCATGGCTGATAGCAGCCGGTCCTGATAATCCGCCTCACCGCGCGAGGTGAAGCGCTGGTAGAGCGCAGCCGAGAGAACCGGCACCGGCACGGCCTCGTCGATAGCGGCCTTGATCGTCCACCGGCCCTCGCCCGAGTCCGAGACATGGCCCGCGAATCCGGCCAGAGCGGGATCTTTGACCAAGGCGTTGGCCGTCAGGTCAAGCAGCCACGAGGCGATCACGCTGCCGCGCCGCCACACCTCCGCGATGTCACGCAGGTTGAGATTGTACTGGTAGTGCTCGGGGTCACGCAGGGGCGTGGTTTCGGCGTCGATGGCGTGTTCCTGTTTGCCGATGTTGGCGTCGTGCAGCACTCCCAGCCCCTCGGCGTAGGCGGCCATGATGCCGTACTCGATGCCGTTGTGCACCATCTTGACGAAGTGGCCGGCGCCGTTGGGACCGCAATGCAGGTAGCCGTCTTCGGCCGAGCCCCCCAGCTTTTCGCGTCCCGGGGTGAGCGGAATGTCGCCCGGGCCGGGCGCCAGCCGCTTGAAGATGGGATCGAGGCGCTGCACCACCTCCAGCTCGCCTCCAATCATCATGCAGTAGCCTCGCTCCAGGCCCCAGACACCGCCGCTCGTTCCCACATCCACATAGTGGATCTTCTTTGTGGCTAACTCCTGGGCGCGCCGGATATCGTCCACGTAATAGGAGTTGCCGCCGTCGATCAGAATGTCCCCTGCCTCAAGATGCGGCAGCAGATCGGCGATGGTTGCGTCCACCACCGCCGCCGGAACCATCAGCCAGACCGCCCGCGGTTTGGCGAGAGCCTTCACAAAATCCGGCAGCGAGGAACTTCCCACCGCCTTCTCCTGCACCAACTCGTTCACGGCTTTCGGCGACCTGTCGAAGACCACGCACTGGTGGCCTCCCCCGAGAAGCCGACGCACCATGTTTGCCCCCATCCGGCCCAGACCAATCATTCCCAGTTGCATGAATCGCTCCTTTCTGAATGTCGAACGCTCGACGCGCTGAGGTTATTTTTCCAACTGCTTGACGCTGGCTCGCAGCCGGTTCATGGCCGCGGCCACGCCCTCGCCTTCACTAAAAACCGCTGTTCCTGCCACCAGAACGTTGGCTCCGGCGGCGACGGCCAGCGGAGCTGTTTCGGCATCGATCCCCCCGTCCACCTCCACGTCACACCCGGGCTTGACCTGTTCGATCATCTGACGCACCCGCCGGATCTTAGGCAGTGTCGTGGGCAGAAAATGCTGATGCCCAAAGCCCGGGTTGACCGTCATCACCAGCACCTGCTCAACGTCCTGCAGAATCTCTTCGAGCACGGACGCCGGAGTTGCCGGGTTGATCGCCACGCCGGCCCGTTTGCCTAGCGCCTTGATGCGTTGCACGGTGCGGTGCAGATTAGCGTTGCCTTCCCAGTGGACCAGGAACGAATCCGAGCCCGCCTCGACAAACTCTTCCAGAAAGAAGTCCGGGTCGGAAATCATCAGGTGAGTCTCCAGAGGCAGCCGCGTCACCCGCCGCAGCGACTGCACGATCGGCGGCCCCATGGAAAGGTTAGGGACGAAGTGTCCATCCATCACGTCGACGTGGATGCGGTCCGCCCCCGCCTGTTCCGCCTCAGCCACCTGCTCACCCAGACGGGCAAAGTCCGCCGCCAGGATTGACGGAGCCAGCTTCACTGCCTGTTTGCCCATTCCCGGGTGTTGGTCCCTCTCGTTTTAGCCGCCTTGGCGGCCTGGATTCGAGGAGCTCAGCGCGTTGTTCACAATTTCCTCGGCCTCGCTCACAATCGCGTTCAGGTGCGGCTGATCCTTGAAGCTCTCCGCGTAGATCTTGTAGATGTTCTCCGTGCCGGAGGGCCGGGCCGCAAACCAGCCGCTGGCGGCCACAACTTTCAAGCCCCCGATCGGGGCGTCGTTGCCCGGAGCGCGGGTCAGCTTGGCAAGGATCGGCTCGCCGGCCAAACTCGATTCCTTCACGGCCTCGGGCGACAGTTTCTCCAGCCTGGCCTTCTGCTCGGGCGTCGCCGCCGCGTCGATGCGCGTGAAATAGGGCGCTCCGAACTCCGCCGTTAGTTCGCGATAGTGCTCGCCCGGGTCCCGGCCCGTGCGGGCGGTGATCTCGGCCGCCAGCAGGTCCATGATAGGGCCGTCCTTGTCGGTGGTCCACACCGTGCCGTCGCGCCGCAGGAAGCTGGCCCCTGCACTCTCCTCGCCGCCAAAGCAACAGGAGCCCTCGAACAGCCCCGGCACGAACCACTTGAAGCCGACCGGAACCTCGGACAACCGGCGGCCAAGCTTTTGCACCACCTTGTCAATCATGCTGCTGCTCACCAGCGTCTTGCCGACGGCGATGTGCGCCGGCCACTGCGGACGGTTTGTGAGCAAGTAATGGATGGCAACCGCCAGGTAGTGGTTGGGATTCATCAACCCCGCCGAGGGCGTAACGATCCCATGCCGGTCGGAGTCGGGATCGTTGGCGAACGCTACCCGATACTGATCCTTGAGGCCCACCAGCCGCGCCATGGCGTAGGGGCTGGAACAATCCATGCGGATCTTGCCGTCGTGATCGACCGTCATGAATGAGAAGGTCGGGTCGATGATCGGATTGACCACGGTGATGTCCAGTTGATAGACGGCGTTGATCGGCTCCCAGTAGGGTCGGGCAGCGCCGCCCAGCGGGTCCACGCCCAGCTTGAGACCGGCGGCGCGGATGGCGTCCATGTCTACCACGTTCCGCAGGTCGCGGACGTAAGGCAGGGTGAAATCCTCCTGACGAACCGTCGCTGCCTTGATCGCTGTGTCGAAGGGCACACGCTTTACGCCGCGGTTGCCTCCGCGCAGTAGCTCATTCGCCCGATCCTCCACCCACCCCGTCGCCTCGGTGTCAGCCGGACCGCCGTTCGTCGGGTTGTACTTAAAGCCCCCGTCCTCCGGCGGGTTGTGAGAAGGTGTGATCACGATGCCGTCCGCCAGATGCTGCTGGCGGCCACGGTTGTAAACCAGGATGGCTCGGGAGATGACCGGCGTCGGCGTCACGCCGTCGTCCTGCTGAATGATGGTCTCGACGCCGTTGGCCGTCAGCACCTCGAGCGCTGTGCGCTGGGCGGGGCCGGACAGTGCGTGCGTGTCCTTGCCCATGTAGAGCGGGCCGTCGGTGCCCTCGCTGCGCCGGTAATCACAGATGGCCTGGGTGATGGCCAGGATATGAGCTTCGGTGAACGTGCCTTCCAGCGGAGTGCCCCGGTGCCCGCTGGTCCCGAAGCTGACCCTCTGGTTCGGATCACTCAGGTCAGGCAAGCGCTCAAAATACTCCCGTTCGAGCCGGGCCACGTCCACCAGCATCTCTTTCGGGGCCGGCAGACCTGCGAGCGGTGAGATCGTCGGCTGGCTCTTCGGTTCGCTCGCCATGGACTTGGTTCCTAAACTACCGGGCATGACTCCGCCTTCCAGATGTCGGCTGCGTATTCCCCGATCGTGCGGTCGCTCGAAAACTTCCCCGAGCCCGCCACATTCAGGATAGCCTTGCGCGCCCAGGCGTCCGGGTCGGAATACAGCTCCAGCAGCCGCTGGTCTGCTTCGAGATAAGATTTCAGGTCCGCCAGGTGCATATAATGGTCTCCGCCCGTCAGCAAGGTGTCGCGCAAAGGGGCGAAGACGCCGGGGTCATAACGGCTGAAGTAATCCGAGAAGATCAAGTCCAGCGCCCCGCGAGTCTCCGGCTCGTTGTCATAGTGCCAATGCGGATTATACCATCCCCGGCTGCTGGCCACCTGTTCGGCCGTCAGGCCGAAGAGGAAGAAATTCTCCTCGCCTGCCTCCTCCGCCATCTCGATCGTAGCACCGTCGCGCGTGCCGATGGTCAGGGCGCCGTTCATCATGAATTTCATGTTGCTCGTGCCACTGGCTTCGTAGCCGGCCGTCGAGATCTGGTTTGACACCTCGCTGGCGGGAATCAGTCGCTCCGCCAACGAAACGCAGTAATCCGGCAGGAACAGGACCTTCAGCCGGCCGCGCACCACCGGGTCGCCGTCCAGGGTCCCGGCCAGGTTGTTGATGAACTTGATGATCAGCTTGGCCAGATGGTAGGCGGGCGCCGCCTTGCCGGCGAAAAGGAACGTCCGCGGAGCCATCGCCAGATTCGGATTCTGGCGCAGCCGGTTGTAGAGCACGACGATGCGCAGCGCATTGAGCAGTTGCCGCTTGTATTCGTGGATGCGCTTGACCTGACAATCGAAGATCGTGTCTGGGTCCACCGTCTGCCCGGATTTCGATTTGAGCCAGTCGGCGAACTGGCACTTGGCTTCGCGCTCGGCCTTGCGGAAGGCGTCGTGAAAACCCCGGTCGTCGGCCAGCGCCCTGAGCTTGCGCAGCTCGCCGAGGTCTGTGATCCAGCCGTCGCCGATGGCCTCTGTGATCGCGCCCGCCAGCGGAGGATTCGCCAGCAGCAGCCAGCGCCGCGGCGTTACGCCGTTGGTCTTGTTGTTGAAGCGCTTCGGAAACATCTCGGCCAGGTCCCTCACCGTCATGGTCCGCAGCAACTCGGAGTGCAGGGCGGCCACCCCGTTGGTGCTGTGCGAGCCGACGATCGCCAGGTTGGCCATGCGAACGTGCCGGTTGGGGCCTTCCTCAATCAGGCTCGCCCGCTGAACGCGCCCCTCGTCGCCGGGATAACGGCTCCGGACGTCATCGAGCAGGCGCCGGTTAATCTCATAAATGATCTCCAGGTGGCGCGGCACCACCATCTCAAACCAGGCCACCGGCCATTTTTCCAGGGCTTCCGGCAGAAGGGTGTGGTTCGTATAGGCCAAAGTCTTCCGCGTAATGTCCCAGGCCTCGTCCCACCCCAGGTGCGCGTCGTCCAGCAGAATGCGCATCAACTCCGGGACCGCCATGGTGGGGTGCGTATCGTTGAGCTGGATGGCCGCCTTTTCCGGAAGCGTGCTCCAATCGGTGTTGCTGCGCCGGAAGCGCCGCACCAGATCGGCCAGCGAGCAGGCCACCAGAAAATACTCCTGCAAAAACCGCAGCGCCTGCCCGCGGATGGTGGTGTCGTCTGGGTACAGGACCCGCGTCAGAGTTTCGGCCGCCAGACTTTCGGCCAGCGCGGCGACGAAGTGCCCGCCGCTGAATTGCTGAAAGTCGAAGTAGTCGGGCGCGGCCGCCGCCCAGAGACGGAGCGTGTTTATGGTCTTGCCGCCGTAGCCCACCACCGGCCGGTCAAAGGGGACGCCGATCAGGCTCGACTGGCGGCCCACCACGGCCCGAAGCGCTCCCTCTCGGAACAGGAACGAGCAGTTCAGCTTCACTTCCACCTTCTCGTTAGGACGCGCCACCTCCCAAGGGTCGGGGCGGCGTAGCCAGTTGTCCGGCTCTTCGTGTTGCCAGCCGTCCTGGATGGATTGCTTGAAAATGCCGTATTCGTAACGCAGGCCATAACCCATGGCCGGGAGTTGCATGGTGGCCATCGAGTCCAGGAAGCAGGCCGCCAGGCGCCCGAGACCGCCATTGCCCAGGCCCGCGTCGGGTTCCTGTTCAACCAGTTCAGGCCAATCGATGTTCTTTTGCCTGACGACGTCTTTGGCGAGCGGATCGAGTAGAAGGTTCTTCACATTGTTGGCCAGCGAGCGGCCGATGAGAAATTCCATGGAGAGATAGTAGACGCGCTTGGGGTTGGCGCGTGCGTACGTGTCCTCCGTCAGCACCCAGCGCTGCGAGAGAACGTCGCGCACCCCCCGGGCGAAGGCCTCAAAACGCTCTCGCGGGCCCGCAGCCGCCAAGTCGATGACGTTGTCGAACAGGAGATGGCGATCATAGAGGGCGTCGCCGCTGCCCGCGAACTCCACCGGGCCGCACCCATACTGACGACGGAGTTTGGCCATCGTGTCGGATTCCGTTACCGCTGGAGAACTGGCCGTTTGACTTGCACTCATTGGAATCTCCCTATCTGCATGAATCTGTCGCTCCGATCCCATTAAGCGTCCATTCTGGAGGACCTCACCGCGTCTAGTCCACTGGTAAAACTACCAGTCGCCCGTGGCCCTGTTCCTGCGAGCATGGGCCCTTGACGCGAGTGTATCGGAATTGCACGCGGTTCCGATCTCTCGCCTTTCCGCTCGCCCCTAACTCCCGCCAAACAAAGCCGCAAAATAAATCGTGGCAGCCGTCGCGGCCGTGCCCACGGTCCAATTTGGGCCC
>DATDGR010000205.1:0-7114 GCA_036521995.1 Terriglobia bacterium | reverse complement strand
CCATTCACGCCTACGTTCTGCGCATCCTGCAGGATGTCTTTGCCGTGCATGTGGTACAGGCAGCCTTCCTCTCCCAAGGCCTTCGCCACCGCGATCGGGTCGATGCCCAATTGGAAGATCCCGCTGTAATCCAGGTTGGCGCCGATGTTATCACCGGCGGCATGGCGTAATTTCAGGAGGGTGGCGACGTTGAAGACGGAATAGCCGCCGTCCATTTCGAGCGCCATTTTCACGTTGCGCTGGCGGGCGTACCCGCTCAGATCCTTCCAGTAGGGAATCAGAACTTCGTTCCACTGCCACTTCAGGATGTCCACGAACTCGTCGGTTTCGAGCGTGGTCACCCAGTTGGCATGCTTGCCTGTCCCGTCGCCCGGGCAGCCGGAGAAGCACGCCACCCGGTTCACGCCCGTCTTGGCGGCCAGGTCGATGCTCAGGCGGTAGACGGCGTCTTCCCGTTTGGCTCGATCCGTGTCTGGATGCACGGGGTTCCCGTGGCAACTGAACGCGCTCACCATGATGCTGTTCTTTTCGAACTGGGCCATGTAAGCACGACGCTTGGAATCGTCCGCCAGCAGGCCCGCCAGATCGCAATGGGCGTGGCCGGGATCGTTGCCGGAGCCGATCTCCACCGCTTCGATCTTGAACTCCTTGATCATCTCCATGAGTTGATCGAGCGAAAGATCAGGGAAGGCGGCATCGAACACCCCGATTTTCAGCTTGGGTGAGTCCTCGCGGATTTCCCGTACATCATCGGCTGCCGGGGCCGTCCCGGCCTTGATGGACGGGGTCCCCGCCGCCATGGCCGCGGAAAGCCCAAGCGCCGTGTTCTTCAAGAACTCCCTCCGGCTTGCCAGGGGAGCGATCTCGCGATTGTTCATCGGTCCCTCACTCAAAGCGTGGTCTGCCGTTGCCCGCCACCGTCCTGTCTACTCCATGGGTACTTCCTTCAAGACATCGTCCCAATGCTTTTCCGTCAGCTCCCAGCGGCGCTTTTCCTCGCGATCGTGGGCCGCTTTGTCCGGGTAGAGCGAATGAATGATCTCCGGCTCCCGCGTGCCGGCCTCCTGGATGGCCGCCCAGTCACGCCAGACCATCACCACCTTGTAGTCCCAGGCGGGACTTTCGGCATGAAATCTGCGCTCGTAGATCTTCTCGCTGACGATAAAGCCCTCTTTCTTGAGCTGCTGCAGGATGGGGTGGTGGTTTTTCAGATAGAGTGACAGCCACTCGGACGGGCCACCTGGCATCATGCCCCCCGGCACGATCTTGTAATAGTACTCGATGGTGACAGGCCCGCCGCCGGGTCGGTCGGCGCCTTGGGCGGCAGCCAACACCAACCCGAGCATCAGCGTTCCCACCACGCCAAGAGTCGCATTCATGGGTTTTCCTCCGCCCTGAGAATTCCGGCCAAATCAGGAGTATAGTGGCATTCACGAGGGGGCGCTATGGCGCTTTGCCGTGCGGTCCTGTGCGTTGTGATGCTGTTCTCAAGCGCGGGATAAGCCGCGGGTGTGGGCGCCGTCAGCCGCTTGGGCCATAGCCTGTCTTTGTCACCTCCTGTTGACTCATACCCGTTGCCGCTCGCCTGCTTGGCCCATTCACCGCACATTAACCTGCATGTTATTGAAACCCGCTCGCACTTAGTATACAGATTGTGCGGGGTCGTACTCGCACGCTAGACTCGACTCCAGCGAGGCTGGGCGTTGATGGTGGCAGCTCCATCCAGGTCAAATTCGCACTCGGGATTTCGACGGTCCGGAGCCAACACGCGTCCGGTCCATGGTGCGGACTTCTTGCCGCCACTCGCCCTGAGATTTCGCGCGGTTCCCCTACCCGCACTACTTGGCAGCGTGGCACTCGTTTGCTGGATCGCCTTGCCGGCAGCGGCCTATGCGCGTCCTCCACAAGACGCTGGGGGTGCAAAGACGATTCCACTGGTTGATCTTCCCTTACCTCAGCTCGTGCGCGCCGTACCGGAGCTGAAGAAGTTGCGGCCAGCTTCCAGCCAAGAGCCGCTGATCATCGAGCTGCAGAAGGTGGGACAGAACGTTGCCGCCCTGTTCAAGAGTCTTCCCAACGTGACCTGCCGCGAGAAAGTGGTCGAGTCGCAGCTTGGCCGGGACGGATTCGAGCGAGCCCGTATTATTCAAGAGTTTAACTATCTGATTCTCGGCAGCGGGCACAACCTGGAAGCGGGCTTTGACGAGTATCGGACGAATTCCAAGGGGAAGCAGGTGACACCGACAGGGCTCGACGCCGGCTTTCTTGTAACGCAGGGGTTCGTTTCCATGCCGATTTACTTCCATCCCCAGTACCAGCCTGACAGCAGGTTTCGCTATCTTGGGCAGGAGGCTCTCCGCAAGCGGCAGACGGAGGTGATCGCGTTCGCGCAGGAGCCCAACTCGCAATTGAAGGAACAATTTGTACTGAACGGAAAGGCTGTCCCCATCCTCATGCAAGGGGTGGCGTGGATTGACAACGGCCAGATTGTCCGGCTACGGACCTCCCTACTCGCTGCCCACCCCGAAATCGGTCTTGATTGGCAATCAACGGAGATCGCCTTGGCCCCCGTTACGTTCGATGTTGGAGCGCTGAAGTTGTGGTTGCCACGGCAGGTCGAGGTTGAAACGAAATGGAAGGGCTTTGTCTTTCGCAACGTTCATTCCTATTTACACTACGAGATCTTCAGGGTGAGGGCGGGGGAAGGGTCCAAGCCAGGGCCATAGAGAGGTTGAGCCCGCGGTCTCCCGTTTGACTGCAGATCGAACGGCGAAGTGCGACGGCTCCTGGGTGGAGCGAAGAGCCCGAGATGTCCGGAACGAAGCCCACCTTCCGGCCATCGCTGCCCAACGCGGGTGCGGCCGCCAGTTCCAGCAGGCTAAGCGGCAGTGCGAGACCAGCCCAGCCCATCTTTGCATGATCGAAGGCGCTCCTTGGCGGTCTGTGCTCTCTACCGGGAGCCCGAGACCGGCGGACGGGTCATCAAGTCCACGTAAATGCGATAGAACTGCTCCGTGTCGAGGTCAAACTGGACCGTCGCCGGCCGCAGATACGGCGCCACGATGTTGGTGGCCTCCCAGAACAATGTCATGCCGTAGCTCGGCCCGTGGTCGATGTCGACGTCTACGTACATCTGGCGATGCGCCGTGATCATCGAAGGCTCGATCAACGCGATGCCCGCGATCTCGTCCCACATGTACCCTTCAAGCGAGTACTGGGTGAGATAATCCGCCACCGGCGTGCGCGCCTGCGCGATCTGATTCCGCAAGGACGAGCTCAGGCGCGTTTTCACGGAGATGTCGATCGGTGTGATCGTGATCTTCCTCCAGGGGGCGCGCAAGGCGATGCGCGCAGCTCAGGGTCAAACCACCAGTTGAATTCGCGGCGCGCGTCGGTCGGATTCGCGCCACCCTTGTCCGCGTAGAAACCACCGCCCATCACCACCAATTCTTTCGCCAGCATCGCGACCTCCGGGTCAAGACGCAGCGCCAACGCGACATTCGTGAGTGGCGCCCCGGACCAAACCACAACCTCGCCCGGGAATTTGCGCACCGCCTCGACCATGAATTGGGCCGCTGTTCCCGGAGCGGCCTCGATGCCCGGGGTTCCTTCGGGCAGGGGCGGCACAACTTCGGGCGGGTGATAAACGTACTCCAGAACCGTCGTGCGGCCGGGCGGAAAGCGGTCCGTCCAGCAGCCCTTGTAAGGGATCTTTCCGTACAGGGCTTCCCACCGCTCGGCCTCCTCCCTGGAGTTGAGGAGCGGAATCTCGGCTCCCTGGTAGACGGGCACGTCCGTGCGTCCGGCAATCTCCAGCAGGCGCAGAACGTGCTGGGTTTCCTCGCGCACCCACTGATCGCCGCTCACCGTGGTGATGCCCAGCACTTCGAACTTCTCCGACTGCAGGAACACCAGGATGGCTTGCAGGTCGCTCGTGCCCGGACCGCGCGCGTCCTGATCCACAATGACTTTGATCTTGTCCATGCAGGAGACTCCGGGACGAGATTGGTGGATAGGCTAGGAGCTGCGGAAAAAGCGGATCTTCGCTCAGAATGACAGCCCCGGAAGCCCTCGTCGGGCTAGCTAGCACAGTAGCCTAGAATGTGAGTTTGAGCGCGAACTGAATCAAACGCGGGTTGTTCACGGTTTCGGTGATTTGTCCGAAACCAGCGGCGCTCACGTCCGCCACATAGCCCACGGCGGGATTGTTCGCCGGCTGCGCAAACTGGGGCGTATTCCACAGATTGAAGAACTCGGCACGGAACTGCAATGACATGGTCTCCCGCAATGGGATGTTCTTGATGAGCGAGAAGTCCGTGTTGACGAAGCCAGGGCCGGAAAGCGGAGTTCGATCAGAGTTGCCCAGTTCCCCCGTAGCGGCGGGCACGAAGCAACTTGTGTCGAAGTACTCGTTGACGGTCCAGTTGCTAAGCCGGCCGTTGCAGACCCGGTCGGGACGGTTCAGAGCTGCGCCATTCCACTGGAAATTCACGCCGGAAAGGTTGCTGCTGTTCACCAGGAAGATCGGGAAGCCCGACGTGATGTGTTGGATGGCGTTGAGCTGCCAGTTTCCCAGCAAGGCGTTCGCGGCTCCGTTCCAGGTGGCGCCCCAATGCTTCCCCTTTCCGAAGGGCAGGTTATAAACCACGCTAGCGGTGAAATTATGGGTCACATTGATCTGCGAGAGCCCCTTGTCCGCCTGGTTGGCGCCGGGCAGCGGATAGTACACGGCTCCGATTGAGCTCCCCAGTCCGTCCGATAGGCCGTTGTCAAAATTGGTGGAGTACGTATACCCCACCAAGGCGTAGAGGCCGTGGCGGCCGCTCTTGGTTTCCGCCTTCACTTGCAGCGAGTCGTAACGAGAGTTGCCTCGATCATAGATGTCGTACACGAAACCGATGGGCGATGGGGAGACGTAGGATTGAGTGAGCCCGCAACCGAAGGAGTAGCCCGGGACTGTGCCGCACGCTGCCGGTGAACCAAGGTTTACGTTCGAGTCGCTGCTCAAGAGGTGGTTGCTTCGAGCTCCGGCGTAGCCTACTGTGATGAGAACGTCGCCAGGAAGTTGGCGCTCGACGTTGAGATTAAACTGCTGGATTCGCCCCTGCTTGAAATTGAGATTCTGGGCGTTGACATTGCCTCCGTACTGCGACGGGTTGGTCGGTTGGGTGAGCAGAGGAAAACCCTGCGAAATGCTATAGCCTGTCGCCGGGTACCAGGGTTGGCCGGTGGCGGGGTTTTCAGTCGTACAAGCAGGATTGCTGGTCACACAGACGTCCGGAAAGAAAAAGCTACCCACGGACGACTCCTGCCAGTACGGCTGGTTTTGCCACAAGCCCTGCGCTCCCTGATTCCAGGAAGAATCGTGATAAATGGAGTATCCGGCGCGAATGGAGGTTTTCCGGTCCCCTCGAGGGCTCCAGGCGATGCCGATGCGAGGCTCAAAGGCAGTCAAGTCAGTCTGGATGCCTACGTCTGGGCCCGCGTTCTGGCCAGCCACCAGGAACTGGCCGGTTTGGAAATTGAAGTTGGACTGGCGGTTAAACGCTTCCGTAATGGGAGTGACCAGCGCCCACGCCAAGCCAAGGTTCACAGTCAAATTTGGCCTCACCCGCCAGTTGTCCTCAAAGTACGGCCGGAACAGCTTCCAGCGGCGGCCCGTGATAGCACCCTGAAAATTCTGATCGTGAAGGCCCAGGTCGGCCAGGCCAAGCAGAAAATCGGCCATATTGTTGCCGCCACCACCAAGCGCCCCTTGGGGAGCGGTCCAAGCGCTGGTCAACACCCAAAAGCCGTCCTGAAAACCTTCGGCCAGCACATTCATTTGATTAGCGCGAAGTTCTGCGCCAGCGCTCATTTCGTGAGGGCCTCGGACCATATCGAAAGAGTCAGAGACGGAGAAAACGTTGGTACCTCCCTGAAAAGGCGCGTATCCGCGATCGCCGACTCCCCAAAACCCACCGCCAATGAGTGCGTCGGTCAGGCCACAACTGACGCCGCCTAGATTAGCGCCAGGAATACCGCCCCCTATCGTGTTCGAGATGCACGAGCCGTCCGCGTACGAAAGGATGTGATTGAAGATTCGGTCGTAGCCAGCGGTCACCTTGTTCAAGGTGGTGGGTGAAAAAACGTGGGTCTCCGAGAGCGCGGCGTTACGGCCGTGGTCGGACAGGCTCTGCGTAGAAGTGAAGCCGTCGACATTCATGTACCCTGCCGTGCCGGCCGGCAGGAACTCGGTGGCTTGATCGTAGCTGAACCTTGCGAAGATGGAGTCTTTGCTCGAAAAAGTGTGATCCAGGCGTGCGTCGAACTCTCCCTCTTTGAACTGCTTCGTCGGCGTGTTCACGAAGTCTCCCACGAGCGTGTTGGGCACATTGGGGACGGCGTAGAGATTCATCATCGCCTGGCCGACGGGGTTGATCAGGCTCGGCGGGATAATGTTGCAAGGGGTCCCCTGAGCCTGTACGCCGTTGGCGTTGGTGGGCAACGGAGTGTTGCCGCTGCACATGAAGGGCGAGCGGGAGACATTGCCCTTGGAATCCACGGTGGTGCTGTACGGATTGTATAGCTGCGGCACACCTGCGAAGGCTTCGCTGAAATCGCCGTTGCGCATGGCTAGCGTGGGCACCGTGGCCGTGTAGGTGAGACCGCCCCCGGCAGTTCGCTTACCCTGGTAGTCCACAAAGAAGAAGGTCTTGTCCTTTCTTATGGGTCCGCCCAACGAGCCGCCGAATTGATTCTGGATGAACTCCGGAGTAGTCGGGGCAAAGAAATTGCGGGCGTTCAGATCTGTATTCCTGAGAAACTCAAACACGGACCCGTGAAAGTTGTTCGTGCCTGACTTGGTGGTCAGCAGGACGGTCGGACCACCCCGGGTGCCGTACTCCGCCGAGTAGGTGTAGGTGAGAACCTTGAACTCTTGCAGGGCGTCGATATTGGGTAGAATCGCGATTCCACCCGCCGTGAGCTCGTTGTTGTCAACGCCATCCAGCAGCCAGTCGGTGCTGTTGGCCCTCGAGCCGGCCACCGAAAGCGAAAACGATCCTCGGATGCCGACCTCGCTGGACCCTCCACCATTGAAGAAGCTGCCAGGATTCGTCTCCTTGTTGGTGCC
>DATDGR010000204.1:0-3084 GCA_036521995.1 Terriglobia bacterium | reverse complement strand
GCCCGGCCTCGGTAGGCCGGGTTGCGCAGCATCCCCCAAACCGTGGACCGCTCCCAGCGTGTCGTCCCCGTCCGAGTCGGAACCTGCTCCTCGTTCAGCCGTCGGGCAATCGCATTGATGCTCAGCCCTCGCTGCGTGTACATCTCATACATCCGACGCACCACCGCCGCCTCCGGTTCGATGACCTCGTAATACGCGGCGGACGTGTCGCTCTTCCGCACATAGCGGTAACCGTAGGGAGCGCCCGACAGTACGTTGATCGATCCCTGGCGGGCCCGGTGACGTTTGCCCCGGCGAGAACGCTCGGCAATCTGCGCCCGTTCATACTCGGCAATCATGCCCTGGAACTGCACCAAGAGCTGGTCTTCCGGCGTGGTCCCCGAGGGTGCCTGTAAGAAGACCAGTTCCACTCCGCAACGGGACAACTCCTCGGCCAGCAACACCTGATAGGCATATTTACGACTGAGGCGATCCGGCGAGTAGACTAGAACGGCTTGCAGTTGCCCGGCGGCCGCCAAGTCGCGTACCGCTTCCAACCCCGGCCGCAGTAACGTGGCGCCGCTGTAACCTTCATCCTGAAAGCGCCACTCGGCGGGAACCTGATAGTTGTGAGCCTCGGCGTACTCCGTCAAGGCGGCCAACTGGCTGGCAATCGTGTGGTTCTCCTTCTGGCGGTCGGAGGAGACACGGGCGTAAATCGCGGACACTTTCGTCATTCAGAATCTCCTGGGGGCGGGCCCGTGACTGGCAAACTGCCTGGCCGGTGAGCCGGCTAGGGCCCGGCAGCAGGCATTCATAAGCCTGCGCCAGTTTCTCCGCCCCCAACCGATCAAATCGATACTCCAGCCGCAGCGTGCGTGCCCGACTTGGCGGGCGCTCAGCCACGGCCTCCCCCACGATGCAGAACCGCTTGCACCGCTCGGCTGACGATCTCGCTCAAGGTCCACCCGGTGGAGGCGGCGTACCTGCGCAGCCTTTCCACCAAGCGGCGAGAAAGCTTGACGGTGAAAGACACCTTGGCGTCTTCCACCAGAACCGGTTGTTTGAGCTTCTGGGCCTGCTGAAGATAGCGATAGGCTTGGCGCTTGGAGACGGACCAATCCCGGGCCAAGCGTTCGACGGCCTCGGGCCGGAGTGCCCGCTCGCGCAGGAGGGTACGAGCCCGATTGAGCCGCTCGGCCTTCTGCGCATCGCTGGCACGAGGCATATGACATATAAGTACGCTCATTTGTGTCACACGTCAATAGTTTTCTCATGTTCTTTGAGCCCCCTGCCGATACCCCACAGCTCGCTCAAACTCGAAGTTACCTTTTGCGTTCAGACAGTAACCACCGCCCCTTGCGGGGATCCGACTACGGTCGCCTCTAGGATCCCTTCGTGCATCACTCCGGCCTTCAGCCACCGCCGCATCAGCCGCAGCACGCGTGGATCGCGCACCCGCCGTTCGACCAACTGGATCAGCAGTTCGTGGTTGATCGTGTCGAAGTAGCTCTTGAGATCCATATCGATGACCTGGTCATAGCCGTAGGTCACCCATTTGCGAATGTCGTAGATCGCCTGCTTCGCGCCCCGTTTCGGCCGAAAGCCGTACGAACCGGGACGAAAGCTCGCTTCAAACAACGGCTCGATCACAATCCTCACCGCTGCCTGGGCAACTCGATCCTTCACGCCTGGAATTCCCAATGGCCGCTGCCGCCCATCCGGTTTCGGGATGAACACTCGGCGCACCGGTTGAGGCCGGTATCGCTGCGTGATCAGTTCTTCCCGGAGTTCCAGAAGAAACCCCAGTGCACCCTTGCCCTCGATGGCTTCAATGGTTTCGCCGTCGACGCCCGCCGCACCGCGGTTGCGCCGTACTTGAGCCCATGCCGCACATAACACCTCCAGTCGGCAGACCTTGTCGAACAACACTCCGAACGTTCGTTGCGGCTGAGCCTTGGCCGCTCGGTATAGCTTCCTCTGAAGTACCCGGACCTTTTCTAGCGGCGTGCATTGAGCCTTTTGGGCAGTCACGCAGTCCCTCCTTCTTCAAAAGCATGGCTCGAGTAGAGGCCCTTCGCTCCGGCGGGTTTTGCTGTCCACGCCCTCTGCGCTACCTATGGCCTCCTCCGACTTCCAGCGCGGCCTCTCGGACCCTTTCGGCTTGCGCCTTATAAGCCCGATTACGGCGGTGGAGTCTCCGCCGGCCGCGCTGGATCTCGACCGTTCCCTCGCGCTTCCTTCCGTTCATGCCGTGGCTCAAAACGCCGAGGGCGACGACGGCTTCCCTTCCCTATGCATCCACCGTCGTTGAAGTCTTCGCCGAAACACAGGCGGCTCGACCACCCTAGTCCCGAACTCTCCCAGTAATGCCCGTTCGAGATGCCATGACGGCGCCATAACGCCTTCCCTTTCGGTACGGCCTGAACGTTTGCCCGTGCCTCCGGACTGGGTACTGAGGCTACGTGTCGGGTCTGCTTCGACGCCACCGGTTACCCCGTGGCGTCTGACCCCAGGCTACCGGGCTCATAGGGACTTGCCCGGGAGGGGACGTTCCACCCCTCTGGTAAGCGCGGGTCTCGGCCCGCGATGTGATTGCGGCAGCGCTGCACCGGCTGTTCGGCCCCAAACGTCTCCGCGAGGGCGCTGCGCAAAGCTTTGGCCCCGTCGATCACGAACAAGTACTTGCGGTCCATCGGCAGACCTTGATCGCGCAGGCGGGTGAGCGCCCGCTTCACGGCGGCGGCGTTCTCCGTGGCGCCGGACTCGATGGCCATGATGTGCTTGGAGCCTTCCGCATCCACGCCTACCACGCCCATGACGTGATACCCGCCGAAGCACTGCCCCTCGATGTAGATCACCAGGATTTCGGACTGATCCCAGCGCCGTTCCTGCAATCGCTTCAGTTCTGGCTCGCTGGCCTCAATGGTCTCCCGGCTGATGGCGCTGCGCGACACGCCTACGGTCTGGGCCCTCTGCGGCAAGATCTCGCCAGACTCGCGTGTCGACACGCCCCGCAACAGCGCTCCCAGCAGCTGCTGGCCCAGGCCCCGGTCCTGCCGCAGGGCCTCATAAGCCGGCACCGCCACCTCGCCTTTGGTCTTA
>DATDGR010000203.1:0-1579 GCA_036521995.1 Terriglobia bacterium | reverse complement strand
GATTGATCAGCAAGCCATCGCCGCTGATAGAGAAGGAGTATTGAGAGAGGTTCATTCATAGGCTGCGAATGCCTGCCGCCGTTTCTTCCCCTCTCCCTGCAAGGGAGAGGATGAAGGTGAGGGTCCTTGCCCAGCGCGCATCTTCCGCGCGCGATTCAAGATTCCGTTTTCCCCGCCGTTTGAGCGACCGGGATGATAGGTAACACTTTAGACCGGCATGATAGGTAACACATTTTCCGACTCCGGATGGGAGGAGTGCGAGGAGGGCTGCCCTCCTCGCCCTACCGTAGAGCGCTCGGGACGGCGGATTTTGAGACTGACACCGTCGATGAGCCCGAGCCGCAGCGGTCCGAAGAAGATCTCCGCGTTTCCATCATCGGTTTCGATCACGCCTACTATTTCATTGCGCAAGACCTCGGTTAAGAACACCGATTCACCCTGCCACTTGATTTCGCCGTTGTGGCGCACGCGCCGCGCCTGGTAGTCGGCCGGATAGGCCGGGTCCTCGAGCCTGGCCGGATAGCTGCGCGCCGACGGCGTGTAGTGCGTGGCCGGCGCGGTCTGGCCCAGCGCCTCGTGCGGCCGCTGCTGGTTGAACTCGTGGCGGAACTGATCGAAGCGGCGCTGCTGCAAGTCGCGGTCGGCCTGCGGCGGACTGGCGCATTCGGCCTTGAGCGTCTTGTGCATCCGCTCGTGCCGTCCGTTCTGCTCGGGCCGGCCCGGCTCGATCCGCTCGGGCATGATGCCGAGCTTCAGCCACCAGACTGACAGCCGGCTGAGTCCGGTCACGCCGCTCGAGGCGAACGGCGGTCCGTTGTCCGAGCGGATCGCGCGCGGCAGGCCGTATTGGCGAAACACCCGCTCCAGCTCGCTGCGGCAGTCGTCGTAGCCGGCCTTGCTCACCGCCTTGACGCACAACAGATAGCGGCTGTAGGCGTCACTCACGGTCAGCGGATTGCAGCGCATGCCGTCGTCGGTATGGAACGGACCTTTGAAGTCGGTGCACCAGATGTCATTGGGCGACAGCGCCGTGCGCAACGGCTGCGGCGACGGGCGCGCGCTGCGCCGGCGCTTGCGCGGCTGGCTGAGCTGCTCGCGGCGCAACAGCTCGCCAATCGTGCTCGGCGCCGGCCAGCCCTGCTGCAGCGAGGCGTCACGGTTCAGAATGGCGCGCAGCTTCTTGGGTCCCCAACTCGGATGCGCCCGGCGCATTGCGACGATGGCTTTGGCCTGGGCTCCGGTGATTGCCCACGGCACCACCGCCGGCGCATGCGAACGCTCCTTAAGCCCCGCCGCTCCGTTCTGGCGGTAGCGCGCCCACCACTTGTACGCCGTCTTGCGGCTGACGCCGAAGTCCGCGCACAACTCGCTCACGCTGTCCTCGCCCACTGTCAGTGCCACCATCAATCGCACCTTCTCGTCCATCGCACAGATCTCCCGCCACGGCATCGCTTCCGCCCTCCTGCCGTGTCATTCAATCTGTTACCCATCCTCCCGGTCTATTCTGTTACCCATCCTGCCGGTCTGTACCACTTGCGGTCCCCCCCTCTAGTGATGGAGAGGCACGCCGTGCGAAAGT
>DATDGR010000202.1:0-4800 GCA_036521995.1 Terriglobia bacterium | reverse complement strand
CTTCTGATAGCGAGCATAAATGCTCTGCAAGTACTCCCTGCGCGATCTTCGACTCATGCGGTTACCCGTCTCCATGACGGGTAACATTCTCAAATTGCGCGACGATCGGTCACGGGTAACATTTTAGATTGCGCGATGCGCCGCATTCCACAACGAGGCCCAGAGGGTGTAGAATCAGCGACGCAGTTGGGATCACTGGCGGGCCGGCAGCAAGAGCCGGGGCACGCGACACCAGTGAAGGGTCGAACCTTGAGAAAGATTGCCAGCCTGAGTGCTCTGTCGCTGGCGTGGTTTCTGGCAGCTCCGGCGAGCGCCCAAGACCAGGCGGTGAAGTTCAGCCGCAACGCGGACGAGATCGAAGTCCTCATCGCGGGAGAGCCTTTCAGCACCTACTACTTCGATCCCAAGATTGCCAAGGCCTACCTGCAGCCGCTCCGCAGCGCGCAGGGCACCATCGTTACGCGCGGCTTCCCGGTTGGGGATACGATCCCGCCGGAGCACCAGCATGATGCCAGCCTGGAGCCGCACCAGCGGCCGCTGTACTTTGCTCATGGGAACATCGATGGATACGATTTCTGGGGCGAAGAGGCATTCGTAAGATTCTACGGCAAGGAGAGCCAGGCCCCTTATGGACGCATGGTGTTTCGCAAGCTGGATGAGATGAGCGGCGGGGCCCAATCCGGCGCCGTGCAGGCCGAATTCGATTTGGTGGGCCCGGACCGGAACCCGATTGCCGAAGAGACCCAGCGATACACCTTCGCAGGAACTGGTGACACCCGCACCCTCGACTGCCAGTTCGTGATTCATGCCAGTCACGGGCCGGTGAAGATGGAAGACACCAAGGAGGGAACGTTTGCCATCCGCGTGGCCGAAGAGCTGGATTCGCCACCCGGCCGCATGGTGAACTCGGAGGGCGGCGAAGGTGAGCTGCAGATCTGGGGCAAGCGCGCCAACTGGGTGGATTACGATGGAACGGTGAGCGGCGAGAAACTGGGCATCGCGATTTTCGACAGCCCCAAGAGCTTCCGGCATCCCACCTACTGGCACGCGCGGGCTTACGGGCTGTTTGCCGCCAATCCTTTCGGCCTGAAGGAGTTCACCCGAGACGCTCGCCAGGACGGCAGCTACACCATTCCCGGCGGCCAATCAGTCACCTTCCGCTATCGAGTGCTCATTCATCATGGTGATTACAAGGAAGCGAAAGTGGCCGACGCCTATCAGGCGTACGCCGCACAACCATAGCCTTCTTTCGTAGAATCAAAAGAAGAGGAGGAGGAGCGATGTCGGAGCCATCGAATCCGGAGCGCAGGGGCTTTCTCAAGGCAGGCGCGAAGACCGCGGCCGGGCTGGCCACATTTGGCGGCCTCACATTCCTCACCGATCCTCATCGGGTCTTTGGCGCGAGCGACAGGGTGCGGGTGGCGATCTGCGGACTCCACGGGCGCGGGGAGGATCACATCAAGGGCTACTCGGCACTCAAGAACGCCGAAATAGCGGCCTTATGCGACGTTGATGAAAATGTACTGGCCGGGCGCGTGGCGGAGCTCAAGAAGGTGGGCGTCGAACCCAAGACCTACATCGACGTCCGCCAGTTGCTGGACGACAAGTCGGTGGATGCGATTTCAATCGCCACACCCAACCATTGGCACACGCTGATGGCCATCTGGGGCTGCCAGGCGGGCAAGGACGTTTATGTGGAGAAACCGTGCTCCCACAATTTGTGGGAGGGGCAACAACTGGTGCGCGCGGCGGAAAGATACAATCGTATGGTCCAGCACGGGACGCAAAGCCGCTCGAACCCCACCATTATGGAGGCAGTGCAAAAGGTGCAGCAAGGTCTGATGGGCGACGTTTATTTGTCGCGCGGCCTCTGCTTCAAGTGGAGGGACACCATTGGCCACACGCCCGTCTCGGCCGTTCCCCCGGGGGTGCACTACGACCTTTGGACGGGGCCGGCGCCGCTCGAGCCTTTCACTCGCAATCACTTCCACTACAACTGGCACTGGTTCTGGATGTACGGCAACGGTGATGTCGGCAACCAGGGCGTCCATCAGATGGACATCGCGCGCTGGGGCCTCGGTTTGACATTCCCGAATAAGATCTCGGCAGTGGGGGGTCATTTCATGTTCGATGACGACCAGCAGACTCCGAACACGCTCAGTTGCGCCTTCGAATACGACTTGGCCGACGGCAAGCGCCGAATGCTGGAGTTTGAGGTGCGCCATTGGATTACGAATCATGAGGCCGGGATCGGAGTCAGCTCTGAGGAGCGGACGGACGCGACGGGGAAACATCCGCGCCTCGGTCCCGAGGCCGGCACGCACAACACGATCGGAAACATCTTTTATGGATCGAAGGGGTACCTCGCCATCAGCGACGACGGATTCAAGAGCTGGATGGGAAAAGATCAGCAAGTGGGTCCCGAAGCGCCGGCGTCGCAGGACGATCATTTCGCCAATTTTATCGAGTGCGTGATGAGCCGGCGAAAAGAGGACCTGCGCGCGCCCATTGAGGAAGGCCACATTTCGTGCGCTTTGATTCATTTGGCGAACGCTTCATACCGGCTCGGAAGGACGCTGCACTTTGACCCCGAAACCCAGCAGGTGATCGGAGACGACGAGGCCAACAAACTGCTGCGCGACGGTGATCGCGGATATCGCGCGCCTTTCGTGGTGCCGGAGCAGGTTTGATTTGCGACTCCACCCATGAACCTGAGCGGAATCAACGCCGCCACCGGCAGGCCGGCCGAGCTACGCTTTTCCGGTACGATCGAATCGGCAGAACCTTCATTTGCGCCGGAGGCCGCCAGCGAAAAGACTTTCCTGGCCCCGGGCTGGATCGATCTGCAGGTGAATGGCTTCGCGGGCGTGGACTACAACTCCCCGGAGACTTCCCACGAAGAGATCGCCCGCTCACTCGAAGCCCAATTCGCCACCGGCGTCGCGCGGTTGTTTCCCACCGTGGTTACAGGTTCGCCGGAGCGAATGGCCGGCGCGCTCCGTAACCTTGCTCGAGCGCGAGCGGCGCTGCCGCGGGGCGGCGCCCTGGAGGCGTTTCACGTCGAGGGCCCCTACATCTCGCCCGAAGATGGCCCGCGGGGCGCGCACCCGCAAGCCTGGGTGCGGCCGCCGGACCTGGAAGAATTCCGCCGTTTTCAGGAGGCCGCGGAGGGCAACGTCCGCTTGCTCACGGTCTCCCCGGAGTGGCCCGGGGCCGCGCGCTTCATCGAAGCAGTCGCCGGTACAGGCGTGGTGGTCAGCATTGGGCACACCCAAGCCACGGCCGGCCAGATCCAGGACGCCGTGAAGGCCGGCGCCACGAAATCCACCCACCTCGGCAACGGCGCACATGCCGTTATGGCGCGTCACCCGAACTACATTTGGGACCAGCTTGCTGAAGACCGGCTCGCGGCCGGATTCATCGTGGACGGCATCCACTTGCCAGCGTCGTTCCTCAAGGCGGCCTTGCGCGCCAAGGGTGTGCAGCGCTCCTTGCTGGTCACTGATGCCGTGGCTCCGGCAGGCTGCGCGCCGGGACGATACAAACTCGGTGAGATCGAGGTGGAGTTGCATGCCGACAACAGCGTGCGCCTAGCAGGCGGGACGCGGCTGGCCGGCTCAGCCCTTCGCATGGACCACGCCATCGCCAACGTGATGCGGCTGGCCGGGCTCAGCCTGAGTGAAACGGTGGCGCTCGCGACCGTCAATCCAGCCCGCGTGGGGCGGGTGGCGGGACGCCAGACGGGGCTGGCTCCCGGCGAACGGGCCGACATCGTGCGATTCGAATTTGAGAGCGGGCGCGTGAATGTGCTGGAGACGTTCGTGAACGGTGAGCGCGTGTATCCGGCTTGAAGAGCCTTTGCAGGGCGCTGCCAAAGTGCATCCGGCCGAACACTTAAAGTTTCAACAGGATCCACAAGCCGGCAACCAGTCCGACGCTCACGGCCGCTCCCATCGCCAAGCCCCTCAAATCGTCGCGATAAGCTTTGAGTAGAGATGCGCCGCAGGCCCCGCGCCGCAAGTGCAGAAGATTCACCATAAGCAACTGGCGTCGCCCTTCGGCGGGTCTCTGCCTGGCGCCTGAGGCCGCTTCCGGCGGCAAGTCCGAAGGTATCTCAAGCTGATCGAAAAACGAGGAGATGCGGTCCTCGGGCTCAGGAGCCGTCAGCAAGCTTACCACCACCAGGCTGGTGATACCGGCTGCCAAGGCGACCAGGAAAATATCCGGGTCCCAATAATCCAGCCGCTCGCTCTTCGCGTGGTACAAGAGAAAGTTCGTGAGCAGGGCCACCACCACGCTGGCGGCGGCTCCCCAGCGGTTGGCGCGCCGCCACACGAGCCCGGTGACAATGCTGATGCCCATATAAGTAGCCAGCGTTTCCGTCAGCAGGAATGAGTACAGCACCTTTTCGATCAGGAAGAGTGCGTAAAGAATCGCGATCAGCACCGCGAGGAGCCCGCTGACGCGCCCAACCCAGAGGTAGTGGCGCTCGGACCGCCCTCGCCCCAGCCGTGACCGGTAGAATCCCTGGGTGAAAAGGGCTCCACTATCGATCATGAGGGCGGAGCAGCTAGCCAGGCTCGCGCCCATCACGCTCGCAATCAGCAGCCCGCGGAAGCCCGGCGAGAGGAGCTGGCGGCAGGCGAAGCCGAAGGCGTCTTCCGGATCGGGCAGCGAGTGCACACCGAAGATCGCCCGCTTCACCATCACAGCCGCCATCAGGCCTACCATGGCCCACCCCACCGTGCACAAACGCTTGATCAGCATGCCGTGGAAGAATCCCACGCGGCAGGCGTATTC
>DATDGR010000201.1:0-8198 GCA_036521995.1 Terriglobia bacterium | reverse complement strand
TTCTGATAGCGAGCATAAATGCTCTGCAAGTACTCCCTGCGCGATCTTCGACTCATGCGGTTACCCGTCTCCATGACGGGTAACATTCTCAAATTGCGCGACGATCGGTCACGGGTAACATTTTAGATTGCGCGATGCGGCCGGTTGACAAGTCCACTTCGTATCGGGATAATAGATCGTACCGAATCCTTCCGGATTTCAATTCCTTCGGTACCCGAGTGATTTTTTTGGCGACTGAGCGAGCAGCTTCGCACAAGCAGCGAAGCGCTGCCACGGCGCTTCCAGACACGGTTCCACCCGCTTCTCCTTCGGCAAACTCATTTTGGATGCAGGTCTTTTGACGCCGGCCCGGGTGCAGGCCGGCATAAATGGAGGGATATGAGCGCAAAGTATATTTTTGTGACCGGCGGCGTGGTGAGTTCCCTGGGCAAGGGCCTGGCCTCGGCATCGATGGCCTGCCTGCTGGAATCGCGCGGGCTCCGGGTGACCATTCTCAAGTTCGATCCCTACCTGAACGTCGATCCCGGCACCATGAGTCCGTTCCAGCACGGCGAGGTCTTCGTCACCGACGACGGCGCCGAGACCGATCTTGATCTCGGCCACTACGAGCGCTTCACCCACGTGCGCATGACCCGCGACAACAACTGCACGGCGGGGCGCATCTACGAGCGCATCATCACCAAGGAGCGGCGCGGCGATTACCTGGGCAAGACGGTGCAGGTGATCCCGCACGTCACCAACGAGATCAAGGCGGCCATCAAGAAAATTTCCGAAGAGGTGGACGTGGTGATCGTGGAGGTGGGCGGCACGGTGGGCGACATCGAGTCGCTGCCGTTTCTGGAGGCCATCCGCCAGATGCGCCAGGAGCAAGGGCGCGAGCAAGTTGTCTTCGTGCACCTGACCCTGGTGCCGTACATTGGCGCCGCCGGCGAGCTCAAGACCAAGCCCACGCAGCATTCGGTGAAAGACCTGCGCGAGATCGGCATCCAGCCGGACATTCTGATCTGCCGTACGGACCGCTTTCTTTCGAGCGACATCAAGGCCAAGATTGCGCTCTTCTGTAATGTGCCTGAAGAAGCCGTGATCACCGCCCGGGACGTGGAGAGCATTTACGAGGTGCCGTTGGCGCTGGCGGCCGAGGGTCTGGATGAACAGATCCTGAAATGCCTCAAGCTCGAGACCCGCGAGCGCAATATGCAGTCCTGGACCGGACTGGTGGATCGGCTGAAGCACCCCGCTGACGAAGTGGACATCGGCATGGTGGGAAAGTATGTGGAGTACCAGGACTCTTACAAGAGCCTAAATGAGGCCCTGACGCACGGCGGGGCGGCCCACAACGTCCGCCCGAACCTGATCTGGATTGAAGCCGAGGGCCTCGAGGCTGACGCCGAGTGGCCGCGACAGCTCGCCGACCTGGACGCGATTCTGGTTCCCGGCGGGTTCGGCAAGCGGGGCATCGAGGGAATGTTGCAGGCCATAGAGTACGCCCGCACGCGCAAGGTGCCGTATTTTGGCATCTGCCTGGGCATGCAATGCGCGGTGATCGAGTATGCCCGCAACGTCTGCGGCCTGAAGGGCGCGGACAGCTCCGAATTCGATCCTTCCACGCCGCACCGGGTGATCTACAAGCTGCGTGAGCTGCGCGGGGTGGACGAACTGGGAGGCACCATGCGGCTCGGCGCCTGGACGGCCAAGCTCAAACCCGGCTCCTTTGCTCATCAGGCCTACGGGTCGATTGAAATCTCGGAGCGGCACCGGCACCGGTACGAGTTCAATCGCGAATATGAGGAGACGCTGACCGCCGGCGGGCTCGACATTACGGGCGTGACGCCGGACGGTACTTACGTGGAAATCGTCGAGATTCGCAACCATCCCTGGTTCCTGGGCTGCCAGTTTCATCCGGAGTTCAAGTCGCGGCCGCTCGAACCGCAGCCGCTATTCAAGGCTTTCGTCGGGGCCGCGGTCAAGTTTCGGGCACGGCGGCTCGCGCCACTGGTGGTCCCGGATGATACGGGCGAGGGCAGCGCTACCCAGAAGACGCAAGAGCCGAGGAAGGTGATGATCGCGCCCTAGAGCGGGCGAGAGGCATGGCAAATGTGAGGGCTGAAGAGCATTTCAAATGGCAACTGGCTGCGACTGCTTGTGGGAGCCGAAGCGCTGCCTGCGAAGCGGTTGACGAAGATCCTCGACGAATCAGATCAGCTCAAGTCATCAATACTTCCAAGGCAGTCGCCACGACCCAGAGAAAGCCCAGCTAGAGTTCGCGATGAGACATTTGAAATTTGCCATTTGCCATCCGCCATTTGAAATGGTTTTCCCGTGAACCAGCCCATTCGCCTCTCCAATCTCACGCTGGGTCCCGGGCGGCCCCTCTTCTTCGTCGCCGGGCCCTGTGTCATCGAGTCTGAGCGCCACGCGCTGAAGATCGCCAAGCATCTCGCCGAGACGGCGCGCGAGCTGCGCATTCCGCTCATCTTCAAGGCTTCCTACGACAAGGCCAATCGCACCTCGCTCGATTCCTACCGGGGCCCTGGGCTCAAGCGTGGTCTTGAAATCCTGGCGAAGATCAAACAGGAGACCGGCCTGCCCGTCCTCACCGACGTTCACGATGTCTCTCAGGTAGAGCCTGCCGCGAGCGTCTGCGATGTGATTCAGGTTCCGGCCTTTCTGTCCCGCCAGACCGACCTTCTGCTGGCCGCCGGACGCTCCGGCGCGGTGGTGAACATCAAGAAGGGCCAGTTCCTGTCGCCTTGGGACATCCGGCACGCCATCGAGAAGGTGGCGGGCACCGGCAATCACAAGATCATCGTTACCGAGCGCGGGTCGAGTTTCGGCTACAACAACCTGGTGGTGGATATGCGCGGCCTGGCCGTGATGCACGAGTTTGGCTACCCGGTCATGCTGGACGTTACCCACTCCCTGCAGCTTCCGGGCGGGGAAGGAAAGCGCAGCGGCGGCCAGCCGCAGTTCATCACCACCCTGGCGCGCGCGGGAGTCGCGGCCGGCGTGGACGGAGTCTTCATGGAAGTGCACGACAATCCCGCCCGGGCGCTGTCCGATGGACCGAACGCGCTTCACCTGCGCGGCTTTAAGCCGCTGGCGGCGGCGTTGCGCGATCTCGGCGCTTTCGTGCGCAAGCTTCCGAAAGGGTGAGCCGAACCACGACGGTTGCGAAGCTTCGAGGTGCGAGCTTGCTTGACAATTGCTTGGTGCAGTTTGTATACTGATCGGTTACTGGCGGCAAGGCCTCGCCGTTGGTCGCCCGGCTCGCCCTTCACCCGAAAATGCTGACACCGTAGGAGCGGCAAGATCCAATGCTTCACCACAGGGGCACAGAGACGGGGAGAAGAGCGGGCCACAACCGGCCATCGTCGATGGCAGGGGTAAGCCTATATATTGTGGTTGGCGGGCTCATTCTGTGCCGCTTCGTTCAAAATCAATCAAGTCGTTTAGAATCAGATGCTAAGGTGGCTAACGTTGCGAATTAGGGTGCGATTTCGAAGCCATATGATATCGTCTAAGCTATTTGTAATCAGAAGTTTAAAGCCAATCTGCGCCGGAATATCGACCCCCCGGGGGCCCCAACTGCCAAAGCCAAGTAGTCACCTAGAATGAGCTAGATAGCTAAAAACCGGGGGCTAGGCCAAAGCCAAGAAGTCCTTTGTCATCAACAAAGGCGTGGCTAGGCAAAGCCAATTTAAGCCGATTTTCATGGTCCGCTCGAATGAGTAAATCCCGTATAATCAGCGTCTCGGTAAAATTCGCGTGCGGCCCAAAGCCAGCCCAAAGCCACCAACTGAGGTCCTATATATTGGGCCCTCCTTGCGGGACGGGAGACGCTTTCGATTCGCCTTGCTCGGTGCTAGAGTCTGAACGAAGGAGGACGGCACATGGCGAGCACCGCCATCGCGCGGCGTACGGTCGACCTTTCGGCTTACCCGGAGCTGGTGGTCATCGACCTCGGAATGCGCGTCAACAGTTTTCGGGGCCTTGGTACGCTGCTCAAGTTCGGACCGAAAATCTCGGCGGCGGTGGCCGCCAAGCCTGACGGGCCGCTCCTGCACGAGCCGATCATCTACTCGATCTTTCCTCCTCACTTCGGAATGCCCAGTAATGGCGTGACTTTGAATCGCTGGAGGGTTGGGCCCGCTCCTTGCCGCATCAGGATTGGTGGTGCGATTTCCTGCGCGACAGCGGCGGCACCGGATTCTGGCATGAAGCCTATTTCAAGCGCGGTGGCATGGAAGCGGTTTACGATAACATTCCCTCGCGACAAAAGGAGAAACCGGCGTGAAGATTTCGATTGACCGGAGCGGTGCCGGCCTGGCATTCGCAGTGCTGATCGCGTCTGTCGCCTTCGCCCAAAGCGATAGTGAAATCAGCCGCCTTTTTGTCCAGATCCATGCCAAAGAGAACGTCGTCAAGCCGCCCAAGGGCATCCTGAAGCACGAGTATCTGGTGCCGGCCGGACCTTACTTCCAGCTCTTCGACTGGGACATGTACTTTATGGGCGTGGCGCTCAGCTACGACGGCGTGGGGAAGCCGGTGGCGAGTTCGGTGGAGGACTTCCTCGAGTTTGTGGATGAGTACGCCAACTGGCCGGGCTACGCGCCCCGCGAAATTGCGCCCGACGCGCTCTGGGCGTTGCCCGAGATGTGCAAGCCGTTTCTGGCGCAGGCGGCCGTGCGGGCCTCGCGCACCATGGGCGACTACCAATGGTTGCTCCGGCCGAACGGCGACTCGAAGAAGACCAACTATGCGAAGCTGGGGGACGTGCTGCTGTTCTGGGAGAACACACGGCGCGCTCCGGACGAGTTCTTCCTTTGGTACAACGGCGTGGAGAGCGGCGTGGACAACAATCCCGCCGTCTCCGATACGCCCGCCCAGGTGACCGAGGGGGTAGACTTGCAATGCTACCTTTACCGCGAGTACCGGGCCATGGCGGTTCTGGCCGGGAAGCTCGGCCTGCGCCCAGACGCCGAGAAGTACAAGGCGAAGGCCGATGATCTCGCGGCGCGCGTCCGCGGCAAGATGTGGTCCGAGGCGGATAGCATGTTTCTCAATATCGATGCCCGCAACGGCCGCTCGGTCACGGTTAAGACCTGGACCAACTTCGTGCCACTCTGGGCGGGCATCGCCACACCGGCTCAGGCTGAGCGGATGATCAAGGACCATATCCTGAATCCCAGTGAGTTCTGGTGCGACTACGGCCTCCGGACGCTGGCTCCGAGCGAACCCCTTTACGACCCGAGGTCCGGCTACTGGCGAGGTCCGGTATGGGTGATCTCCAACTACCTGGTGATGCATGGCCTGATGAATTATGGCTACAAGCCCGAGGCCCGTCAGTTGGCGCAAAAAACCGTCAAGCTGCTGGTGGAGGATATCGAGAAGACGGGTGGCATGAATGAAAACTACAACCCGGAGAACGGGGCTCCGGCGGCAGGAGGCCACTTCCTGAGCTGGAATCTGCTGGCCGAGCATATGATCGACGAAGCCGAAAAGGGAACCGATCCCACGGCGCTCGAGTAAGTGCCGGTTGTCGGCAGCGGACCGTCCGGGAACTGAAATCCAACCCGTGGCCGCATGTAGCGAGAGAAGGCTAAGTCCAGCAGTTGGTTTAGCAGTGCTCCGTCTGGCTCGGCGCCGGAATGACACGGCTTGAGAGCGTTTGTCAACGAACTAGGATGCGCACTAATCCGGAAAAAGGGGACCGTTGGCTTTCAAGCCGGCCGAAGGGCTCCTCACCAGCGTTGGATCGCGCTTGAGCTTGAAACCGGCAACCCAAATCGCATATAAATCGGTGGCACTGTGATTCTGGGAATGGTGCGGCAAACTCTCAGGACACGTATTGAGCAACCTGCGAAAAGGAGCCTTGATGATGCGCAGAAATCCCATGGTTTCAGGAATGGCGGTCTTGATAGCGGCCGTGTTGCTCGCGACTTGGACGATCTCCGGCGCCGGGCAGAAATACACCGAACATGACCGGAACCATCCTTTGCCGCCGGTGGTCACCCCAGGAGATTGCAGCACGCAGGACCACGCGGGCGCGGCGCCATCGGACGCCATCCCCCTGTTCAACGGCAAGGATCTCTCAAATTGGGAGAGCGTGGAGGGCGGTCCGGCGAAGTGGAATGTAGGCGACGGCTATTTTGAGACCGTGCCCAAAACGGGCGACATCCGCACCAAGCAGGCGTTCGGCGACATGCAGCTTCACGTGGAGTGGGCCACGCCGAATCCACCGCACGGCGAGGACCAGGACCGCGGCAACAGCGGAGTTTTTCTGATGGGGCTCTATGAAATCCAGGTGCTCGATTCTTACAACAGCGTTACCTATGCCGATGGTCAAGCCGCGGCGGTTTACGGTCAGTATCCTCCCCTGGTGAACGCCTGCCGACCGCCCGGCCAGTGGCAGACCTATGACATTATCTTCCACGGGCCGCGCTTCAGCGACGAGGGCACGCTGCTTCGCCGCGCCCGCGTCACGGTGATTCACAATGGCGTTCTGGTGCAGGATAACGTGGCCATCATGGGACCTACCGGTCACCACGTAAGGCCGCAATACACGCCCACGCCGGACAAACTGCCGCTGCGGCTGCAGGATCACAACCACCCGGTGCGCTACCGGAATCTCTGGGTTCGTGAGATTCCCGAGCCTGTGATGTAGGCGTGCGAGGGCTGAAATCCTGAATATTGCTCTGACGTCATGTGCGATAGGCCGTGTTGATCCGGATGTATTCGGCGGTGAAATCGCAGGTCCACACCGTGGCGCGACCGCGGCCGCTCTTGAGGTAAACGGCGATAGGGACATGTTGCTCCAGCATCTTTTTGTGAACTGCGTCTTCATCGAACGGATACCCCTGGCCGCGCCGGCAGACCGCGACTCCGCCAATGCGGATCTCGGCTCGCGCTGTGTCGAAGTCAGCGCCTTTGGACAGCGGCGCGCGGCCGGCCGCCGCCAGGATGCGGCCCCAGTTGGGATCGGCGCCGGCAATCGCCGTCTTCACCAAAGGGGAGCCCGCAATCGTACGCGCCACCTGCGCCGCTATAGCATCCGACGGGGCACCAAACACATCAATCTGCGCCACCCGACTTGCCCCTTCCCCGTCCGCCACAATCGCCAGGGCCAAATCCCTACAGACACTATCGAGTGCCTTGAGGAACCGGCTGAAGTCAACGCCCGCCGTGCGGAGGAGAGGGGCGCTTGCCGCACCGTTAGCGAGCAGGATCAAGGTGTCGTTGGTGGAGGTATCGCCATCCACCGTCACGGAGTTGAAGGTCCGGCCCGTGACCTCCGCGAGGGCGCGCTGACCGAGCGTCCGCGTGAGCGCGGCGTCCGTCACCACAAACGCCAGCATGGTGGCCATCTGGGGGTGAATCATGCCTGACCCTTTGGCACAGCCGAGCACGCGCACGTCTCTTCCGCCGACTCGGCACCTTGCCGCCGACCACTTGGGACGCGTATCGGTGGTCATGATGGCCCGGGCTGCGCCGCTATAGGCATCGGGCGACCTGGTTTGATCCGCTACCAGGCCGGGAACGGCACTGAGAATCTTCCTGGTGTCCAACGGCAATCCGATCACCCCCGTGGAGCAAACCAGCACCTGGTCCGGCTTGCAGCCGAGCTCGCGGGCGGCGCCAGCCGTGGTCGCACGCGATGCGGCGAGTCCGGCCGCGCCGGTGGCGCAGTTGGCGTTTCCGGAGTTGGCGATAATCGCCCGGATGCCTCCACCCGAGGCGCGCAGATGTTCCCGCGAGACCAGCACGGGCGCGGCTTTCACGCGGTTGGTGGTGAACACCGCCGCCGCTACCGCATCCGTGTCGCTGGTGATCAGGGCAAGGTCGGAGAGTTTGCTTTTCTTGAGGCCGCAGGCCGCTGACGCAAACCGGAAACCTTGCGGCAGGTCCTCAGGCAAGATGGGATCGGGCTCGGCGGAAAGCGATTTCATTTGCGGCTCTCCCATTGATCCAAGCGCTGGCGGCAATCGGCGATTGCAGTCCGGACATTCTCGGCGGCGGTTCCGCCGGCGACTGCGCGGGCCGCAAGCGCCGATTCCAACGTGATCGCCTGGCTAAGGCTTTCGTCAAACAGTGGCGAGAAGCTGCGCAGCTTTTCCAAGGTCAGAGATGTCCACGGTGTCCCGAGCCGCTCGGCTTCGCGCACGATCTTACCCACCACCTCGTGGGCCTGGCGGAAAGGC
>DATDGR010000200.1:0-14194 GCA_036521995.1 Terriglobia bacterium | reverse complement strand
ATTCCTGAGGATAAGTGGAAACAACCAGTACCTGGCTGAGGAGCGGGTCCGGGTAAAGAGCGATCGGGGCCACGAGGTTGGTCAATTCAACCGCCGAGAATCGGGGTGGGGCCTGCTCGAATGATGGATTCGGGGCGCCGTAAGGGGGCTCTTGAGCCCAAAGCGGCGAGCCCAAGCTCAGAACCAGCAGGACAAACAGGATGGTCCCCTCTTCGCGAGCCCTCCGGAGAGCTAAACATCTCATATGACGACCCAAGCGGCCAGTTCGAAATCAGCGTAGTTTGAACGCACGGGCGCTACCAAAGACCGAAAGATTGGCAACAAAGGAGTTATGACGGGACGCGCATCCATGCCGGTCCAGATCGGCCCCTTGTTGCACGGTTTCGCATCACGCACCACACGACTTGGTGTCTCAGTGGAAATTCAGGCTGCTATGTGACCGGACCGAAGCGCGCTTGAAGCTCGAGCCCCTGGCACTTCTTGATGGTCTGACCCCCGCAGACGCAGGTTCCAACCAAAAGGAAATCAACGACTTACAACTATGTCTTGCAGGGAGTCTTTGACAAGCTCGACGTAAGCCTTACGAGCCGCACCCGTCCCGATTCCTTCCCTGGCCCGATTCCTTCGGAGATCGCCAACCAAGATCCCCTCTGCGCGAAGGCTCTCTCCAACGTTGACATTCTGAAATGGGTCGATAGCCAGCCGCTCTTGGGGTGGGTGACCGCGTCATCCACAGATGAACTCGTATTTAGCCATAACCGGGTCAACGAAAGCGCCCGCCCAGATGGCGCGCTGGCGTTTGAAGTTCAGACGTGCGGGTTGCGCACGGCTGGTGGGGTGTATACTACTGTGGCTCATGATGCCAACTTGAAAACCTTGGATGAAAGGAGAGCAACCCCGATGACCCGATCTGTCGCCTCGCCCGCGGCGAATCGCACGTCCTCCAAAAGCGAGTGGAGCCCTTCCGAGTCGACGCTTCAGCGTCTGAATCTATACTCCTTGGCGGCGGGTGCGGCCGGTATCGGAATGCTGGCGCTCGCTCAACGTGCCGCCGCGTCAATTGTCTACACGCCTGCCCACGCCACCATCACGCCCGGCGACGTCTATCCCCTTGACCTCAACCACGACGGAAACGCGGACGTTTGGATCACGATCGCCAATCAACACTCAAATACCTCGACCGCTTTTGAGACGATGGTCGCGAGGCCGGCAACGGGCGACGGTATTGAAATCACCCAGGTTCGCGGCCAACACTTCGCAGCCGCTCTACCCCGCGGCGTCCGCATTCCCTCGTACCTCGGCTTTTACCGAGGGAGACCGGGAGCGCTGATGGTCATCGCGACCGAGAACCCCGGCGGCCGGGGTATAGAGGGCAACTGGAACGATGTTAAGGACCGATTCCTCGGAATCAGGTTTCAGATTAAAGGCGAGACTCATTATGGATGGGCGCGCTTCACGACACACGTATTGCTATCGTCGCGAGGCGGCATCACCATTGTGGCGGAACTGGATGGTTACGCCTACGAAACCGCCCCCAACCAGCCCATCTTCACCGTACCGATTGCGCCCGAGGACTCCGAGCCTGCTGCCTTCCGGGGCGGGAAGCCGCCCAGCGACCGCCACGTCGCGACCCTCGGCCTGCTGGCCTTGGGCGCGCCGGGCATCCCATTCTGGCGGCGGAAGGAGTGCGAAAGCGCTGTGGATTAGACTTCACGCACAGTCCGCTCGAGACAGGTAAATCAAACCGCATCCCTGACAAGAGGAGGAGAGAGTTGGTTAGGGCAGCGCTCTGCGCAGGGGTGGCGATCAGGCTCGGGGCAGCCCACCGTCACGTGAAGAGTGCAGGACCAAGGCTCAGCGAGGCCGAGGCCAGGGCGCTCCTTGCAGGGTTACAGTACCATCTTATGATTATCAAGCTAGGCCGGAATGAAAAATTATGGCAAGACCTGTCAACGCGATCCTCTGCTGCCTGCTTCTCACCGGTGCGCCTCTCGGTGCCGGTCCGCCCAGGCCGGAGTCGGGGGTTCATAAGGTTTCGCTCACCCGAGTGGTGCGAATTCCGGTGGTCGTACTGAATGCGCAAGGAACCGCCACCAGGGCGGGCGCCCAGGATGTCCGGACTTTGATGTTCTCCCCCGGTGCGGTCGACGAACTGCCGGAGGGGCCGGATGGATTTGATGTGCTCGATGATGGGAACCTCCTGATCACCGACCCTCTGCGCGACCGCGTCGCCGTATTCGATGCCGAGGGCGCATTCCGTCAGGAATGGAAGATCGGCTTTGCGGCCGACGGCGTGACCGTGCTGCCCAGCGGTGTTGTCCTGGTTCGAGAAGCCAACTCCGGTCAGCTCCATGCTTTCGACCAGGAAGGTAACCCCCGTTCCAGCGAAGGGGCCACCCTGCCTGAGCGTGAGGAGGCTCGTTTGCTCTCGGCCACAAGCGGCCTAGTGATGCGGCCTGGCGCGGGAGGCGGACAAGGCCGCCCCATCAACATCCAATTCGACAAGCCCGGCTCGAGGCTGCTTTCGCTCGAAAGCCTCGGTACGGATCGCGAAGGCAACACCTACGTGGCGCTCGAAGCCACGGGTGGCGGTGAGGCTGTGGACGTCAACAAGTACGTCCGCAGATATGCCGCCGACGGCAAGCTGGCGGCCGAGATTGGGGATATTCCGCTCGATTACTACGTTCGTCCCGTGGACGAGCTGCGCGTCCACAAAGGCATCGTCTACCAATTAATGACCACCAGCTCTGAGGTGCACATCAACGTTTGGGACACAAACTGAGCTATCCCTCCTCTTCTTGGCTTGCCTGAGTTGCGCGCATCAAACGAGAATGGACGCCGAGGACTCGGCCCCAGCCTATTGTTCTGAATCGACGCGCACCACGAAAGCCGGGCCGGCTTCCTTGTCCAGCTTCTCAGCCAGAGTGTTGGCGTTCTCCGGGGTCGCTTCCAAGCCCACAAGCACTCGCCAGGTTTGATCGCCCGGTCGCAGGACCAAACTTGCGGTTCCGTATTCGTGTTCCATCTGGGCCCGAAGTTGTTCGGCCTGCGCCCGATCGGCAAACGCCCCGATCTGGACGGCAAACACGTCCACACCACGGGTCGCCGGCATGCTGATCACGTCCAGGCGAACATTGGCGACACTTTCCATCCCAATTGCTTGGGCGCCGGCGTGCGACAAATCGATAATGCGTCCCTGCACGAAGGGCCCTCGATCGTTGATGCGGACTTCAGCGGTTTTGCTGCTAACAAGGCTGCTGACGCGGATGATGGTGCCGAAGGGGTAGGTTCGATGTGCCGCCGTCATCTTCTCCATGTCGTAGATTTCCCCACTCGCGGTAGGCCGGCCGTCGAAGGGCTGGCCGTACCAGCTCGCCACGCCGACCTCGCTTTGGCTCGGCGCGGCTGCTTTTTTGCCGCAGCTCGCTGCCAGCAAGGAAATCACGCCGATGCTCGCGATGAAGCTGATCCGGCTCCACGACATAAGACGTCTGCTCTCCTTGGGTCTACTCTGAGAGGTTGCGTACCCGCATGATTATTGCACACAATGGAAGGCCGGGTTTTGTGGACCGCACTTTCTTCCGGGCCGCGCAGCCTCCTCGGAAATCAGGTTGACCGCTGCCGGCCGGGTCGGAGAAACGAGAAATCGATGAGATCATTCCGCGGGTTGCGCTTGCTGACCGCGTGCTGGTTCCTGTTTGCCGGCAGCTGGAGCGGCCGTGCCGCCGAGTTGCCCCGGGAGCCGATCCTGCGCATCGACGCCGGCCGCCACACGCAGACCGTAACCAGGATTAGCGCCGACCGGCAGGGCCGCTGGCTGGTCTCCTCCTCGCAGGACAAGACGGTTCGCGTTTGGGATGCGGCCACGGGCCGAATGGAGCGTGTTCTGCGTCCTCCCATCGGCGAAGGACAAGAGGGCGAGCTGTTCGGCGTGGCGATCTCACCGGATGGAAGCCTGGTGGCCTGCGGAGGGTGGACTCAATCAGGCAGCGCACAGGAATTTTCAGTCTACCTCTTTTCACGGGCTGACGGCCGGCTGGTAGGCAGGATCCAAGGATTGCCCAACACCATCGGCCACCTTGCGTTCTCACCCGACGGGAGCGTGCTGGCGGTTGCGGTGGAGAGCAAGGGCGTAAGGCTGTTTGCGGTCGATCGCAGGGCAGTCGAGGGCAACCCGAACTCCGTGACTGTCTCTGTCCGGTCAATCGCCGAAGACCGCAATTATGCCGGCGCATCAGACTGGGTCAGCTTCTCCCCCGACGGACGATGGTTGGTCACCTCGGCGCACGATGGTTATGTTCGGCTGTACAACCTGGAGGCCCTGGATCGAAGCTCTAAGCGCAGCAAGAACATCAATCCTGTCGCGAGGCAGAAGCTTCCCGGCGGCGGGCTGCCCCACTCGGTCGTGTTCTCACCCGATGGCGCCAGTGTGGCAGTTGGTTTTCATCACTTACCCAGCGTCAACGTCCTGTCGGCGAGCGATCTGCACTTTGTTTATGCCCCTGACATAAGCGGAATAACCAACGGCGATCTGAGCTCGGTCAGTTGGTCGAGCGACGGACAGTACTTGTTTGCAGGCGGGCTGTATGCCACGCCTTCCGGGGTTCCGGTTCGCCGCTGGGCCGCGGCCGGACGTGGAACGCCGGCCGATCTCGCCGCGGGCGCCACTAACAGCATCATGGACTTAGTACCCCTGCCGGACGGAAATCTGGCCCTCGGCGCCGCCGGCCCGACGCTCGCCGTGCTCGGGCCCGACGGTAATCGAAAATGGCTGGTCGGACCCAGCATCGCGGACTTCAGGAAGGGAGTCCTCTGGCTTTCTCAAGATGGCACGGTCGTGAGCTTCGGATACAACGCCCAGGGTTCCAGTCCCGCCACTTTCTCTCTCATAGACCGCTCCCTCACCACGGGCTCTTCCGCCATTACCGCTCGCAAGAACCTCTCCCTCGCCCCGCCAGTCCGGTCCACGCCTGGCCTCGACATTCAGGGTTGGGCCGATACTCCATCTCCGACTCTGAACGGCCGGCGGCTGGCGCTAAAACCCTTTGAACTTTCGCTCTCCCTGGCTATCGCCCCGGACAGCCGATCGTTCTTGCTCGGCACCGAGTGGTATCTCCGCCGCTTCGGCCGGGACGGAAGAGAGATCTGGAACGTGGCGGTGCCGGGTGCTGCCTGGGCGGTGAACATAGCGGGCAACGGAAGCGTGGCGGTTGCGGCGTGCGCAGACGGGACTATCCGATGGTATCGCTACAGCGACGGCAAGGAGGTCACAAGCTTCTTTCCTCATGCCGACCAGAGGCGCTGGGTGGTTTGGACGCCGAGCGGATACTACGACGCCTCTCCCGGAGGTGAGGAGCTGATCGGCTGGAATGTGAACAACGGAAGCGATCACGCGGCTGACTTTTATCCTGCCTCGCGCTTCCGCCGGATGAAGTACCGGCCTGACGTCGTCAGCAAAATTCCGGCCACCTTGGACGAGACCAAGGCCGTGCGTCTGGCGGACGCCGAGACCAGGAGAGAAACCGAGACCACCACTATCGCGCAGGCGCTCCCGCCGGTGGTCGGCATCACCGCTCCCGAAGACGGCAGCCAGGTGTCCGCCACCAGCGTCACGTTGCACTATACCGTGCGCACTCCGAGCGGCGAGCCTGCGACCGGCCTTCAGGTTTTCGTGGACGGCCGCCCGGTTTCCACCAGCCGCGGTGTGACGCTGGTGGCGAACGAGGACGAAGGACAGACGCTCACCGTCACCATTCCGGCCCGGAACTGTGAGGTGAGCCTGATCGCATCGAACCGCTACAGCGCTTCGGTGCCGGCCACGATTCACCTGGTTTGGTCCAGCGCCGCACCACCGCAACAGTTTGTGGCTAAGCCGGTGCTCTATCTTCTGGCAGTGGGCGTCAGCAACTATCAGAATCCGGAATACAGGCTCCACTTCGCCGCCAAGGACGCCAAGGACTTTGCCGCTGCCATGGAGGCGCAAAAGGGCGGACTTTACCGCGACGTGCAGGTCAAGCTCTTGACCGATGCCCCTAAAGACCAAATCGAAGACGGTTTGGATTGGCTGCAACACCAGGTGACCAGCCTGGACGTGGGAATGATCTTCCTGTCGGGCCATGGCCTAGACGACGCCAATAGCTTTTACTACTTCCTGCCCGCCAACGCCGACCTGAACCGGCTGAAGGCGACCTGCCTCGCCTTCTCCGATCTCAAGAGCACGGTGGCCTCCATCGCGGGCAAGGCGGTGATGTTCGTGGACACGTGCCACAGCGGCGACGTGCTCGGAGCCAGGCGCGGCGTGGCCGACATCAATGCCGTGGTGAATGAGCTCTCGGCGGCGGAAAACGGGGTGGTGGTCTTCACCGCTTCCACGGGACGGCAGTATTCGCTGGAAGACCCCAAGTGGCAGAACGGCGCCTTCACCAAAGCGCTCGTGGAAGGGATCGACGGCAAAGCCGACTATACGGGCCGCGGAGAGATCACGATCAACATGCTGGATCTTTACCTGGCGGAGCGGGTCAAGGAGCTGACCGATGGACAGCAGACGCCGGCCACTGCCAAGCCGAGCACGGTGCCGGACTTTCCGCTGGCCGTGAAGCCCTAGACTCCTTGGCTCCGCACAAGCCGTTCACCCTTCCCGTCCCACCCCGAGTGCGTCCGCGACCCGATTGATGTAGTTGAACCACGAGGCGATGAGCGTGATCTGCAGGATCGCCTTGTCGTCGAAGCCCTGCCGGCGCAGACCGTCATGATCGGCCGGGCTGACCCGGGTGGCATCTTTGGTCAGCTTCACCACGTAGTCCAGCATGGCACGCTCAGGCGCGGTGAGGGGCGCGGTCGTGTAATCCTTCTCCAGGGCTCGAACCAGCTCTTCATCCAGGGTGACCCGACGCAGAAACTCTGCGTGTGATTCGATTCAATAGACGCAGCGGTTGGTCACCGACACCATGGTGGTGATCATTTCGTGCTGACGCCGGCTCAGAGGGAGTTCGGGCGACATCAGCACCCCGAAGGTGGCGAAAGCGTGGTAAAGGGCGTCGGGAATCAAACTGTGCGAGGCGACGATCCCCGCCGCCTCGCCCCCGGTATCATGCACGGGTGTGGCGTACTCCCGCGGATACAACGCCCGCTGTGCTTCCAGGGCTTTCTGCAGACGGTCGTCGGCTTCTGCCATGGGAACGGTCCGAATCCAGGTCATCGTTCGTCCTCCTAAACTGAATTGATCTCCTCGCCTGCTGGACGTCGCCGGAGGCGGCCGTCCAGACGTAGCGCGATAGCCTACCTGGAGCGGAGAAAGCGGTCAATCCAGCTTGGATAGTACCAGATCTGTCAAAACCAATTATCCCCGGCATTTTTTCAAGGCTGGTCTGGGTAGGCCACCCATCGGTTCCGGCGCAGGAAGTCGCCCACCACGCCGGCGTCCTGGCTCCCGCAGATCACCAGCCGGCAGAAAACGTCCGCGTTGGCGAAGCTGGCTCGCATGTCAGGATCGCGGGCAATTTCCCCCAGCACCTGCCGCGCTTCCTTCTTGCGGTCGAGCTGCCAAAGGTTCAGCGCTTGCAATGCCAGCACCTGCACGGAGCGCGGATCGCCCTGCAAGGCCAGGGCGCACTCGGAGAGCGAAGCCTCGAACTGCCGGTCTTTCCAGGAGGTCAGGGCCAGAACCAGGTGACCCTCGGGTGCATTCGGGTTCTTGGCCAGCATCTGCTGCGCCTCGGCCGTGGCCCCGGCGGCATCGCCACGACGGAGACGATCGAGGGCGAGTTGCTCGCGCGCCGGCATGTAACTCGAGTCGATTTGCACCACCTGTTCCAGCAACTCGTGAGCGCGGGCGGGATCACCGGCGGCCGAAACGATCAGCGCCAAGCGATAGCGGCTCGACCAGTCTCCCGAATCAAGGTCGACGGCTTTTTCCAGAAGCGGCCGGGCCGCCGCCGAGTGCCCCGTCTCAGCCAGCAGAGCCCCCAGGGCGGCATACCCGGCGCCGGCCCCAGGCGCCAGGCGAATCACTTCTTTGAACTCACCCTCCGCCTTGGCGTAGTTATGGGCAGCGATGTCGACGCGGCCGAGCTCGAGGTGTGCCTCGGCGTTTGAGGCGTCAAGATCGAGCGCGGCCAGGTATTGTGACTCCGCCTTCTTCTCCTCACCTTCGTCGAAGTACAGGCGACCTAGGTCCACCAAAGCCGCGGACTTCTCGTGCGGCGTCTTGGCGCCGTCGACTGCCGCTTGCGCCTTCGCGACCGCCTCAGTTTGCGCCTTCGATTCCTCAGGGCGCTGCTCCTGACCCCCGCGACCCAGGGAAGCAACTACGGCCATCGCCGCCAGCGCCAGCAAGGGCCGGAACACAAGAAGCATCGGACCGATGCGCCAGGATTTGCTGCCATCCCAGCGGGTTGCATAACTCACGGTGCCCCCCGAATCTGGCTGGGGTCGCTCACGATGATTTCCGGCTGGCCGTGGTAAGGCACAATCTTGCCGCGAATCTCGATCAGTCGTCCCCCGAGCGCGCCCAGGTCGCCGAACTTGGACCGGTCTGAAGCAAAGACAATACTGGTGAAAGGACAGTTCCGGAAGTCGGCGCAGAAGTCGAGAAAAGTATTGCCGGACCCGGCGGTAAATACTTTCAACACGCGGCCGGAGACGCAGGCCTGCTCTCCGGTGTGGGTTCCGGCCTGGCGAAAATCGATGCAACCGCCCGAGGCGTCGCCGGGACGAGCCTCGGAGGCGCTGGCCGCCGGACGCGCCTGAGAGAGGCCCCGGCGCAGGCCCCGGCGATACGCCACCAGCGCGCTGGCCGCCGTAACCGCCACCAGGACCACCGCCACCCCCGCTGTCTGCCGACGCGTCATGACTACAACTCGAAGACTCTAGCGCAAAGTTCGAACATTGTCACCGCCCAGGCTGCTTCGGCTCGCTCAACGGTTGCGGCGGTAGAGCACGAAGCTGGTGAAATCGGCGGCAGGATGATAGTCGCTCGCCACCAGATTCGCCATCTCCGGGTAACGCTCGACCAGATACTGGTCGGAGGAAAGATTGACATAGGTGATGCTCGGAAGGGCGTCGTCGCGGGCCACGACGATCCACTCTGGAGGCTGGGCCCGAAGCTCGCGAGCGACCTCGTCGCGCCAGGCCTGCGGAACCCAAAGCGACATCAAGCCGAGGTTCGACACAAAGCGGGTGACGCACGGCCGCCCGGAGAGGTAGCAAATGAGGGTGTGCCCGCCCCAGAGGAAAATTTGGTCACCGGGCGAGCCATTGGTTTTGAGGTAGTGAATCACCTGAAGCTGGCCGCTCATGTGTTCGAACGGAATCTCCCAAGGGTGATTGGCGTAAAAGCTCTCGGGACCGGCCCTCCATTCGCGGAGGCTCTCATAATCCATCTGGATCCGATTAAACTGGGCAGGGAGCGGCCAGTAGAGAAGATTGGCGAAAAGAACCCACACCAACACCTGGGCCAGCCGCAAACTTCGGCGCGCGCAAGCCTGGGCGGCGGCGCGGCACAGTTCCCACAGAGTCACGGCGAGATATGCCCACATCAAGGCGAAGAAGGGGTAGCAGGTTGCGAAGTAGTAGCTATGAAAGCTGATCTGGACCGCTGTAGCGGCGTAGGCCACGGCTGCGGCCCCCGCGAGCGGACCGAGGCGGGCAAGGTCGCGGCGAGCCCAAGCAACCACCAGGGCCACGGCCGTGGCTGCGAGCCTGGCCGCGCCCAGAAAGAACCCCGATCGCACCGCAATCCATTGCCCTAGCGGCAACCGCCGGCGTTCGGCCGCCATGGCGGCGTAGCGAGGCAGCACCTGGAATTGAATCTCACGCATCGCGGGCAGGGCGCCGTGCGAAGCAAAGTAGCCCAGCACCACGGCCACCACGGTGGCGAATCCCACCAGAACCCAGACCAGCCGCTCGGCCAGTTGGCGCGGAGTCGCGGTGAAAGCAAGCCGCGGCGGCCTGCCACCGAGCGCACCGCCATCCAGGTACGGGACGAGCAGCAGGGGCAGAAACACGAAGGCGTTGTACTTCAGCCAGAATGCAGCGCCAAGCAGCGCACCGGCCGCCAGGTGCCGAACCCTCCAGTCCCTGGCAACGTGGCGAAGCGCCTGCCAAAGTCTCATTCCGGGGAGCACCGGGCGAGCCGGGGGATCTGCCGCCGCGCCGGCCGCGACAAGGAAATACGCGCCAAAAATCAGTGGAAGTTGGAAGAACTCCGGCTGGGCGCTGAAGATGTATCCAGCTTCGACGTGCCAGGTGGCGTGGACCGCCACCGCCACCGCCGCGCCTCCCGGCCCCAGGTAACGCTCCGCAAAGCGAAACAGGCACCAGGACACCAGCAGCAGCAGCGCCAGATCAACCGCGGCCGCGCACCACATCCGCGTGCCGAACAGCTTGCCGATAATCGCGTAGATGTAGAAGATGCCCGGTGGCTTGTTATCCCAAAGGTCACGGTAGAGGATCCGGCCCTGAACGAGGCTGCGCCCGATGGTGAGGTAAGTACCTTGATCGCGCCCCGGAGTGTTGCTCAGCACCGGCAGGGCGCGCGCCACCACGAACAGCATGGCGGCTGCGAACCAAGCGTTGTGGAACCGGGATGCACCTTGGGTGGGCGGAGGCGTATCCGGCCGCGTCCGCTCGGGCGCCGCGACCGCAGGATGCCTAGCCTCCACGCCGCTTGCCGCCCCAGCCGTCACAACTTGACCTTCCCTGGCATCGGGCTCGCCGGGATCACCGCAGGCCGCCCCGCCGGAGCGTCCTTTGGAGGCGAAGGCGGGAAAGACCAGGCCTGCCAGATCCTGGGCACGTTGAAAACGAGGTTCCAGACGCCACCGGCCAGCACTCCAAGCGCCGCCGCGAGCGCCGGTGTCACTCCGCGAGCCACAAACCCCAGAGTCACGGCGATATTAAAGAACGCTCCAGCCAAGCAAGCTCGCTGGTAACTGAGCAGGGTGCGCAGCACACTCCGGCCCGTCAGCGCAGGCCCCGAGGCGAGATCCCGGCGAAACGTCAGCGTCTGGTTCCAGGCGAAATTACTCAGCAGCGCCAGCTCGGTGGCTGCGAGCAAGGCAACGATCGGATGCCATCCCCAGTCGCGGACAAGGAGGTAAAAGATCCCGACGTCCAGCAGAGCGCCTGACACGCCGACCGTGGCGTAGCGAATCCAGGTGCGAAGCTGGCCCGTGGCGCGCGCCAGGTGTACCAAGTGCACCAGGTACTCCATCGACTGACGGAAGCCCAGCTTGGAATGCCCCTGGCCGCGCCGCTCAAAGCCGTAGGGAACCTCGGCCAGGTCACGCCAATGGCCGCGGCCCAGCACCTCGAGCAGTATTTTGTAGCCGAGAGGATTGAGCTCCACGCCGTCAAGCACCTGGGCGCGCACCAGGAACATTCCGGACATTGGATCACGCACCCGCGCCAGCGTCCAAGGGAGCACGCAAGCCGCCAGATGTGTGGTGGCCCACGATACGGCCCGCCGCCGCCGCGACCAGTCCCGGCTGCCGCCTCCCTTCACATAGCGGCTGGCCAGCGCGATGTCAACTCCCGGCCGGCGCAGGGCCTGCATCAACCGGACCACCACCTCCGGCGGATGCTGCAGGTCTGCATCCATCACCCCCCAGACGTCGCCCCGGGCGGCCTTCCAGCCGTCCACCACCGCGGTGGCCAAGCCCTGGCGTCCCGCGCGCCGCGCCACCCGCACCGGAAGCTCGGGAGCAAGGGCTTCGGCGCGCGAGGCCGTTTGGTCGCCAGTTTCAGCGCCGGAGTCATCCACCACAATCAGCTCAAATTCCTCGCCGGTCCGGGCCAGTGCAGCCGCCGCCCGGCGTAGCGTGCCTTGAATTACGTCCGCTTCCTGGTAAGTGGGAATGACGAGAGAAATCATAGTGACCTGTAAACTTTCAAACAGGCCCGCGTCCCAGACCGGGCGCCCATCCCAACGCTAATCTACCACCCGGCCGCAGAGAGTCCAACCCGTCTCGGTCATCCGATAACCGTTAAGTAAAATCGGCTGAAATCGAAGCGAGGTTTAGGCCTCGGTTTTGGCTGATCGCTCCGGCCGTCGTGGGAACAATGCCAAGGCAATTTAGGTTCCATCTACGCCGTACCAAGGTCAGGCGAGTTAGCCAGGCTGGAGGCTCTCTGATCTCGATCCTTGCTCCCCGTGGCCCGTCCTCTTTGAGATAAATTTGGAAGTCTTTTAGTTTGTTATATATTCCGGCTTCGGTCGTCATTTGATCCGGGCCACGTTACCCGATAGCTTTCTGGCTGCCGCCTGACGCGCACTAAGGTTTGCTCGGGAGACATTTTTGTAATCTCTTTGTTATCTCTTACATCCTGGCTTTGAACGTCACCCAGCCCGTAGACGGCCGGGTAACCGGTAGTAGTAACGGTTACTTGTTGGCGTGCCCAGCGTCGACAATCCGTTCTTGGTCACCTTAATGGCGTATCGCCCACGCCAGCCCGCGGTGGCAGGCTGAAGTGCACATGATTTAATAACCCTATAGTGTAAGAATCGACTTGTCAAGAAGGCTGCTAGACTGGACGGGCCTTGGCAAAGTGGCTTCTACCCAAGACGACCCGAGCGATCAAGCGACGGCCGGGCCAATGCGGAGCCGCCAAAGGAGTGTGATGGCAAAGAGGATCGGCATCGGTGTCATCGGCATGGGCTGGATGGGGAATGCCCACGCCCGCGCTTACCTTCAGGCGGCAGACCGGTTCCCTGATCGTCACCTCGGTCCGCGACTGGTGGTCTGCGCGGACGAGGTGGCCTCCCGCGCCGAGGAGGCCCGCCGGCACTTTGGTTTCGAGCACTCCGCCACGGCCTGGCAAGAGGTGATCGCCGAGCCGGCCGTCGAGGCCGTTGACATTACAACCTCCAACGACTCCCATCGCGAGATCGCTCTGGCCGCAGCCGCTGCCGGCAAGCACATCTACTGCGAGAAACCAGTGGGACGCAACCCGGAGGAGACCGCCGAAATCGAACGCGCCGCCCGCGCGGCCGGGGTGATGACTTTCGTGGGCTACAACTACCGCTGGGCGCCTCTGGTGCAGTACGCGCGCCAGCTTCTGGCGCAGGGCGAGCTCGGGCGAATCCTGAACTACCGGGGCCGTTTCTTTGTGGGCTACGCCAGCAGCCCGCAGGCTGTGCTGTCCTGGCGCTTCCAGCGCGAGCGTGCCGGATGGGGGGTGCTCGGCGATCTGATGTCTCACGTCATCGACAACGCGCTCATGATGGCCGGTCCCATCCGGCGGGTGGTGGGAAGCGTGAAAACTTTCATTACGGAGCGCCCTTTGAGCGAGCCGGGATCGGGAACGCACTTCACCCTGCGCACCGGGGGCCCGACGGGCGCAGTGGAAAATGAAGACTACGCCGGCGCCCTGGCCGAGTTCTCGAGCGGGGCCTTGGCAACAGTGGAAGTGAGCCGGGTGATCGACGGTCCGAAGTGCGAGATGGCCTTCGAGGTCTATGGCACGCGCGGCGCCCTGAGCTGGAGTTTCGAACGCATGAACGAGCTCAACCTGTTCCTCACCGATTCTCCCCTGGGGCGCAGCGGCTATACGCGCATCCTGAGCGGGCCCGAGCATCCGTTCCACGCCAACTTCAACCCCGGGCCAGGGGTGGGTCTCGGCTACGAGGACCTTAAGACGATTGAGGCTCATCACTTCCTGAAATCGATTGCTGACGCCCGGCAGACCGAACCTGGCTTTCGCGAAGCCTTGAACGTGGCTCGGACGCTGGCCTTGGTCAGCCGCTCCTGGGACAGCGGAAAGTGGGAAGAGCACCAAGGCTCCGCTTAGCGGGCTGCTCACACCATGAGAAGACCGCTTGCTAAAGCAGCCATCATTCTGATTTCCCTCGCCCTGCCTCTGACTGCGTGCAGCCGTAACCCGGACGACAAGGTGATTACCGGCGAGATCCAAGCCAGGCTCTACCGGGACGCGACGCTGAAGAGGAGAGACATCAGCATCATCGCGCAACAGGGCGTGGTGATCTTGTCGGGGCAGGTGCAAACGGAGGAAGAGAGAACCAAAGCAGCAACACTGGCAAACGAGGTAAGGGGCGTCAAGCAAGTGATCAACCAGCTCGTGGTTGTCAGCCCTGCGCCCGCGGAGCAGCCAGCAGCTCCTGAAATGCCAGTTCCTGCCGTCCAGCCGCCAAAATCTCAATCGGGGCCGGCGCCAAGGCAGTGACACTAACAACTTC
>DATDGR010000199.1:0-2973 GCA_036521995.1 Terriglobia bacterium | reverse complement strand
AGACACTCGCTCGCTACGGCGCGTTGATCGTGCTTGATCGAGGCCCGGCAGCGCCACCCGTGAGGTGGACCCCATCGTTTGGACAAAATTTTGGCCGTCCTTAGATGGTGGAGCGGGCTGACGAGGAGGCGGCCCGAAGGCCGCCATCCACTCCGGGCTTGAATCGGCGCTCGGGTCGCATCCCTGCGTTGCCCTATCCTCCTATCAAGCCATTCCAGTGTACGGCGGGTGCCGCCACCGGCAAAGCGAAAAACATCCATTCTGGAAGAAAACAGCGATAAATCCCAGGGGGTTTGGGGGGTGCGTCCGAGAGGACTGAATGAACTTGTTGATTGAGAGGAATCAACTCAGGTAATGACTCGCTCACCTGATAGCCAGATCCCTTCCGGCGCTGGGCAACTGGCGACGGAAAAGCGGGGTGACAAAGCCCTCAACTGTCGGCAGGAGGGCGAGGCGAATCTGCGGGCCGCAACACCAGTGAACGTCGTATCAGCATCGTCAGCTCCACCAGCAATCACGCCGATTCAGCTGGATCTATTCCCGGGGCGAGCCTGTCCCTTGGAGGCGAAGCCTGCCACGGACCGGAGTACAGCGAGAAGGAAGCCGGTCCGCCGGGACGGTGTAGAGGGCGGCGGCACGCAGAGACAGCACATTCAGTCAACCGGAGAGGCCCTGTTCGGTCCGCAGGAGAAGACTCCGAGCGGTAGAGAAGCGCATAAGGGGAAGACCCGAAAGCGCGGTAGCGAAGCCGGACAGGGAATCGGAGGTGGCCACAGTACCGATGAACTTCGGGACAACCGGAGGGAGGGAAGGGCCGCTACTTTCATCACGCGAACGAAGCAGGGAAAGGCAGCCGGACTGCACCCGCAAGGGAACGCTCAACCCCGGACCGGTCAAGCCAGGCGCAAAGCGCCCGCGAGACTCGATAATGCCCGCAAACTGCAACGGACGCTATACCGAGTGGCCAAGCAACAACCGGAAAGGAGGTTCACGCTTCTCTACGATAAGGTCTGTCGGCAGGACATCCTGCGAGAAGCCTGGCAAAGGGTAAAGTCCAACAAAGGGGCAGCGGGAGTGGATCAGGTGGACATCGATGCTATCCGCGACTAGGGCGAGGGTCGGTTTCTGAACGAAGTCGAACAGGAACTCCGGAGCCGACGGTACCGGACGGCGTTGGTCCGCCGCGTTCACATACCAAAACCCGGACAACCGGGGAAGACCCGGCCGTTGGGCATCCCGACGGTGAAGGATCGAGTGGTGCAGATGGCGGTGAAGTTGGTGATCGAGCCGTTATTCGAGGCTGACTTTATGCCCTGTTCATTTGGATTCCGCCCGAAGAAGACGCCGCGAATGGCGCTGAGCACAATCGTGCAAGGTGTCAATGAGGGCTACTCATTCGTGGTGGACGTTGATTTGAAATCCTACTTCGACACGATTTCCCACGAACTGCTTTTGCAGTTGGTGGAACGCCGGGTCGGAGATATTCAAATCTTGCGCCTGATCCGAGCTTGGTTGAAAGCGGGAGTTATGGAGGAAGGCAAGGTGACTCACCCGGACCGGGGTTCTCCTCAGGGCGGAGTGATTTCGCCGACGCTGTCCAACATCTTTCTTCACGAGGTAGATCGTCAATGGTGCCGTGGCGACGGGGTCGCCATCGGCAACGTTCGGCTGGTTCGTTATGCGGATGACATGGTGCTGCTGGCGCGAACGGAACAACAGGCGCGGGCGGCGTGGGACCAACTGCAGGCTCAGTTCGCAGCTCTTCGACTGGTGGTAAATCAAGAAAAGAGTCGGCTGACGACGCTGGCAGAAGGATTCGCGTTTCTCGGCTTCGAGTTTCGAAAGCCCCCCAGGCGGATGCTGTACATGTGGCCACGCGAGAAGGCGTGCCGCAATATCCGCCAGCGGGTGCGCGAAGTAGTGCGATCGTTTCCGTCCAACGAGCAAGTCGGAGTGGTGATCCAGAAGCTGAATCCGATCCTCAATGGGTGGTGCACCTACTTCAGGGCAGGCAACAGCAACCGGACATTCCATAAGGTGGATTGGGCTGTTCGAAGCGAATTGCATTTATGGCTTCGACGCAAGCACCAGTGCCCCTGGCGGACTGCTCAGAAACGATGGGGGTATTACTTCCTTCATGACCGATGTCGGCTGTATCGAATGGTGGGCAAGGTGAGCCATCTGGACGGATTGCGGCGCACGCCGCCGGAAGAAGATGATCGGAGAGCTGGATGCGGGAAATCCGCACGTCCAGTTCGATGAGGGGGTGCAGGAAACGTGCGACAGCGCAACGCGCCTGTGCCCTACTCTACACAGAGTCCCCGGCCAGCGCTTGTTTCTTCCAGGCGCCGACCTGGGTCGGATGGACACCGAACATCTGTGCCAGCTGCGCTGCCGTCTTGTGCGCCTTGATGGCCTCCACGGCCACTTTGGCTTTCAGGCTCTCTTGCGGGTTTTGGGCATTGACTCTCCTCTATTTTCAATGCCGCCCACCATCTAAGAAAAGGCTGTTTTCGTGTCCAAAAAAAGGGGTCCACTACAGGACCCCACTACAAAGAAATGTCCAGAGTGCCTCAGCGAGGTACCGATTGCCGCGCGGCGATGCGCGTTCTGTACGTCGTCTCTCTAATTGCAGACCTGATGAGCATGGGGAGACAGGCCGGTCTTGGAGTGGATCCCCGGGGCGCCGCTGTAGCTGCGCCCGCCTGCGTCCAACGATCGGGCGCCGAACAGCTTGCCTGCGTGCTCAAGCAACCGACCCGGTAGGAGTCGGCAGCGTCGATGACGCCCTCGATGCGCCACCGCAGCATCTCCGCCAGTTCGGAGCGCCGGTCCGCTGATCGGCCTCGCACTCGCGCAACTTGGCAAGCGCCAGCTCTTCTCGTCGCATGGCCGTTGGCCGACGTTCTTAGTAGTTTAAGGGCGGAGCGGCCGGCGGAGGGCTCGAACGGCGCTATTCCCAACCTCGATTCT
>DATDGR010000198.1:0-4115 GCA_036521995.1 Terriglobia bacterium | reverse complement strand
GGTGGCAATCCTGGCGGGAATACCGGTGGGAATCGCCCCGGCGGAGGCAACACCGGTGGGAACGCTGGCGGCAACCGGCCTGGAGGAAACACTGGAGCGAACAGGCCGGGTGGAAGCACTCCTGGTGGGAATACCGGGGCAAACAGGCCTGGGGGCAACGCTGGGGCGAATCGCCCGGGCGGAGGCAACGCCGGTGGGAACACTGGCGGGAACACCGGGGCGAACCGGCCTGGTGGCAACGCTGGGAATCCCCCGGGTGGTGGCAACCGACCCACGACAGGTGGCGGAGGGAACCGCCCGGCTACCGGAAACAGGCCTCCGAACAATGCTGCGAACAGGGCGGCCAATAACAATCGACCTGCGGGTGGGTCCAATGTCGGTCGTCCGCAGAGTGGGCAACGTCCGCAACAGACCACCGGTTCGCGGCCAGGTGGGCTTGGAGGGAATAACAGTGGCAGCCAGGCGCGGGCGGCGAGCAATCGCGGCCGGTCGAGCGCTGGCGGTGGCAACCAGGGAGGTCGGCGCTCATGACATTTCGCGATCGTAGGTGGCTGCGTGGATCAATCGTTACCGTTCTGGTTGTGTTGAGTTCGGTCTTTGCCCGGCCGCAGGACGCGGGGGTGAAGACCTATCCCACGTACCGGGCAGCGGCGGCGGCATTTGTGGCAGCGGTGAAGGCGAAGGACGATGCCGCGCTCAAGGAGATACTTGGGGCCGAAGCGCAGGGTATGCTGTCGTCGGGGGACGCGACCGGGGATGAGAATGATCGGGCGACGTTCCTGAAGCACTACGAGGAGGCACATGGCTTCGTTCGCCAGAGCGAGGACAAGGTGCTGCTGACGGTGGGGACGACTGGATGGCCGCTGCCGTTCCCTATCGTGAAGGTTGGCGGCGCGTGGCACTTCGACGCGCTTGAAGGTGCGAAGGAGCTTTCGTACCGGCGGATTGGACAGAACGAGCTGGACGCCATCCGGGTGGTTCGTGCCCTGCGTGTAGCGCAGAAGGAATATGCCGCTACGGGACATGATGGCAATCCCGCAGGGGCGTATGCGCAACGCTTCAGAAGCTCGCCGGGGACGCAGGACGGTCTCTATTGGGAGACTAAGGAAGGCGAGGCGGAGAGCCCGGCGGGGGTCCTGGTAGCTCAATCGACGAGCGAGGGTTATGAGAGCTCGCAGCAGACCGGGAAGCGTACGCCGTTTCATGGATATTTCTTCCGGATTCTGAAGGCCCAGGGGTCCTATGCTCCCGGCGGAGCAAAGGACTATGTGAAGGACGGGAGGATGACGGGCGGGTTTGCGATCCTCGCTTTTCCGGCGGAGTATGGGGCCAGCGGCGTGATGACGTTTATCGCTGGCCCACGCGGGCCGGTCTATCAGAAAGACCTGGGGGACGGGACTGCGGAAGCGGCCAGGACCATTACCTTCAATCCGGACAGCTCGTGGAAGCGGGTTCCCTGAGGGAGCTCGCAAGCCCCGGCATTTGCCCATGCATGAGATCGATCCCGGCAAGCTTGTCCACCCCGTAGAGTCCCCGCGGAAGCCGTAAGCTTCTCATTATAAATGACAAAACCACTCAAATGCCTGGCCGGAAAATTCCACGAAATTGATCAATTGGATTCTGGGCTAAATCCCGCATTGGAAGAGCAGCAGCCAGCCGGGCCAAGCGGATGAGGTGGAAGCTGCCGTGAGCCATCAGGGGTTGGAAACAATTCGGGTTATCTTCGAATGGACGGCTGTCGGAATCGAGGTATTGGCGGTCGCCGTCATTGTCGCCGGTGTCGTCATCCTGGGCGTGCGTCGCGATACCGTGCGCGATCTGTTTGCGATCGGGAAGGAAGGCACCTACGAACATTACCGGCACCTGTTGGCAAAGCGGTTGTTATTGGGGTTGGATCTTCTGGTCGCGGCGGATGTGATCCGCACCGTGGCCCTTGAAGCTACCTTGAGAAATGTCGCGGTCCTGGGATTGATGGTTCTTGTCCGCACCTTCCTGAGCTGGTCGTTATATGTCGAGATGAAGGAGCGCTGGCCGTGGCAACCGGCTCCACATTCGGAGGCGGGGATGGATCAGGTGGAGTGACATCGATCACTCAGTCGTTTTCTGATGATTGAATGCATGTGCCCGGTTTTATTGTTGATACAGACACCTACTGGTCTAAAGGACAATGATCCCAATCACCAGTACTAGATTTGTCGTGATGACGGTCCGGAGCCGGCAAAATGATCGCCGAAGATCGGCGCAACCAGCGTCATCACTGTCCCCACGTCGAAGCAGATGAAATGTCCGGTTTTGGTTTATAAGACCGCAGCCGCAGCTGTTGGAAAGTGGGAATCCCGCGCAGTTTGCGGGATTTCCAAGCGCGGGGGAAAAGTCGGCTTTTTGACTTTTCCACGGAGCGTCTTTTCAACAGCTGCCAAAGCCGCGGAAGTTTTCATGATGGTTTCTCCCTGGCTGGTGTACCGGCCCAGTCTTTGCGGTCCGTAAGTGATGCTCAGCGTTCCGTCAAGGTGTTGATGGACCGTGACCGTGCAGCCAGCCAGGGTGCCGCGCCAGTTCACTTTCTCGATCTGCATGGTCAGATTCTGGAAGCTGACCGTGTTGTCCCGGCTCACCGTACGCTCGAACTGGAGCGAGAAGATCAGATCCAGATCACGACGCCGGCAGGGGACAAAAGCGCTGCCCGTCTGGGCCGCCGGAACCTGAAAGCGCCGATTGAACTCGGCCATATACTCCTCACGCAGAAAGCGGTTTGCTTCCTCCACGGTGCGCAGGCCGCGCAGCCTGAGCTCCTGGGGCAGGCGTCCTTGCCAGGTGCCGAAGTTGCGCTCACATCGACCCCGTGCCTGCGGGGAGTAGGCCGGGATCATCTGCACGCCCAGATCCCGCAGTGCTCGCCCCACTTGTGTCAAACGCTGCCGATCCACCTTGCCACCCGCCTTGGGCGTCAGCCAGAAATGACTCCCCCGGTCCGAGTACAAGACGCAGAACAGACCCTTGCGCTCCATGACCTCCCACAATCCAGCCATCACCGTGGTCGTGGATTCCTCGTCCACCAACTGCGCGTAGTAGATCTCACTGGTGGCATCGTCCAGAACCACGATCAAGTCATACCAGCGATCGTCCTGGAACCACTGATGCCGGCTGCCATCAATATGCAGCAGCATGCCAGGCAGCGGGCGGCGCAGCCGCCGCTTGCGGTGTACCCCCCGCTTGCGCGCTTTAGCTACCAGTCCAGCTCCCTGGAGGGCCAGCTTGACCCAGGTGTAGCTCAGCGTGATGCCGTGCTGCTCCCGCAGCTTCTCGTGAAAATGGCGCACGTTCAGGTCGTAGTACTTCTCCCGATACAGTCTCAGCACCTGTTCGGCCAGCGCCAGCGGCACCCGCCTCTCGCTCGGTTGCCCGCGCCGCCGATCCAGCAGCCCGTCGTAGCCATAGTTCTCGTATCGCCACCGCAACCGCCGCATCTGCCGATCGCTCATCCCCGCTATCTCGGCTGCTTGAAACCAGGTGATCTTTTTCGACATCGCCCGCAGAATCACTTCTTGCACCTTCATCGCTCGCTCCACGGCGGCTCTCGGATACGTCTCCACACTTATCTGCATGGAGATATCCTCGCCGCCCGCTAAGCGGACATTTCATTTGCTTATTCCACCGGACATATCATGTGTCAACGACAACTCACCCCATGATCCTTTGACGCACATACCAGCATTTGATATAACCACAGAGGACGCAGTATCCCCGCCACACACTCCTCAGTAGCTCAATGGCAGAGCATTCGGCTGTTAACCGAAGGGTTGTAGGTTCGAGTCCTACCTGAGGAGCCAATTAATCAACACCTTACAGTCACCTCAGAAATCGACTTCGCCGAACTTCGCCGAATTTCATTCAGACCTTTCAGATTTCTTCCCTGCAAGCCCAAGCTTTTCTCCGGCATCTTCCAGTCCCCGAGCACCGCTGACGTGCGCGAGTTCACAGCGGCGAGGACGCTCTTTTCGATCGTTTGAACGTAAACGTCACCCGTTGTCTTGATACTCGCGTGCCTCAGCATCCCTTGCGTGTCCTTGAGTGTCCCGTGCTGCTGCATGTCAGTTCCCAGGGTCCTGCGCATC
>DATDGR010000197.1:0-5576 GCA_036521995.1 Terriglobia bacterium | reverse complement strand
TCGCGTTCCTCGGTCGGGGAGAGAGAAATCTCATAGGGACTTGCTCTCGGCATGGCACAGGCCTCTGTCCCAATACCATGCCACTGATGGAGCCTTCTTGGCAATCAATAATACGCTAGCGTATTTATGAAACGGACGACTAAGCGACCGGCTCAAGGCGCCGGTTCTGCGTTTGTGCGAGCCTGCGCCGCGCGCTTCTGCCGTGTCACCGCCAAGACCCTCGCATCCTCGGCGATGAAGACGGCTTCGCTCCCCGTGTCCCACACATCTTTGAGCTTTACCCCGTGTGCCTGCTGATCCTGGGCCAGCCGTAAGAGTTGCTCCGCCGTGGCGAGCGTGTCCGGCGCGTAGTCTTCGGCCCCGGCCTGTCGCGCGGTGGCAAGGGCGCGGCGAGCCTCTTCCAAGACCAGCGGCGCCGCGGGATCAGGGGTGGCGGGCGAGGAGGCTGGCGCAACCTCGGCTCCCAAGGGTACGGCGAGCAGTTGGCAGGTGGTCTGCGATAGGGGAACACTCGGGAAGGCGCCGGGCGCCACGTCGGCCTCGAAGACCACGGTCTTGCTGGGCTGGCTGACGGCCAGGTAGGCTTCGGCCGTGACGATCAATCCGAAACGGCCGGGAAGCGCTTTGGTGTTGAGCCGTCCTTCAGTTCCCAGCAACTCCACCTCGCCAAGGTTTGTGAGCCGCCCTTCTGGCGTAACCTTCCAGAGCACGTAAGTCAGGTACTCAGCGCCGAGTCGTGATGCCGGCGGGAGATTCGTGAAAGCGGCATGAATCCTTAGGATCTTTCTGTCGGGCACGATCTCAGCTTGACCGCCAGCTCCGGGCACCTGCGCCACGTATCGGAAGACGATGGTCGTGGTCCCGGCCAGGGCGCTGAAGTCCAGCACTCTGACGGAGCGGCTCACTTTGCCCGGCTCGCTGACGGCAGCAGAGGGGCTCGACTCGGCCTGCTTTGGGCGGGCGAGCCCCATCGAGGCCTGAAATGCGCCCGCGGCGAGCAAACTCGTGAGCAAGAAGGTTGTCTTGACTCTCATCGTCAGGGTCTGTGAGGAGGTGTAAAAGGGAGGCTCCGTCCGCGTACCCTACTCATTCGATGCAGGTGGCGGAATGCTGAGGTTGAGAACCACAATGGCACGGTCATCCAACGAGCTCGCGTGCCGTACTTCCGATTGCTGGCCTTTGTAAGTCGCTTGCACCTGGTACTCGTCGGTGGGCCTCAGCTCCGTGAACTCATAGCGCCCGCCTGTCTGCGAATAGATGCCCAGTGTCTTCCCCGTCGTGGTGTCGGTTAGCTGCACTGCCGCCCCGGCTATCGGATTGTCGGTTCGGTCCAGCACTTCGCCCTGAATCGTTTTGGTGGGCGGTTTTTTTTGCTTCGCAGCCAGTGAAGGCGGCGTGAAAGCGGTGAACGCCAGACAGGCCGCTGCCAAGGCCAAGACGCAAGCCCGATCAAAGCGACCTGCTGACGCCGGTGCTTGGCAGGAAGCCCACACCGCGCTACCAGTCCTCCTCTTCTTCTTCCTCTTCATCGAGAACGGCTCTCAGTTCCAGCGGATTGGTGCTGACCACTTCGAGTTCAGTTCCGCACTCATGACAATCCATCTTCTCGCCTTCTTCAATCTCGTCGTCTTCCATATCGATTACGGCATCGCATTCCGGACAATGCGCCATCGCACACCTCCGAATCATAGCACTTAGGACCAGACGCCAAGTCTATTCATTCGGCGCGCCGATGTCCAGTCGCTCGCTGGCTTAGATCGGGTGCAGCGAATCACCCTCCCATTGAACGTTGTAATGCGTTCGCCCGCCACTCGGGATGGCTCTGAAGATCGTCCCACAACCAGAGCAGGGAGAGCACGGGTTTGTTGGCCCCGCCATCGTACATCGGTACGGGCTCCCATTTGGTGGCTTGGACCGCCAATCGGAAATGGGAGCCGTCCGTGTTGTCGAAGCTGTACAGCACGGTGAAGGTCTGGGCAGGGGCCACTCGGGCTCTTGGGCGCGAAGTGCGCCCTTCGCGGCCTCACCCGGAAGGGCCCGTTGCTCGAAAGCGTGCCGCCGGGCGTTACCACCCGGATCTTGCCGTTCGTAGTGCCCGCAGGTACGGTGGTCGAGATTAAGGAACCCGAGATCACCTTAGAGACCGCCGGCGTGCCGTTAAACGTGACGCTGGTCGCGCCGGTGAGGCTGGTCCCCAGAATCTTGACAACTGATCCCACCTTGCCAAAGGTGTCTGTGTTTCCACAAAGGGCTTCAAACCTACAGAGAGGCTGAAGACCGTCCCACAGCCACCCGTGCAGGCGCCGCTGGACCCACCCTCGTGCGTCGTCCCGAAGAAGCTCCCATTGGTATCCTGGACCAGTGCTGCGAACGGCTCGCTGCCGTCCGCGCAGCCGCTTTGGGAACAAAGGCTGTACAGCGTCGTCAGAGTGCCGGTTGAGGTGAAGACGTCGGTGGCCTGGACCAGCGGGGCGTCGGGGCCGGAGCCATCCGTGCAACCCCTTTGGGAGCAGGAGCTGTAGAGCGTGGTCGGCGTGCCACTCGGGCTGATTTTGAAGACCGTCCCATAGCCGTTGGCCCCGCCGTCGCCCGTTGTCCCATACAAGTTCCCATCGGTGGCCTGGATCACCCCGCGGTGGGGTTGGTGCCATCCGTGCCGTCGAAGCTGTGCAATGTGGTGAAAGTCTGCGCATGGGCCGTCGGGGTCGCGATTAACCCTGGCACCAGCACCCCTGCCAACGCCAGCGCTGCCGTTGCCGTCCGCAGACGCATTCGCGAGATCAAGTTCCGATATCCTTGGTGTCGAACTTTGCTTGTCATACGATCATCCTCCTTTTGACTTGTCTGGATAAGACCCCTTCTTGAAATTCAACGCGCTATCTCACTATGTTGAAGCTCGCGCGCGAAATCATCACGCTGACAAGCCAACGCTTGCGTGCCGGTTCCGTTCAGCGACGGGGCTCGGACCAGGAGATTAATGATTCAGGAGGTATTTGACACACCGGTTCATGTGAGCCAGACACCTGGGCGATGCCGTGGCGCCGGATCGACCAAATCACCGCCAGGAAGCCCAGCCCGCCCACAACCTGGGCGATGACGGCGCAATGCATTCCTGCCAGTAACCCGTAGCCGTCCGCAACTTTTCCGACCAGAGCTGAGGCGGCGGTGGTGGCGAAAAGGTTCACAAAAAAGTAATAGAATCCGATCGCCGAGGCGTGCGCCCGCGGCGGCGTCAGGTCGTGGATGACCGCCGTCACGGGGCCGTGGTACCACGTCATAAAGAAGGTGCCGGCGAAGAAGAGGCCGAGCACCGTGAGCTTGCGGCTGGCGTGCATTGCACCGACGATGAAGGGTGCGGATACCAGAAAGCCGATGGCGGGAGTCAGAGCGCGACCCCACACGAAGGCCTTGGCCAAGCGGTCAGCGACACAGGCCCCTGTGGTCACACCGAGAATCCCAGCCACCACGATGATCGAGCCCAGGAGAGTGCCCGCCTGACGCAAGCTAAAGCCCTTGTATCGATAAACGAACTCCGCGCCCCAGATGACGTAGGTGTAACCCGCAAAGGCGACGAACCAGCCGCTCGCCAGCACAAAGAGGTAAGCCGGAACCCGAGCCAGTTCGCGGATTGAGACCTTCTCGGTGCTCGACTTCTGAGGCTGCTCCGGCAGACCTCTGACGCTCAGGGCCAGGAGGACGCCGGGAATACCTACAATGAAGAAAGCGGGCCGCCAGCCGACGGACTGGGCGAGAACCGCACCCAAAGCCAGACCGAGCGCTCCTCCGGTGAACATGCCCAGGTCAAAGAATCCCTGCACCCGGGCCCGAACGCCTTGGGGGAAGGTGGCGGAAATCATGGCGTTCCCCGCCGGAGCGTAGGCCGCCTCTCCCACCCCTACCGTCGCCCGGCAGACCAGGAGCGAACGAAATGACCCCGCAAGGCCGCTCATGAACGTAGCCGCACTCCAGAAGGCGATACCGTAGCTGATCACTTTCTTTCGCGAGGTCAGGTCGGCCAGCCAGCCGAGGCCAAGCGATCCGAGAGCGTGCACGATGCTGAAGGCGGCAACCAGCCAACCGAGCTGGGTATAGCTCACGTGGAAGTCATTCTTGATGAGCGGAAACAAGGGGTAGACAATCTGGCGGTCAATCCAGTTGACGAAATTGATCAGCGTCAGAACCACCAGGACGCGCTTCTGATCGGACGTGAATTTGCCTACCCCTCTGGATTCAGCCGGGCTGCCAATTTTTCTGCTCTTCATACCCTGCTGCCTCCTCGCCACGGGGAACCCTTAGGAGACCCTTAGAACGACATGCAAGCGACAAGCCTGGACATTCAACCGAATGTCGTACCTTGCCGCATGGTCGGAGCGGCTCGCGATCATGCGGTAGCAGTGAAGGCGAGTCTTCGAACTAGTTAATTCCATGAGCCAAGGCTGCGGGGACTGCCTGCAAACCAAATCTGGCCTCGCGGAACAAGAGTTGTTGTCTTGTGGCGAGGTACCTGGTCCCGCCGACTGACAGAGTAATTTTGGCGAGAATTCGAAAAATGTCAATACACTGGAGGTGAACTTCTTGGTGAACTAAAATTGAACTAATAAACGGCTGATTGTAAAAGAGATGCCGAGACAGTTGAACTACCCCGGCCTAACCTCGCTGAGCCCCGGCCCTGAACGGTGGCCCCGGCTGACTGCTCCGTGGTGCAGGTCCATCGATTCAGGTCTATCTAAGACCGCATGATGGATTTAGCGTCGTGTCGGTGTATACTCGTTCGCTGTCGATTTTCCGACTCCGGCGCGGGCGAAGACTGAGTCTTGCGTGCGCGAGTCAGACGCCACGAGAGGAGCTACCTTGACACTGGATACGATTCTGAGCGAACTGAAAGCGGAGCGAGACCGTCTGAGCCGAGCTATTGCGGCCCTTGAAGGAGCCACCGCCAGACGCGGTCGCCGGAAGGCCGCGAACGCCGAGAAGCCTAGGCGACGGCGGATGAGCGCGGCTGCGCGAAAACACCTCAGTGAGGCCAAACGAAGGTGGTGGGCCGACCGGAAGAAGAAGGGCTCCTGACCACGACGATTCCACCTGGGAGCGCCCCTTAGCCCCTGCTTCCCCGATATTCGCGACAAGACGGCGGAGGAGCATGCGTCGAACCTGCTCCGAGAGTGTCTCGATCGGCTCAGTCGCCTGATTTGGGCTGGCTCTGGCCGGGTCCGGGTACGGTGCCGGTCTCGGCCGGGCTCATTGACCGGGGGAACGAATCTTTTCCGCGTTTTCGGGACTATATCCAATGGAATCAATCGATTATCCCTGCCAGTTCGTTTGCCCAGGATTGGGTTAACCTCCCCATAATCGGAAACATAGCTCGTCCAGTTCGTTTCGGTGTTGTCTCCAAAATCTCGTCTCCGGCCACTTCTGTTCGGCGTCATGGGCCGTCGGCCCTCTCGATGCCGAGAAGAAGCCCATTTGCTGTAGTCTTGTCTGGAGATGAACGGCGACATTTAGAATCTATGGCGCGCCAATATACGTCGCCGTATTGTGACGTCATTCGCGCCAAGATCGTCCTCCTTGCGGCGGAA
>DATDGR010000196.1:0-6690 GCA_036521995.1 Terriglobia bacterium | reverse complement strand
CAGTATTTCAGTGATGACGCTGAAGTGACTCAGCTTGCGACCCTCATCTACAACCGGGTTGATTTCCCGTGGATGATGGACGGCAGCCAGACTTATTTTTCGCATGGGTGGACGCCGGAGAGCGGTTTCTTCAAATCCCGGTGGGACACTTACAGCGAGCTGATGATTCTCTACGTGCTGGCCATCGGCTCACCGACGCATCCCGTTCCTCCCTATGTTTGGAACACCTGGAGGCTCCCCATCGAGAATGTAGGCGACTATACCTTTGTAGGTGGAGGGCCGCTTTTCATCCAGCAATATTCGCAGGCGTGGATCGATCTCCGTGACCGAACCGCTCAGGCTCCGGACATGGGCACCTTGGTTCCTCGGGTCAACTATTTCGCCAATGCCGTGGCGGCGACGCGCGCCGAGAGGGAAGCCTTCATCACGAACCTTTCACGCGAGTTTCCCGGATATTCCGAGAACGTATGGGGTCTAACGGCGTCCGACAGCATCAAGGGTTACACGGACTGGGGCGGATCGCTGCAGGATCCCCGCATCGACGGCACCGTGACTCCGAGCGCGGCCGCGGGCTCGCTGATGTTCGCGCCCGATATCTGCATTCCCGCCATGCGCGCCATGCTGGTGAAGTACGGCAAGAAGATCTATGGCCGCTACGGGTTCGCGGACGCCTTCAATCCCACCACAGGTTGGGTGAGCCAGTACGTCATCGGCATCGACGTCGGCATCACCCTGCTGAGCGCTGAGAACCTGCGTACCGGAAACGTCTGGAAATGGTTCATGAGCAACATGGAGGCGGAGCGTGCCCTGGACTTGGTGGGCCTTGTGAAGCAACCAAGCGCTCAGGAAGCAAACTCGTTGACAGCCTCACCTTCGACCCGGAACAAGCAAGGGAACTTGGGCTCGAGCGAGCCTGGCGCGATTTCCCTGGTACCTGACCCGTCTATTCCAGCATCGAGTTTTCAGTTCAGGATTCCCGTGCCTGCCTGGATGCAGACGCCAAGCTCCTCTCAGCCGGCCGGCGGCGGATCTTCGCAGGATTCGAACCCGGCTGCCGGCCCGAAATGACCGTCGGCGCGGCGAGCCGTTGGAATTGCCCGCCATGGTTGAATCGCGCTCCACCTGCCGCAACTCAAGATTCGAGAATCCGCCGTGCTACGGGGCGCCCTTCCAGACCGAAAGCGCTCGTCGCGATAACGCCCAATTGTGATCCCCAAAAGCAAAAGGACTCCAGATCAGTGCGGGCATCCGAGTTCACAAGTCCTGTGCGCTCATGACCGTCTTGACCCGCCTCGCCACATCCGCGAGCAGTTCGCGATCCCAATCGTCACGCCTCGCCGCCCGCGGATGGGGATCGTCGCACTCGAGGCCGCCCGTCAGCTTAAGGTATAGGGCGGCAGAGTGCTTATATGCGGGCACGGGCTCGCGGAATCCGATCCAACCCAGATACTGGATGACATCGCGCAACTCCAGGTAGCTCGGCGCGCCTTCGGCCCAGGCACGATCGCGCGCCGCAAAAAGCTCCGGCGCGAAGGTCGAGACGCCCAGCAGGTAATCACTGCCGTATTCCACCATGTCAGAAACCAGATCGTTGCCACTGAAAATCGGAAAGTCAGGTCTCACGCGGTCGCGCAGCTTCAGGCGTTCGAGTTCTGTGGCGCGGTCGAGCGACGAATGCTTCAGACCGCAGCACTGTGGCATTTCCATCAGAGTCGTCAGCACTCGCTCTGAAAACATGCGGCCGTGAGCACTGAACATCGCTCCCAATTCGAAGGCGAGAAAGGCGTGAGTGGCGGCGCCGATCTCGTGGAAGAAACTGGAGAGGCCATCCTCCGTCAGCGCCGCCGTGCCCGCCGAGGGAAAGATCACGGGCACCCCGCCAACCTCGGCGATCCGCGTACATTCCCTGGCATAAGCCAAGTGCAAAGGTCCGGCTTGATCGCTAGGCAGGGCGCCTGCGAACCATTCTCGGTCGCTCGCTTCCGCCGTCCACTGGAGCACGAGCCCTTTCTCTGCGGGCGTCAGCAAATCGACATAGCCCGTGTCCATGTTGACGGCAACTCGCAGCCCGGCAGCAAGCGTGCGGCCGAGGTGCCGCCTAAACGCTCTTTCGTCAATCCTGCCCGCAGCGTCATACGGCAGCAAGGCGGCGCTGATCCCTTGAATGCTGCGTCCGGTACGCCGGCGGCGGATGTAATCATCCAGATCAAGGCTCATTACTTGAGAAGACGCTCCTGTTCTGACGCTTGATTTCCTGTAATCGCTTGGCCTCCGGACGCGCCCTATAAAACGGATCGAGCGGGTAGCATCCTGAGACCATCCCGTTGCGCGGCCCGTTGGTGCAGTCGCTGAACGTCCGGCATATTTTCCTCCGGTCCAGCCGCCCTTTTTCGAGCACGTCGGCAGCAAGGTCCGGATAAGCCAGCATCGTTCGTCCGAGGCCCACAAAGTCGGTCGATCCCGTGCGGACGGCGGCCTGCGCAAACGCCGGGAGGTAGTGCTGAAAATATGACCAGCCGGTCGAAACGATCGTACAGGTCGGCGCCGCCTGCTTCAACTCCCGAGCCGCAGAGACCAGACGCGCCGCCCCCGCGAGGGGATCTTCCGGCGGCAGGTAGGCGTCGCAAGGCGGGAACAACGCCGGGCGCTGCAGGTGCGCGCAGTAATACGGACTGCTGGCGCTGATGTTCAGCAGCCGCACCCGAAGCGATTCGAGCATCCTGAGAACCTGCTTCGCTTCGGTCAAATCGGGCCGACAGGGGTCTATGCAGTCGACCCCGAAGGCCCAGGTATACGGAAGCGCCTCCGGCAACGCGGCCGGCCGGCCGCGTCCCGTTGCGGGATCGCGGATGAACGCGATTGAATCGTAGGCGCTCAGCCGCACGCCGATTTCGAGTCCCGGAGCGTACGCTCGCACTGCCTCGACACACTCGCGCAGAAACCTTGTGCGGTTCTCAAAGTTTCCACCATAGCGACCCGGACGATGATAGGCGCTCAGAAACTCGTGACCGAGATAACCGTGACAGTGCTTGAGATCCACAAAGTCAAAGCCGATCTGCTGGGCGAGGCGTGCCGCTTTGCCGAACGCCTCCACAATCCGCCCGATTTCTGCGTCCGAGACGGGCGCGAGTCGCTGAACGCCTGGAAACTTCGGGTCCAGCAGCGGATGCTGGTAAACGATGACCGGCTCAAGGCGGCCCTTCGCGTTTGGGCTGCAGAACCGCCCGGAGTGTGTGAGCTGGAGCCCGATCACCAGGTCGTCGCTCGTGCCGAACCGCTCGCGATGCGCGCGGACCACTTCCTCGCGCAGGCTGCCCAGGTCCGAGGCTGTGCGCTCGTTCAGAATGAGCTGGTTGGGATTGGCGCGCGCCTCGGGAAGCACCGCAACCGCTTCCCCGCCCCACAGGAGCTTGGCGCCGCCCGCACCGAATCGCCGCCAACGGCGCCGCGTTAGGTCCGAGGGGCGGCCATCGGGCTCTCCATCCCACCCTTCCATCGGTTGCACCGCGAAGCGGTTTCCGACGCGCCGGCGCCCGACCGCCCAGGGAATATCGACCGGCTGAGCGAGCGGTGAGCGACCAGCGGTAAGAATCGCGTCATCGAAAGGCAGCGACCATCCCAGACGCTCAAGATGCGCCGCCATCGCTCTGGCGTCGCGAAAGCTCGCGATCCGCGGGTAAGCATGGTCGGTCACGGGAACCTGAGCATAACACGGGGCATTTCTCTTGTGGACCGCGCCCCGGTTCAATAGACTCGGGCATGGCGCCAAAGCGGGTTGCCAAAAAGGGCTGATCGCGACGGCTGCAGCGCGGCCTGGAGGCCGTCCGACAGAAGGCTTGGCTATTCTACTTATTGACACCGGGACACCTGCGTGCTAGTTTAGGACGTTAGGGACCACGGAATTTCAAAGTAGCAACCTAATTAATTCCAATGGGAGAAATTTTCGGCGAAGTTGGGTGGGCGTTTGTTCAAGCCATACCCACGATCATCTTCCTCGCCCTGCTGGCTTTTGCCCTCAGGCGCCTCTTCTTTGGGCCGCTCGCTGCGGTCCTGAAGGCTCGTGAGGAGCAGACTAAGGGTGCGCTCGCGCGCGCGCGTGAGCGGGCGTCCCTGGCCGAAGCCAAGGCGGCGGAATACGAAGCTGTATGGCTTCGGGCCCGGCAGGAGCTTTATGGCCTTCGTGAGGCCGATCGCCGCCAGGCCCTGGCCGAGCGCGAAGCCTTGATTCATCAAGCCCGGGAAAGGGCCGATGTCCTGGTGGAAGAGGCCCAGGCGTCGCTGGCGGCAGAAGCCGAATCAGCACGACGCGACCTGAGCCAGGCGAGTGGACGCCTGGCGGCGCAAATCGCCGAGACCATCCTGGGTGGCCGGACCGGCCCTGATGGCCAGGAGGCGCGCTCATGAAGATGAGCTCGACGGGCTTCGGGCGGGTCCTGGTCCTGGGACTTTTTTTACTTCTGGGCCTGGTGTGGTCTGGGCAACGGGAGCTTCACGCTGCCCCCGAAGCGCGATGGTCGGCCGGTCAGCACGGCGTCCCTGCCAACCCGCGTTGGCTCCTGCGGCCGAGCCCGCAATTGAGCGCGCTGCTTGAGGCCGAGGAAGGCTCCGGGTACTCGCACGAGAAGCTCTTCAAGTGGATTAATTTCTTGATCCTGGCGGGCGTGTTGGTATATTTTCTGCGCAAGCCCTTTGCCGATTTCTTTGCCGACCGTCTCGATACCATTCACGAAGGTCTGGAAGAAGGGCGCAAGGCCCTCGCGGCCTCGGAGGCCAAGCTCGGTGAAATCGAAAAGAAGCTGGCCAACGTCCAACAGGAAATCGCAGCTTTTCGGGTTGAATCCGCGCGCGAGATGCAAGCCGAGCGCGAACGGGTGAGGCAGGCGGCGGAGCGTGAAGGCGAGCGGATTCTGGTGTTCGCCGAAGTGCAGATCGAGGCGGCAGTCAGAGCAGCCAAGCTTGACTTGAAGCGCTATGCGGCCGGGAAGGCCGTGGAACTGGCAGAGACGCTGGTCCGTGAGCGTCTCGACGAGCCGGCGCGACGAGGATTGGTGAGAAGCTTCGTGGCGGACCTGAAAAGCTCCGGGATGCAGAACTAGCCGAAAGGGCTGAATACAGGTCGTAGCTGGCGGGTCGTTCGGTCAGTTCCAACATATCTGCGACCTGCGCCTTTGAACCCCATGGCCTTTCGAATCGCAAGTCGATACGCTCGCGCCCTGGCGGATGTGGCGGGTGATAGCGGCGCCTACCGGCGCGCCCTGGATGAGCTGCAGCTTTTCCGGAGCGTCTATGGCGAGAGCTTGGAGCTGCGCGACCTGTTTGAAGCGCCCGCCGTGCCGCTGCTCTCCAAGCTGCGCGTACTCGATATCGTCCTGAAAAGGCTCGGCCTTTCGTTGGCGGTTTCCAATTTTCTGCGGGTGCTGGTGAAAAACTACCGCATGGCGCATTATGAGGAAATCTGGCAGGCCTTTCGCCGAATCGCCAACGAACGACTGGGAATTGTCGCCGTTAGGATTATCTCCGCCAGTGAGCTGGCCGCGCCCGAACGCGAAGCTTTGGCGGCGCGCTTTCGCGAAGTTACCGGCAAGCAAGTGGAGGTTGAGTTCCACCTCGACCCGGGCCTGGTGGGTGGACTGCGCGCCCAGGTGGGCAGCACGGTCTACGACGGCAGCGTCCGCGGAGCCCTCGACCGTTTCAAGGAGCAGCTCACCGCTGCTTAGCCCAGTAAAACGCTGAAGCCCGACGCGTCACGCCGAGCTCCATCGCTATTCCCAGGACCGTTCGAAGCGGAGCAAAGCGACCGCAGGAACCCAGAGCCAGGAGCCGATGCATGCCCCAAATTAAGGCCGACGAAATCACCAAGATCATCCGCGAACAGATCGAGAATTTCGACCGGAGCGTGACCGTGGATGAGGTGGGGACGGTGACGTCCGTGGGCGACGGCGTGGCCCGCATTCACGGCCTCGACCGTGTGATGGCTGGCGAACTGCTCGAACTGCCTCACGACGTGGCCGGCCTGGCGCTGAATCTGGAAGAGGACCAGGTGAGCGCCGTGCTGCTCGGCGAGTACACCCAGATCGAGGAAGGCGACACCGTGAAGCGCAGTCGGCGCATCATGTCGGTGCCCGTCGGGGAGGCGCTGGTCGGCCGAGTGGTGGACGCTCTCGGCCGCCCTCTGGACGACAAGGGTCCCGTGGTCACGGACCATTACAACCCCATCGAGCGCATTGCGCCGGGGGTGATCGACCGCTATCCCGTGAAGGAGCCCCTGCAGACCGGCATCAAGGCCATCGACGCCATGATTCCGATCGGGCGCGGACAGCGTGAGCTCATCATCGGCGACCGCCAGACCGGCAAGACCGCCATCGCGCTCGACACCATCATCAACCAGCGCGGCGGTGACGTGATCTGCATTTACGTGGCCATCGGCCAGAAGCGCTCCACGGTGGCCCAGGTGGTGAAGACCCTGGAGCAGTACGATGCCCTGAAATACAGCATCGTAGTAGCCGCCACTTCGTCCGATCCGGCGCCTATGCAGTACCTGGCGCCGTATGCCGGCTGCGCCATCGGCGAGTTCTTCCGGGACCGCAGCCAGCATGCCTTGTGCATCTACGATGACCTTTCCAAGCACGCCGTTTCTTACCGCGAGATTTCGTTGCTACTAAGGCGTCCGCCGGGACGGGAGGCTTATCC
>DATDGR010000195.1:0-9827 GCA_036521995.1 Terriglobia bacterium | reverse complement strand
CATCTGCTGTCAAAACCAAGGGTCGTTTGGGGCGTCCGGTTCGCATCTAAGCCTCCTGTATCTTAGACGCCGCCGGCCCGAACTTAGTTCACTTATTTCTGTGACAGGAGACTAGTCTAGAGCCCTGGAACGGCTCGCTGTGTTTTCGTTGTGGACTGCCGCTGGCGGCCCAGGTGGACAATCCGGGCTACCTCTGCGCCGATTGCCGCCGTGGCCAGCCACACTTTGATCTCGCCCGCAGCTACGGAATCTATACCGGAAAGCTGCGCGCGGCGATCCTCCAGGTGAAGTTTCACGGACGCGAGCGCCTGGGAACGATGCTCGGCAGGCTGCTCATGGAGCCTTGGCGCACCCTCGAGGCTGCCTCGCCTCTGGCCCGGCCGGTGCTGATCATGCCCGTGCCGCTCCATCGGTCGAGGCAGCGCGAGCGGGGATACAATCAGGCAGGACTCCTGGCGGAAGGCTTCCTGCGCGCCGCTCGGGCCAGGAATGGCGCCGCGGGAGTGGACTTGGCTGGACGCTGCCTCACGCGCAAGCGCTCCACGGCGCCGCAGAGTGGCCTCAGCCTGGCGGCGCGGAGCGAGAATGTTCGCGATGTCTTCGAGGTAGCGGCCGCCGAACGCTTTCGAGGGCGGGACGTGGTTCTGGTGGACGACGTCATGACTACAGGCGCAACGGCTTCGGCCTGCGCGGCCGCGCTCAAGCGGGCTGGAGCCCAGCGCGTGATAGTCCTGACACTGGCGCGCGCCACTCCGCAGTTTTCCGGTTTGGATCTTTGAACCGAGCGACACAGCGTTTTCGCACGGGCTGCCACTCGGTATGGCGAGATCGGTATAATGATCCTATATACGCGTCCCTGAAGCAGACTCGGCTGAATCACGGATGACGCGATGTCAAACCTCGCGGCAGTTGACCTGCACCCCCCGGCGCGGCCATAATACAAAAGTGATATGTCCGACGGTCCCCAAGGAATGATGCAATCTCCTGTGCTCGTCCTGAACGCTTCCTACGAACCCATCAATGTAACGCCCGTCCGCCGGGCCGTGGTCTTGGTCATCAAGGGGGTCGCCACCACCGAAGAGGCGGACGGGATGTTCATTCATTCCGCTTCGGCCACCTTTCGCGTGCCTTCGGTGATCCGTCTGCGCGAGTTCCGCCGCATTCCCTACCAGACCCGGGCGCTTTCCCGGAAGAACCTCCTGATGCGGGACCGTTACACCTGCCAGTTCTGCGCGCGCGTGCTGCCCGCCGCCGAGCTCACGCTGGATCACGTAATCCCGCGCTCCCGCGGAGGACATACGGACTGGGACAACCTCGTGGCCTGCTGCCACCGCTGCAACAATCTGAAGGGCGATCGGCTTCCCGAGGAGGCGGATCTGAAGCTGCTGCGACCGCCGCGGCCGTTTACTCTCCACACCAGCCGCCAGCTCATGCGCATGATGGCAAGATCCGACGAGCGCTGGCGCAAGTACCTCTTCTGCTGATCTCACCCATGCCCCGCGAGCGCCCGTCGAAGCGCGCGAAAGCGTCGGCCGCGCGCCGGGCGCGCGCTCTACGATTAAGGCCCTTCATCCCCCTGGCGCTGTTCGTTGCCCTTTGCACGGCGCGGTCGGCCGGGGGGCAGAGCGCGGAACCCGGTTCTTCGGACCCGCGCGAACTGCTCGCCCAGCTCAACAAGCTCTCCATCGATTCTTCCAGCGCTCACTTCCTGCGTGACGCCCACATTAGCCGCGACCGCGTGAGCATTTACTTCAATCGTGGATTCCTGGGGCTCTTCAGCCCGGTGGAAGGCGAGGTAACAGGAGCTATTTTCGTCGGCGACGGAGAGGTGTTGTTGATTCCGCCCGATGCCGTGGAAAGGCAATCGCTCGTCAGGTTCACTGGATCGCCGGTGCTCGACGAAAAGTTCTCTTCAATCTTTCTGCGGTTCACGGACAATACCGCTAAGGAGCTCCTGGCCCTGGCGCGGCCTCCGGAGTCCGATGCCGCTGGGCAGGTGGCAGAGCTGTTGCCTGCCTGGAACGACCTCGTGCGGCGCCTCAGTCCCGGACAGTCCTTGCGTGTTCTCGAAGACCTGGTCAGCGATCGCCGGCCTGAATACTTTACGGCCGCCATCGGGGGAATGCATCTGGGCAACTTTGACCTCACGGTGGATGAACGCCGGCCCGAGGCTGTCCAAGTGGGAGTTCTGCGGGTCAAGAACGAAGTGTCCTACGCCGATATCTGGAGCTCCTTCAAGAGCCAGGACCAGATCAGCGGAAGGGTCACGGAACTTTCCCCGGTAAGTGTGCTCTCCTACCGCATTGAAACGCGCATCGAACCGGACCAAACGCTCGAAGGCCGAGCCGAACTTGAGCTCGAGGCTCGCACGTCCGGGCGCTTCCTGGCTTTTGAGCTTTCCCGGCGCCTCGAAGTCTCCGATGTCCGCGACGAACACGGAACCAGCCTGGTGGATTTTCAGGGGCCACGGGCCGAGGCTACAAGGCCTTCTGATCGCAGCGACCGGGTAGCAGTGGTCTTACCCCGTGCGCGCGCACCGGGTGAATCCTTCCGGCTGATCTTTGCGTACCGCGGTGGAGTGATCACCGATGTCGGTAATCACGTGCTCTATGTGGGCGCACACGAGAGCTGGTACCCGAACCTGGGTCCAAGGCCGCGAGCTCTCTACGACCTCACCTTCGAATATCCCGAACGTCTGACTCTGGTGGCCACGGGACGGTGCGTGGAGGAGTCATCTGCTCAAGGCAATCGCCGTAGCCGCTGGGTGTCCGACGGCCCTTTGCCGATGGCCGGCTTCAACCTCGGTCCTTACGACAGCCGTAGTCGCGCGCTTGGAAAACTGCAGGTGAGCGTCTACGCCAGCCCCGAAGCGGAGTCGGCCTTGGAAAGGCGATACCTTGAGGCTCAGGCCGAAGCCGAAGCGGCCAGTCAGGCGGAACCCGGTGTGCCCGCTCCCAGCGTGGCCGCGCCTCCGGTCATCGAGCGCCCGGCGCCGTCGGCCTTGATCGGCAAAGTGACGGACAGCGCAGCGCAAACGGTGAGCTACTTTGAGACCCTCTTTGGACCCTTCCCTTACCCGAAGCTTGCCATTTCACAGATCCCCGGGGATCTTGGTCAGGGCTGGCCGGGCTTGGTCTATCTCCCAACCTTTGCCTTTCTGCCTGCCCGGACGCTCTCTGAGCCCACCCTCAGGTTCGGGCCGGAAAACCTGGAAGACCGCGTCATCCTGGAGCACGAAATCGCCCACCAGTGGTGGGGAAACCTGGTCGGCTGGCGCACCTATCACGACCAGTGGCTGTCCGAAGGTTTCGCGAGTTACGCCGCCGCGCTTGAGCTGGCTCAGGAAAAGGACGGTGACAAGCTCTTCCGGGAGCTGCTGCGCGACTATCGGCGCGATCTGTTGGCCAAGGACAACCAAGGCGACACGGTGGAATCCGCCGGGCCGATCTGGCTGGGCGGACGGCTCAGCAACTCTCTTGATCCGAAAGGCTTCGACGCCATCGTGTACAAGAAGGCTTGCTGGGTGATCCAGATGTTGCACTTTGTGCTCACCGATCCGGAATCGGGTTCAGACGCCCGGTTCTTTCAGATGTTGCGCGATTTCATCGCGACCTACCGGGGAGAGGATCCATCCACTGAGGATCTTATCGCGCAAGCGGAAAAATACATGACCCGAGCCTCAGACCTGGATCGCGACAAAAAGCTGGATTGGTTCTTCAGGGAGTGGGTCTATTCGACCGGCATACCCGAGTACAAGCTGCAAAGTTCGACCCGCCACCTTGGGCGCGGACCTTATCAGGTGGAAGGCACAATTACCCAGAGCGGCGTTCCCGCCGAGTTCGAGATGCTCGTTCCGGTCACGGTTGTCGATGTCTCCGTCTCGCCCCAGAGGAAACAGACCCGTCGCTTGGTAGTACCCGTTACGAGCGCAGGCGGACATTTCCGTTTCACGAGCAACCTCCGTCCCGAGCACATTGCAATTGATGAGGACTCGATTCTGGCGGTGGTGCGTTGAAATCCGCGGCATCGCGACGGTGGCGCGCACTACGCTCTTGACCGCGTCGAAGTCGCGCCGCGCTGGGATATCACGCGAGCTTTCCTTGGGCCGGCCGCCAGGGTGCCGTTGGAGGCGAGACGCCGGAGGAGCCCGGCTCTCACTGTAGGCCGGGGCTGGACCGGGGCAACCGTCTGGGCGAGCCAGTAAACAGTCTCAGCGGCCTCGCGAAGCGCGTCCAGGCAACGCGGGCACTTCTCGCCAACGTGCTTCCGGACGTCATCCCGCTCCCCGGCGGCGAGCACGCCGAGTACGTAGAGCTCGTATAGGTCCTCTAGATGGTTACAGTCCATGACCCGACCACGGCCCGCCGGCGGTGCTTCAAAAAGCGCGTGGCGGCGCGCAACTCGCTCTTGGTTCGGGCCAGTGGTTCTCCAAGGTTGTCCGCCAATTCGATCTCGTTGCAGCCCTCGAACATCACTAGCTCCAGCGACTTGATCTGGGGACGCGGCAACTGCCCCAGAACCTTTTGAAGCAACGCCCGCCGTTCGTCGAGCCGGACGATAGCCCCGGGATCGGGCAGCCACTGAAGCATGTCGCCGAGGACGTCCGCAGGCACAAGGGGCACGGGCCCAGCGCGGCTCCGAAGCCGGTTCACTGCCTGAGCGCGCGTTACCAGCGTCAGCCATGCCGCCAGGCTGACCCTTGCCCGCGCTACCTGGTGAGCTTCTCTCCACAACTTCACAAACACTTCCTCCAGTACCCGCTCGCTTTCGTCAGCGTCTCGGAGCAAACGCCGGACCAGCCCCAACAGGCGCGGAGCAAAGCGATCGTAGATCTGGATGAGAGCTTCGCGGCTTCCCTCGGCAGCCTGAGCGACTAAAGCCTCCGGCGTGGCCGGGTTTGACGACTCGACGGCGGTGGCCGGCGCGCTCGAAATCGCCGAGCTAGAGCGACGAGTCATCCAGTGCTTTCACCGGCTTTCATAGCTCCAAAAATAGCTGCGTGTCATTCAAGCCGCCTCGTGGGGAGAGTCTTCCTGCATAACCTCTACGGCGAGGAACAGACCAGCCATCAGACCCAACCCTGCGTCAAGGCCCACCACGGCCAGACGTCCCAAGCGGCCGCAACTCAAGCGGCGGAGGTCCCAAGGTTCTCTCACGCCTTGTTGATCGCCTTCCCCGCGCCATCCCACGCCACCACGCACTTGTTGAAGTATGAATAGTTCGCCATGTGGCAGCCGATGGCGGTGTTGTTGCCGAAACTGGCGTCTTCCACCGAGGGCTGGCGCGTGCGCACCGACTGGAAGTAATTCCAGAGGTGCTCGCCATCCTCGTTATAGCCGTCCGGCGGATAATAAGTTACGGACTCAAGTGGCTTGAAGCTGCCCGGCTTCCCCTCGTGCTCGGCATCCCAGTGCTCGGCGTATTCCGCCCGCATCGCGCGAGGCCAGCCGGGGGTGCAAGGCTCGTGGTCGATCCCATCCTGCGGCGATATCGTTACCGAGCCCTCATGGATCTCGATCAGACCGCGCGTCCCCATGAAGCGCGTGATCTCCGGGGCGTCGGTATTGAGCGTCACGCGGATGGTGGCGCGAAATTTCGGATAGTCATAGATCGTGGTCAGGCTATCCGGCACGTCGCGGCCGTCGTTCCAGCGGAACAGCCCCCCGGCGGAGCAGGCGCGCTCGGGCGGTGCCGTGATATCCATGATGCTGTGAACGCCCGTCAGCAGGTGGACGAAGAGGTCGCCGGGAATGCCTTCTCCATAGTCCTGATAGCAGCGCCAGCGCGTCCAACGCAAGGCGTCAAAGGGGCGTTTGGGCGCCGTGCCGAGCCAGGTTTCCCAGTCCACGGTTTGCGGTGAGAGATCGGGCGGCACCGTGTACTCCCAGGCGCCGCAAGGGTCGTTGCGGCCCAAGCTGCCTTCCACCAGGCAGACGTCGCCGATCGCGCCCTGCTCCACCAGTTCCTTCGTCTTGTTGTAGATGATGGAGCTGCGGCGCTGGCTGCCGATCTGCACAATGCGCTTGTTCTTTTGCTCGGCCGCGATCATCTCGAACCCTTCTTCCACGTGATGGGTCATGGGTTTTTCGCAGTAGATGTCTTTGCCGGCGTTGCAGGCGTCCACCACGATCTGTTTGTGCCAGTGGTCGGGGACGGCAGCGATGAGGCAGTCGATATCCTTGTTCTCGAGCAGTTCATGGTAGCGCTTGGTAGTGGTAAGAGGCTTATCCGCTCCCACGATCTCCTTGGCAAGCTGCACTCGCCCATCATAAAGATCGCAAGCGGCAATACACACCACCCCCGGAAGTCCGATCGAGGTCCGGAGCAGGCCCGAGCCCTGCATTCCGACGCCGATGATTCCGAAATGGATGGTGTCACTCGGGGCCACCGCGCGCCCTGAACGTGCCGGCCCGTGGGCCAGCATCTCGGCGGCCGACGCCCTGCCCGCATCCAGCACGATTGACCGGCCGGCTGCCGCCACCGCGGCCGCTCCGGCTGCCTTGCCCATAAAATCACGACGGGAAACGGTTCTCATCTCAGTCCCTTCTTCCCTCACCCCCAGCCCCTCTCCCGGTGAGAGCAAAGCGGCGGGTGTGGGCTAAATGATTGCGAAAGACCACGCGCCTATCGTAATGATCCTAGGGCACAAAGCGCAAGGACCTTCTGGCGCTGTCTCAACCCTTTGACATCGCCAGCCGCCCGTGTGCTCATATACTACCAACTGTGTGCCGTTAGAATCGATAGACCAGTGCAAGAACAGGTGCAAAACGAACCCAAGACCAGCTAACCAGAGCCCCTAAGAAATCAATCAGAAAGACACCAAAGGACGGACTGACAGACCAGCGCGTGTTTCTCTGCAAAACCAACCGATAAGAGGCTGTGGCGACTGTGGCCGTTTCGTTGCGAGAGGGTTCAGGCGCCTGTTATACTGAGCGCGCTCCTTCCGCTTCTCTGGAGAGGAGGATGGCCACACTAAAGGCACAGATCGAGGAGGTCTCTTCTGCGATTGAAGGGGCATAAGGCCGGCCGTCACGTTACCATCCGCGACGTTGCTCGGGCCGCGGGGGTGTCAGTTTCTACTGTCTCCGCCACCGTCAACAACACGGACTACGTGAGCGCGGAAATGCGGGCCCGGGTCGAAGCCGTGGTCCGCCGTTTTCACTATCGGCCCAACGACCTGGCCCGCGGGCTCAGGCTGCAGCGCACGCATACCATCGCCGTCGTAGTACCTGACCTGTCGAACAGTTTCTATACCGAGATGGTCCAGGGCATGAAGGATTATGCCAGCGCCGCCAACTATACGCTGCTGATTGGGGACTCGCGCGAGCGCTCCGACGAAGAGCGAAAATACTTGGACACTTTTCACCGCCGCCGCGTGGACGGCGTAATCCGCATTCCCCCCATCGACGACCCGGCCGACGGAGTGGGCTCAGTCCTGGGCAACATCCCGGTGGTGTATGCCGACCGGTTTCTACGCCTCAGAAAGTCTGACGCTGGTTGCGTGGGCGTGAACAACGCCGAGGCGGCGTTCGATGCCACCCGTTACCTGTTGAGCCTCGGACACCGGCGGATTGCCATCATCGTAGGCCCCCGGACCGTGCACACGGCCGCCGAACGGCTCCAGGGTTACAGCCGAGCCCTCCGCGGCAGCCGTGTTTCTCGGCGCCGGGATCTGGTCAGGACCGGCGACAATCAGATGCTGGGAGGGCACCGTGAGGCGATTGAGCTCCTCACGCGCCCTGACCGGCCGACGGCCATTTTTTGCACCAACAACATGATGACGCTGGGCGCTTTCCAGGCCATCCAGGAGTTGAAACTGCACTGCCCGAAGGACGTGAGTCTGCTGGGCTTCGATGATTTCCACTGGGCGACGCTGCTGCGGCCCCGCATCACGATGGTGCGGCAGCCGGCGCGAGAAATCGGCATGAGCGCGGCCCGGGCGCTCATCGACTTTATTGACGGCCGGAACGGCTTGAAGTCAGAGCAATCCCTGTCGACAACCTTGATGGTTCGCGAGTCGTGTTGCCCGCCGTCTCTCGAGGCCCAGGGCGGCGGCCGCCGAGCCAGACGGTGAATGCGGCATCCAAGAGATTATCGTAACGAGGAAACAGGAGAACAGGAGAACTTATGATCGCTGAACAGATCAGAAACTTCGCGGGCGGGAGTTGGATTCGGCCTTCGGCGACGGACGTCTTGCCGGTTACGAATCCCGCTACGGGCGAGGTGCTGACACAAGTTCCGCTGTCCTCGGCGTCTGATGTCGATCAAGCCGCAGGGGCAGCGCAGAAGGCGTTCCCGGGCTGGCGCGCCACTCCGCCCGGCGACCGCATTCAATTCCTGTTTAAGCTGAAGAACCTGCTGGAAGAGCACCTTGACGACCTGGCCAGGACCCTCACCAAGGAATGCGGCAAGACCTACGAGGAAGCGGCCGCGGAAATGCGACGGGGAATCGAAAATGTTGAAGTGGCCTGCGGCATCCCCATGATGATGCAGGGATACAACAGCGAGGACATTGCGCGCGGCATCGACGAGATCATGATTCGCCAGCCGCTCGGTGTGGTAGCGGCCATTGCTCCTTTCAATTTTCCCGGCATGATCCCTCTGTGGTTTCTGCCTTACGCCATCGCCTGCGGTAACACTTTCATCCTGAAGCCTTCAGAAAGAGTGCCGATGACAGCCTGGAAGCTCTTCGAGCTCCTAAGTGAGACCGGTCTGCCGGCGGGCGTCGTCAATCTGGTAAATGGGAGCAAAGCGGCGGTAGATGGAATTCTGGACCACCCGGATATCCGCGCCGTCAGTTTCGTAGGCTCGACACCGGTAGCGCGTTATGTGTACTCTCGCGCGGCGGCCAACGGCAAGCGCGCTCAGTGCCAGGGCGGAGCCAAGAATCCCGTGATCCTGCTGCCGGACGCGGAGGTTGATATGACCACGCGGGTGGTGGCGGACTCTGCCTTTGGTTGCGCCGGGCAGAGGTGCCTGGCGAGTTCCGTGGCCGTCACGGTGGGTGAAGGCCGCGAGATCTTCAGTGAAACTCTGGCCGACGCCGCCACCCGGCGCGCGGTGGGATATGGGCTGGATCAAGGCGTGCAAATGGGCCCCGTCATCAGTTCCGAGAGCAAGGTGCGGATCGAAGGCCTGGTGGAGGCGGCCGTGAGGGAAGGGGCCAAGGTTCGCGTGGACGGCCGGAACACCCGGGTCGAGGGCTACGAAAAGGGCCACTTCATTCGCCCCACTATCCTCGAGGACGTTACTCCTTCCAACACCATCGCCCGCACCGAAGTTTTCGGGCCCGTGCTGAGCATGATCCATGTTCAGACCATCGAAGAGGCGATCGGGCTGGTGAACGGTTCGAACTACGGCAACATGGCCTGCCTGTTCACGCGCAGCGGAGCCGCGGCCCGGAAGTTCCGCTATGAAGCCCGGGCGGGCAACATCGGAATCAATCTGGGTGTCGCCGCACCCATGGCGTTCTTCCCTTTCAGCGGCTGGAAGGACAGTTTCTTTGGCGACCTGCACGGGCAAGGGCACGACGCCATCGAGTTCTATACGGATAAGAAGGTGGTGGTGGAGCGCTGGCCCCAGGAGTGGTCGCGGAAGTTCTAGCTGGGGCATCGCGACCGCGATCTAGGCTCTAGTCCGCAAGGATGCGATTCCAGTAGCACGGGCTCGTATCAGAACCTGGTTATCTCTAGTGTAGTGTCCAGGAAATAGCTGGACAAATGCGCGGATTCCGGTTAGGCTCAGCGCATGCCTAAGATAATTCCTGCGCTGAGCTTGAAAGCCGGTGATCAGCAGCAGATGGAGCAATGGTTGGCGGCCCACGGTAC
>DATDGR010000194.1:0-3069 GCA_036521995.1 Terriglobia bacterium | reverse complement strand
TGGGACTTGCGCAACCGCTCCAGCAGGTTCACTTCCTGGGGCAGCAAGAACAAGGGAGAGCGAGTCGATCGTCTCGGCATAGGTCGAGCATAGCATGCTTCTAGTCCTTATAGATAGCTTTCACTGAAACGATATACTAGCCTGTTGTTGTGGCCTAGAGTTTCCTTGAAACCACCCCCCCACCCCCTTTTGTGCCAAAGCCAAGAGGTCGTGTAGAATGGATAACATACACAAAAATTGGGGGCTAGGCCAAAGCCAAGAAGTCCTGTATAATCAACAAAACTTGGGCTACACCCAAAACCAAGAGGGGGTCGGACGGGGTTTCGGGCCACGATTCAAACAAGTCATGTATAATCAGCGAGATCCAGGCAGATGGGAGCATGTGAAGCACAAAACGCCAAAGCCAAAATCGGGCAGGCGCTAAAATTGCAACCAAACCTATTTTAATCAGTAGCTTATGGCAAGAACGAGACAAGATTCAGGGCAAGCGCCAAAGCCAAACGCGCCATCGTCATCCGAGCCGACTTTGGCGCGCCCTAGGTGGCGTGGCCGACGCGGTCCGCCACCACGTGGCCGACGAGCGGATGGCCCAGCATTACCAGATCGCCGATCAGAATCGAAAGTCTCATGGTTGCAAGGCTCGTCGCGACAGGCGCGCTTTCTCTCGCCCGGGCCCCAGCCGCAGAACGCTCGAGGTGTGTCGAGGTTTTGCTTGACAATTCGAAGTCCAATGCCGCACCTTAGCAGGTTCCTTGCCCCTGGCGCCGCTTCAGGTTGGTGAGGCGGCAGAGGTTTGCCAGTGCGCGCCCCCTCTTATGCGAATTTGCGTCTGCTTTCACGATCAGTGCTTCGACGGAGCCTGTTCAGCGGCCATCTTCACGCGGGTCTATGAGGCCTGCATCAATCCGCAAGCTCAGTTCAGTTACCGGGGTCTGGTGCATCGCGCCGGGGAGCTTTTCGATGAAAGCATGTTCGACGGCGATGAAAATGCCATCGTCGATTTCAAGTATTCGAGTTCCGAGCGGCTCAACTGGTGGTTTGACCATCACCAGAGCGCCTTCCTCACGGCTTCGGACGCGGAGCACTTCCGGCAAGACCGCAGTGGCCGCAAGTTCTACAACCCGGAGTTCCGGTCCTGCACCAAGTTCATCGCCCAGGTGGCGGCTGAAAAATGGCACTTTCACGCGCCCGACCTCGATGACATGGTGGCCTGGGCGGACGTGATCGATGGGGCGCAGTATCCGGACGCGCGCACGGCGGTTGAGATGCGGGATCCGGCCACCCAGTTGACGCTGGTCATCGAAGGCGTGCGGACCCCTGGCTTCGTGGCCGGGCTGATTCCAGAACTGGCCCGCAAGCCTCTGGCGGAAATCATGGCGCTGCCCCGCATCCGGCAGGCGTTCGATGAGCTTTATGCCCAGCACCTCGCCTGGACGCGCTTGATTCGCTCTCGCGGAGAGCTCGCCGGGGGCGTCCTTTTCTTTGACGTGGCCGACCAGAACTTGGAAGGGTTCAACAAATTCATCCCCTATGACCTGTTTCCTGAAGCCGTCTACAACGTGGCCATCAGCGCCTCGCCGTCACGGACCAAGATCGCGGTGGGCAGCAATCCGTGGAACACCACGCCCAAGACTGTGAATCTGGCCGACATCTGCGAGCGCTTCAACGGCGGCGGTCATGCCAAAGTGGCCGCCATCTCGCTCCCCCCAGGCCAGCTGGAGCAAGCCCGAGCTGTGGCCCGGGAGATTGTGTCGGAGCTGCGCGCCAGTTTGGCCGCCGGCTCGGCCGGCTCTAGTTGATCTCGCCCGCCAGATGCTGTCTTGCTCAGGAGCGTCTTGCTTTGGTTCGGCTAATGTGCTAACAAGGGGCAGCATGAATCGTGGGCGTGACCACAGGGAGCCCACGGTAGCGGGCCGACGCAAGACCCACCGACTTGACCTGTGGTTCGGCATGAGCGAAGGCGCATCGAATCCGGCGGGTTCGGGACTTCCGGCAACCGCCCGGTTGGGCACTGCACCCGAAAGCCTGCTCACAGACGCCGGCCATACTCATCCGGAGGACAACATCTGGATCAGCGCTTACGGCCTCACGGACCAGGGCCGCGTCCGCAAGAACAACGAAGACAATCTGTCCGCCTGTGACCTTTCCCGCGAGGATATCCTTTGCGGGCCCTTCGAGCTGCAACGCAGCCTGGGGCCATCGGGCATGCTGTTCCTGGTGGCGGACGGGATGGGGGGCCAGGCGTGCGGCGAGATGGCGAGCCAGATGTGCTCCGAGCTGCTGCCGAAGAGCCTCCTCGAGGGCTTCCGAGAACACCGGAATGTTGGCCGAAGCGAGCTCGGGGACCTGATCATCCGGGCCTTGCAGGGCGCTAACGGGTCTATCCTGGAGGCGAGCCGCGCCCGGCCCGAGTGTCAAGGGATGGGAACTACAGCTACCGCCGGCGTCGTGTACGGGTCTTACCTGTTGGTCGGTCAAGTGGGCGATTCCCGGGCCTACCTGATCCGGAATCGGCAACTGGTCCAGTTGACCCGCGACCAGACTTTTCTGAACTATCTGCTGGGAATCGGGGCGGTGGACGCCTCCACCGAAACCGCCGGAGACCCCCGGCGAAGCATCCTGATTCAAGCGGTGGGCACGGCGGACCATCTCAATGTGGCAGTGACGGGCATCGAGCTTTGCCAGGGCGATCGGTTCCTGCTGGCGAGCGACGGCCTCTACAGCATGGTCTCGACGCCGCAGATCCTCAGCCTCGCCGGTAATGGCAGTGATGTGGCCGAGCGCTGCCGGTCCCTGACCGCCGCCGCCAATGACGCCGGGGGCCTGGACAACATTACTGTGATCCTGGCAGAGATCTCCGGCGACGGGCTCCCGCGACCGAATTCCGAGACGCCAGTTGAAGTGGAGCTATTAAGTGGGAAGGGCTAGTCTAGTTTCTGGTGCGAAACGCAAAAATTGGTGTTAAAAAGGCGCATTCTACCAGGAAATTAGAGGCGTTGGGGTGGCGGTTGTTGGCCTTAGGGATGCGGAAATCGTTGGTGAGTGTCGAGTCGAAACACTGAAGTGGGA
>DATDGR010000193.1:0-6176 GCA_036521995.1 Terriglobia bacterium | reverse complement strand
ACTTCAGTGTTTCGACTCGACACTCACCAACGATTTCCGCATCCCTAAGGCCAACAACCGCCACCCCAACGCCTCTAATTTCCTGGTAGAATGCGCCTTTTTAACACCAATTTTTGCGTTTCGCACCAGAAACTAGTCTAGAAGTCCGTCAATTTGCCAGGGGGCAAGGCGACGCGCAAAGCGTTCAGCACAGCCCAAGATCAGTGAACGTCACCAGCAATACCTCACCGATGGTAATGTCATCGAGGCTTCCAACCGAAAAGCCTCCGGCGTGCTTTCGGTGCGCCGCCTGAGGCATACGCTTGCCGAGAGCGTCGCGTACGGAAGACGCTCGCCGGGTTGCATATTGCTCGAGTGCGACGCCGCCCGACAGCATCAGCACAACAATCGATCCCACCCGATCCTCGCCCAGCAGCACCGAGGTCAGGATAGAGATTCCCGCGAGCAAGTCGGAGCCAAATTGGCGCGCCGGCACTTTCCGCCCGAGATCGACCACGAGAGGCACGGCGCCGACAACTAGGGTGACATAGAGAGGGAACTCCTAAACGCCCGGCGCCGACCGCGTTGCGTAGCGGAGGACGAGGTGACCAAGATGTCCGTGCTTGCCGGGAGCGCGATGTAAGATTCCTTGGGGTGAGAAGAGCGTGGTTCTCGCCGGCGCGGCGCATGATCGGTCCAAGCTGCTTTCGAGGAAGGAGGAGACCGGACTCAGCATCGGTATGGCCGTGCAGCGTATTCATCCTCGTGGCCTCCATAAGATTACGCTTGGGCGCCCGCCTTCGCACTCCAGACAGGTCGGACCAACCAAAGGACACTATCAACCGTCGGGAGCAGGGCGGCTGTGATGGTGGTCACGCTTTCACGGGATGGCGGAGTAAGCTGCCGCCAGGATTTGAGGTATCCTGTGGTTGACCATTTGTCTAGGAGCAAGCTCGGCCTTTACCGCCGAGATGGGCAGCTCGATTCACCGAGGAGAGAGGCTCACATGAAGCGCGGCAAACGCAGCGTCAAAGAGATCGCATACTTTCAGTTTAAGGAATTCTTGGTGGTATTTTTCTATCTTTGGGTGGTCTTGGCGTTGTTTGCTCTGCACAAGATGATGATCTTGGCCCAGTACCACATAGAATTTACCGACTACGGATTCGCCTTCATCAACGCACTGGCCTTGGGAAAGGTCATGCTGGTGGCTAAAGAGCTTCGTTTCGCGGACAACTTCAAGGACAAGCCTTTGATTTACCCGACTGTGTTGAAGTCGGCCGCCTTCGCGACTCTGCTGATATGCTTCAACCTTGTGGAGGAAATAGCCGTCCGTTTGTATCGCGGCAAGACTTTTCAGGAGAGCGTCTCTGCCGTCGCTAATCGAAGTGCTAAAGGGTTCCTGTCCTTGGGGTTGCTCGTGTTCTTCATGTTGATCCCTTTCTTTGGATATTCGGAACTCAGTCTTGTTTTCGGCGAGGGCAAATTGGCGACGCTTTTTTTCAGGTCGCGATCAGGGTGGATCGTGGGCGACGGGGCCAAATCGGCGTCGCCAGAAGGCTTGGCCAGTGACGCCCGTGCTGCCGAAAAGGGCTCGCGCACTTGAGCGCTCGATCATGCCGTCTGTCGTCTCTCGCCGACAAAGCGGCCTGCTGTCTGCAACCCATAGTGCGCCTGAGAGTTCAGGCTGATCCGCCAGTTTGGGTTCGTTTCAAGATACTGTTTGGCCGTTTGCGCCAGGTTTGATCAGTCTTCGACCTGAGGAGCTTCCGTGGTAGGGGGCGCTGGCGGTTCCGCAGCCTGCTCGAACCCGCTGCAGCGCAAGACAGGGAGCCTCGGATACGCCGGATATGCGGGGTCTGTGAGCGAGCGCCGGCACTGGTAGAACACCGACCCCCGATCCGAACGGACCACGCGCACGTACCGGCAGCTTTCACACAGCCCGATTTTGACCCCGGTCATGACGACTGAAGGAGCTGGGTTCAAGCGATGTAAGTCTATATTCAGCTTAGAGATGGCAGTGGGCTAGCCCGCGCTTCTCCAGGTACTGCTGGTGGTAGTCTTCGGCCTGCCAGAACTCGGCGGCCGGAACAATCTGGGTGACAATGGGACGGCGGAACGCCCCGGAATTCTCTAGTTGCTCTTTGGACCTCTCGGCCGCAGTTTGCTGCTCGGGGCTGTGGTAGAAGATGGCGGACCGGTATTGGGTCCCAGCGTCCGGACCTTGGCGGTTAAGTGTAGTAGGATCATGGTTTTCCCAAAATACCTTGAGCAGCTCCTCATAAGACACACGGGCGGGATCGTAGGTCATCTCAACGGCTTCGGCGTGCCCTGTGCGGTCGCTACAGACGTCCCTATACGTGGGGCTGTTCAAGGCTCCTCCCGTATAGCCGACGCGGGTTGAGATCACGCCCGGAGTGTTGCGAAAGGTGGCTTCCACACCCCAGAAACATCCAGCGGCAAAAGTGGCTGTCTCCATCTGTATCACCTTATCTATCTTTATCTTGTAATGAAGGTATCATGGCGCTCGCTGTGCTCTTTCAGTTGGGCGGACCATTTTGCTGGCCGGACGGGGGCGAGGGCGGCGGCGTATCCGAGCCCGGACCGGGCAGCGGTGGACCGCTAGGCCCATTCGGCGAAGCTTGATGCGGATGCGGGATCCCGGGGATCATGTCGACCGGCGAAACCTTTCGGGTTGACTCACCCGGCTTCTGCTCGCCCATGGCGGCCTGCTGATCAGCGCTATCCTGCACATTCGATGGCTTCTTACCGGGACGGTCAATTCCGAAGTCCCAGACGTCGAGATTGACCTTGCCATCTACGAGTTCGGCCAAGGCGTACTCTCCAGGCTCGAGCGGCTTCGAGGGCTGCAGCTTGACGATGCCCTTGGCCACGGTAACCCGTTCCAGCGGCACAGGTTGGCGCGTCTCGCCCGGGGAGTTCGAGCCCGGTTGCACTTTCTCAACCAGGCGTGAGTTCCGCGAGGCCTTCACTGGAATCAGTTCCGCATTAGCACCCCAGCTTTCGTTTGCCTGTATATAGAACACAGGCTGTGGGTTGGCTATACGGACGGCCGCCTCGGGCCCGGGCAAAGTGACCAGGGCCCGCTTCTTCAACACCGGCGCGGGCAAGGCCATGGTCAGAACCGCCCGCTCCTTGTCGCTGACGACGTCGCCTTGCGACTGGACCAACGGAATCACGCGCAGCCCGTCGTAAGCGTAGACTCCCTCAGTAACGGGCAGGTATCGCCCCGGCGCCACCGCAAATCCCGTCTGAGCTGGCGGTGTATCAAACCGTTCTTTATCAATAACTTTTGCTTGTTCTAGATCCTTCTGATGGGCTTTGGCCTCGTCCTGCTGGGCTCGCTTGGTCATTTCGAAGTCAACCAGAGCTACGGGCATTTCCTCCCACTCGCTGGTGTCTAGGTTATAGAATCTTATATTGTCGCCCTGTATCTGGTACGTCTTCACGAGCTCGTAGGAGCCGTCCTTCAGGTAGAGCTTGATCTGCTGGGCTTGGGCCGGAGCGGCGGCGGATAAAAAGACGATAACTACAAGTACTAGTATAAGTTCCAGGCGACCGATCCATTGGCCACTGAGCGCGCCGAGCCTTGAAGTCAGTCTGCGCACAAGCACATCCCTAATCTTAGATGCTAGATCGAGTCGCGCCGCAATGCAAGACCCGAAAGGTGCTCGTCACTGGTGTCTCGATGCCTTTTCTAATAACTCTGGATTCAATATGTTACGAGGCCGCTTGCCATCGAGAAGGTCGAGCAGATTTTGAGCTGCGAATCGCGCCATGGCCGCACGCGTCTCCGCGGTGGCACTGCCCACGTGCGGCGCCAGGACCACGTTGGGCATCGCTATCAGCGCCGGGTGGACGTGCGGCTCCTGCTCAAAGACGTCGAGGGCAGCGCCCGCGATCAAGTGCCGCTCCAGGACCTCGGCCAGAGCCTGCTCATCCACCACCTGACCCCGAGCCGTGTTGATAAGAAAGGCGGTAGGCTTCATGCCCGCAAGCTGAGAAGCGCCGATCAGGCGCCTCGTATCGGCGGTGAGAGGCACGTGCAGGCTCAGGAAATCGGACTCCGCAATAAGCGTCCTTGAATCAACAAGTTGAGCGCAAAGCTCGTGCTCAACCGACTCCGGAACGCGATGTCGCGCGTGATACAAGATCCGCATGTTGAAGCCCCGGCCACGGCGGGCCATGGCCTGCCCGATGTTGCCGAAACCATAGAGCCCCAGGGTCTTACCATGAACGTTGGCACCCCACAGCAGACCCCACTGCCATTTCTGCCAGCGCCTCTCGCGGAGGTAGCGGTCGCCTTCCACCAGGCGCCGGGCGGCGGCCAGGAGCAGCGTAAATGCAAGATCCGCTGTGGTTTCCTCCACCACCCCGGCGGCGTTAGTCACCGGGATACCACGCGCCGTCAGTGCGGCCAGATCGAGATTGTCATAGCCAACTCCCACATTTGACACGGCGCGCAGGCGGGGCGCCTGAGCGATCACTTCGGCCGTCAGCCGGGCCCCGGCCACCAGCACCCCCTCCGCCTCGCGCAGAGCCTCGGCCAGCTCGCCTCCTGGAATCGCAGCATCCTCATGATAAAAAGCAACTTCGCAGCTTCTGGAGAGCATCTCGACCGCCTCGGAGCCGAGCGGGCGGGTCATGAACACTTTGGGTTTCATTCTGGAAGCATATCACTTGGCCAAGCCTGCCGTCGGCCGTTCGTGCTGCCCTTATGATTCCAAAGTAGATCCTGGCCTGTTCGGGTTGGAAAGCCACCGATCAGGAAGAGCGGAAAGTCAATCAGCGCACACTGATAAAATTGAGGTTAGCGCGGAGCAAAGTGTACAGCTTTTATACACTTTTGAGAAATTAAGCTCCAAGATTTGGTTAGCTTGCGGTCAAAATGATACAAAACTGCGCTAACGTCAGGATCTTTCAGTCGCCGGACCGCGCAGGCTCTCCGGCCGTGGGTGGACCCTGCCCGCCGGCTTCCGGCTGCAACTTCGAAGCCGCAGGTCCGAAATCGGAACGTGCGCTACCCGGGGTAGAGCCCCGCTCGCCCGCCTCCGGCTGCAGGGGCTCCCAGGCCCCCGACTTTCGGAGCCCTTCCCGGGCGGGATTGAGGGCCGGGCTGTGACCTATGCTGGCCACCAGGGCCTGGCGCACCCAGCCATGCCGGGTCAGCATGCGCGTGACGGTCGAAGGCGCCACCTTGCGGCCCGCCTCTTGCTCCACCGCCCGGTGGATGGCGCGGTACTCTAGCACGCCGCCTGGGAAGGCCTCTAGGCGCAAACGCCGCAGGAGCGCGTATTCCTGCTCCTGGCTCAGAATCGAGTGGCGCCGGCCGCCGCTGCCGGGCCGCGTCAGTACTGCTTCGCCCTCCCTCAAGAAGCGGCCTTGCAGGCGGTGAACGTAGCTGCGTGTCCAGCCCAGAGCGGTGGCGATCTGGGAGACGCTCAGGCCTAAAGCAACGCGCAGCCAGACGCACAGCACCTCACGGAGCTCGTCCGCGCTGCGGGCCTTTTTCAGGGCCGCTCTCAGCCTTTCCACGGAACTTTCCGCCCAGGGGCGGCGCTTAGGCTCCGCTTTGCGATCCCGCAGATAGTAGGAGTGCACCCGGCGGACATTGGCGCGGGTACACACCAGGGCGGTGGCGATTTGGGCCGCGCTCAGCCCCAGCCCCAGGCGCAGCCAAACGCAAAGAGCCTCCCGCAGTTCGCCCGCGCCGCGGGCCTTCCGCACCGTCAGCTTCACCTTTTCGGCCAACCCTTCGGGAACAGGCAGTCGCCTGGGCATGGTGGTTCTCCCAAGGAGCAGGTTGAGGATACGGAACCAGCTTATGCCCCGCGGCCGGACGAGGGCAAGTGCGGCCCGGTAGTGGTCAGTTTGACTCTTGTGTTAGTCGCACGGGCGGCGCATACATCGCCGCCCTTGCAATGTGTGCGATCAAGGCGGAGCAGTGAGGCCTGTGATTGTGCTGGCGAGGCATGCTGGGATTGTAGCCCCGGAGTCCGCACACATGGCAAAAAGCGCCATGTATGCGCCACCCGTGCGCTCGAGGATGTCCCGAACGTCGTTGGAGGTCGAACGACGGCCTGATTCATCTTAGGCCGCTTTCTCCTTGGATGTGTCCTGATTTCGACCCAGCACTGCTTTGAGCATCCACAGATCCTTGTAGCCCATGATGCGACGAA
>DATDGR010000192.1:0-9907 GCA_036521995.1 Terriglobia bacterium | reverse complement strand
AACCTCACCTCATTCTCCAATTGCCCGCCGCCCCAGCCGCAGTAGCCCAGATACACCCGCAAGTCGCTGGAACCCAGACTGGCGGCCAGAGCTTTTTCGAGAGCTGGCTTGGTCGAAGCCAGATAAACCTCATCGAGAACGGAGGTGGCTTCATCGGGTTTCTTTTTCGACCTGAGCAATGCCAGCACGGCATCGAGTTCGACCGGACCACCGATGTAGACTGGATCGGACCCGCGCTTCGCCGTATCCACGTCCTTGAGAACGCGGGAAATCGCCGCCTGGGTACGCCGGTTGATCATCAGGCCGACGGCGCCGTGCTGGTCGTACTGAGTGAGCAAAATGACCGAATGGGCAAAACTCGGATCACCGATGTCGCGGGATGAGACGAGTAATTTGCCGACGCCAAGATCCTCGGGGTTTCTAGATTGGCCGGCCGCGAAGGCCGTCGCCCACAATGCTGCCGCAGCCGCGAACGCTAGTGGAGCCTTGAGGGTTCTCATCATGGCACCAGGTCACTTAGATGCATGAGGAGCGGTTATGTTCTCGACGACGTCGTGCGGGAGCGGACTGGTACTTCGCCGGTTCTTGCCGAGCGGACGCGCCCCCCAGCCAGTATCGTCTCACCGCGGAGCGGGACCAGAACGCCGAGCGCTCTTGTTCCCGGCGAAGGCCTCGACTTCTTCCCGGCGCGGAAGCGAGGGGATGACGCCTTCCTTGCTTACCGCCAGACCTCCTGTGACCACCGCGAATCGAACGGCCGACTCGAGGTCAGAGCCCGTGGCGAGCGCCACGGCCAGACCTGCGTTGAAAGCGTCACCGGCACCGGTGGTGTCGACGATGGGCACTGAAATGGCCGGGACTAGCGTCTCAGCTGAGGCGGTCACGATCAAGGCTCCGTCACCACCCAGGGTCAGCACCACTTGCTTCGCGCCCCGCCCGATCAGTTCCCGAGCCAAGGCGCCCGGCGGAATCTCGGCCTGCGGATCGTGGCCGAGCAGGGCCTTCGCCTCCGTCTCATTGGGAGTGAGAATATCCGCCAGGGCAAGCACGCCTGGAGGCAAGCGGCGCGCGGGCGCCGGATTCAGAATCGTAATCGCGCCATGCGCGCGTCCCTGCGCCAGGGCCGCTGCCGCCGCTTCAGCGGGCGTCTCCAGTTGCGTCATTACCACTTGGGCCGAGGCCAGCGCGGCGCCACTTTCCGCCACGGCGGTGGGGGTCAGCAGGTCATTGGCCCCCGGGTCCAGCACAATGCAGTTCTCACCACTGTGAGCCTTCACCAGAATAAAGCCCACGCCGGTCGGCAGGTCCGGCGACCGGCCGACCCACGTGGTATCCACGCCTTCGTTCCGGTAAAGCTGAAGAGCCATCTCGCCAAAAGCGTCCCGGCCCACACAAGCCACGAGGCTGACCCGGGCTCCCAGGCGCGCGCAGCCCACGGCCTGGTTGGAGCCCTTGCCTCCGTGGTCCACGCGGTAGCTGGTGCCCAGGATCGTTTCTCCGCGCACCGGAAAGCGATCGACCTTCATCGTCAATCCGACGGCAAAGCTGCCCACCACGGCGATGCGAGCGTCACCAGCGGTATCCAAGCAAGCCTCCATTCGGCGCGACACCCTTCACTACAGAGGCACAGAGACATCGAGCAGGAGAGGGGAAAGTAAGAGACAGCAGCATCCTCAACCTCCCTTCTGCTTTCGGCCTCCTGGCTTCTCTCTGTTTGCCTCGTTGTTTCTATGATGAACCATTGGACCTCTCATTCGACCGCAAGATAGGCATAGCGGAGCAGAAACAGGATCGTAAGAACCCAGATCAGCGGGCTGATTTCGCGATGTCTTCCGCACCCGAGCTTCACCAGCGTGTAAGAGATGAGACCCAAGCTTAGGCCGGTGGCGACGCTGAAAGTGAGCGGCGTGGCCAGTATGGTGAGAAAGGCAGGGAACGCCTCGCTGAAGTCGTTCCAGTTGACGCGTGCGACTGTCTGGCACATCAGTGCGCCCACCAGGATGAGCACCGGAGCGGTGGCGTAACCGGGAACGGCGCTGATCACAGGCGAAAGAAACAGCGCAGCCAGAAACAGCCCGGCGATCACTACGTTTCCGAGGCCGGTGCGCGCTCCAGCCGCCACGGCGGCGGCGCTTTCGATGTAGCTGGTCACGGTCGAGGTTCCGGTGACAGAACCGAAGAGCGTGCCCACCGCATCGGCCAACAGGGCGCGTCCAGCGCGCGGCAGGTTGCCGTCCCGCATGAATCCGCCCTGTTCGCACACGCCCACCAGGGTCCCCACGTTGTCAAACAGGTCCACGAAAAAGAAGGCAAAGATAAGCTCCAGCAGGCCAAGGCGCGCGGCCCCGGCCAGATCGAGCTTCAGGAGAGTTCCCGAGGGATGAGGCAGCGACACAAGGTGCCGCGGCCAATGGCCGAGTCCACGGAAGATACCGGCCGCGGTCGTGGCCACAATGCCAATCAGGATAGCTCCCCTGACAAACCGGGCCATCAGCACGGCCGTCAAGATCAGTCCAAAAACCGCCACCTGAACCTGGGGGTCCGAGAAACTGCCCAGGGCCACAAAGGTAGCCGGTTGCGCCACCACCAGCTTCGCATTCTTCAGGCCCACAAAAGCGATGAAGAGTCCGATTCCGGCCGCCGTGCTGTGCTTCAGGCAGTTGGGGATGCCGTTCACAATCTGTTCGCGTACCCGGGTCAGGGTGAGCACCAGGAAGAGCAGTCCGGAAAGAAACACCACGCCCAGCGCCGTGGTCCAGGGCACCCCTCTGCCGATCACGATGGAGTAGGTGAAGTAGGCGTTCAGCGACATGCCGGGTGCGAGCGCGATGGGATAGTTCGCCCACAGGCCCATCACCAGCGTCGCCACCGCCGAAGAGAGGCAGGTGGCAAAGAGTACTCCTTCGATCGGCATCCCGGCTTCGGACAGGATGCGCGGGTTCACTACGATGATGTATGCCATGGTGACGAAGGTGGTGAGCCCGGCGAGCAACTCGCGCCGCACGGTGGTCTGGTTTTCGGTCAGCTTGAACAGTCGTTCCAGCAACGGTCTCCCCTGCGAGTCACCTGAGGGCCGAATAAAGCGCATCCTTCCAGCGCCCGGTGTCGATGGTCCAGCACACTTTGGCCTTGCCGCCACTCGCAAGCAGCGCGGTCCAAACGGCCTGGTTCCGGCTGTCGGCGGCCACGTTGAGGCGGTCAACAACGGTCATGCCCCGGGTGAGCTCGCTCGAGGTCTCGACCTCGACAAAGTGCTCGCTCCAGCAAGTGCCGATGCTGGGATCAAGGGCGATGGCCATGGCCACCGCGTCGGGCAGTGCGATGCCTTGTTCACCGGTCTGTTCGAGAAGAGCCTGGCGAGCGTGGCCGTTGCACTCGATGGCAAAGTGGGCGAGTTTGGTATTGAACCCCCAAACGAGGTCGATATCTTGCCCGTTCAGAACGGCCTCGCCGCGGCACAGATGCCATCCAATCAACTCAATGGGAAGGCCGCTTTGGAAGACGATGCGGGCGGCTTCGGGATCGGCCCAGATGTTAAATTCCGCCGCCGGAGTCACGTTTCCTTCGCAGCAGGGAGCGCCTCCCATCACCACCGCGCGGCCCACTTTGCCGGCAATCTCAGGCTTCTGCGCCAGCGCCAAGGCGAGGTTGGTGAGGGGTCCCAGCGTGACCAGGACCAGTCCTGGATTAGCCTCCATCGCATCGATCATCGCGTCCACGGCGTGCAGCTTTCCCGGCGCACTTTGAGGCGCGGGATAGCCATGGTCACCCAAACCGTCGCGACCGTGAAACCAGGTGGCGTCCTGATGGGAGCGAACCAGAGGTTTGCCGGCGCCCCGGTACACCGGCGCGCGGGCACCGCACAACTCGACCGTGTAAAGGGCGTTTCTGGTGGCCTGCCCGACGTCAACGTTCCCGGCAACTGTGGTGATGGCGGCTACCTGAACGTCGGCGGCACATAAGGCCATGATGAGGGCCACGGCATCGTCCGAAGCCGTGTCGGTGTCAACCAGGAAAACTCGGGGCATGGAGTCAAGTGGGCCAGCGTGCCGACAGAGAGCCGGAAGAGAGCGAGTCTATCATGCTGAGCCGCTTCGTCCTTCCGCTGCGACCGGCCGCTCAGGAGCATTGCACGGGGTTGGCTTGCAAATCGGCGAGACTGAACTCGGCCAGATCTCCGATGCCCTCGATACTCACGTCGGCAGGCGGATACTCGGCCAGGGCTTTGGGGTCGTGGGCATAGTGTCCCTGCCTCACGAAGACGGTGGTGACGCGCGCTCCCCACGCTTTCTTGATCGCCGTGAGGATGCGCAGCTTGTCGTCAATCATCACGTATCGCTCCGCGGGATGCTGCCGCTCGACATCCTCCAGCTCCTGCTCCTTATGGACGTAAATCAGCACCCGGCCCTCGAACGCCTCGTAGAGCCCGGACCGGTACACCTTGTGCGGTTGGAAGACCACGTCGCCGTCCGACAGGATCACGGTTGTACCCCCCTGCCCGGCGTGTTCCACGGCATCAATGGAGCCGGGGAAGAGCCGGTTCGCGAAGGGATAGCGCATCATAAAATAGGAGACCGCCAGCAGGTTCGAACTGTGCGGATGTTCGATCCGGTAGCGCTGCAACGCGCCCAGGTAATCCGCGTAACCAAGCTCCGATCGCAGGATCTCGAAGATCTCCCAGTAACGCCGAGCCCGGTCCGGCCCGACCTCCGACTCGAGGTGGCGTTTGAGGTCGGCGGTCACCCGGTCATTGTCGAGCAGCGTGTTGTCCACGTCGAACAGGAAAACGGTTTGCGCCGTTGCCATCGTTCCGGGCTCCTCTCATTTGCTCACGCCGAGGCTGCGTTCTAGGCTACCGTCACTTCGGGACTGAGATAGACGTCCTGAATCGCATTAAGCAACGCAACGCCATCCTTCATCGGGCGCTGGAACGCCTTGCGGCCCGAGATCAGCCCGGTACCGCCGGCGCGCTTGTTGATTACGGCCGTGCTCACGGCATCCGAGAAATCGTGCGAGCCCGACGCTCCACCGCTGTTGATGAGTCCGGCCCGGCCCATGTAGCAATTGGCCACCTGGTAGCGACACAGATCGATGGGGTGATCGCTGGCGAGGTCGGTATAGATTCGCGTGTCGAATTTGCCGTAACTCGAGTCTCCCATGTTGAGCGCGACGTAGCCGCCGTTGTTCTCCGGCAGCTTCTGCTTGATGATATCGGCCTGGATGGTAACCCCCAGATGGTTGGCCTGCCCCGTGAGGTCGGCCGCCACGTGATAATCCTTGTCTTTCTTAAAGGCGGGGTTTCGCAGGTAGCACCACAGGACGGTGGCTAGGCCCATCTCGTGCGCCAGCGCGAAGGCCTGGCTGATTTCGACGATCTGGCGGTCGCTTTCCTCGGAACCGAAATAAATGGTAGCGCCTGCGGCCGCCGCACCCATGTCCGCAACCTCCTTGACGGTGCCGAACAGAATCTGGTCGAATTTGTTGGGGTAGGTCAGCAGTTCGTTATGGTTCATTTTGACGATAAAGGGAATCTTGTGGGCGTACTTTCGCGCTACGGCGCCCAGCACTCCAAAGGTGGAAGCGACGGCATTACAGCCGCCTTCGACGGCCAGCTTGACGATGTTCTCGGCGTCAAAATAGTCGGGGTTCTTGGCGAAGCTCGCCCCGGCGGAGTGCTCGACGCCTTGATCCACCGGAAGGATCGAGACGTAGCCCGACCGGCCCAGGCGCCCGTGACCGAAGATGCGCTGCAGGTTGACGAGAACGCGGTTGTTGCGATCGGAGATGGCGTAGATGCGGTCTACAAAGTCGGGTCCGGGCAGATGAAGCCGCTCTTTCGAAATCTTGGGATTACTGAACCCCAGCAGATACTCGGCTTGGTCTCCGAGATACTGCTCGAGTCCCGTGCTGCTCACCAGCGTTGCCATGATGCTTCCTCCTGATGTCGTATCAAGGGGCCTTCAGAAGGCCCAGCCGTAATTCGGTCTTAGCGCCACGACTTAGAATACACCTTTGATGATGAAAATTGTATTACGCCGCTATCGCAATTTCCGGGATGCGCCGCGAGACCCTCATGGACAAATCCATGCTAGCGGCGGGAACCCTGTTTCAGCATGGCGGTGGCGTGCTCGAGGACGGCTTCGGTGATCCGCCGGCCCGACAGCATGCGAGCGAGTTCGCTGGCGCGCTCCCTCTCCGTGGCCAGATACTGAACGGCGGCGAAGGTCCTTCCAGCCCGCTCGAGCTTTTCAACGGAATAATGGTGATCGGCGAAGCAGGCGATCTGCGGAAGGTGGGTCACGCAAAGCACCTGGTTCTCGCGTGCCAGGCGCTTCAACCGCTCGCCCACGCATTCCGCCACTCGCCCGCCAATCCCGGCGTCAACCTCGTCGAACACCAGCGTGCGACCGACGAGATCGCCGTTGGCGTCCGCGGCGTTGCCGGCGATCACGGTCTTGAGCGCCAGCATCAGGCGCGAAATCTCACCTCCGGAAGCGACTCTGTCCAGCGGCCGCAACTCCTCGCCCGGATTAGGTGACACCAGAAAAGTCACGCGATCGATGCCCTTCGGTCCGCCGGCAAACCCGGCCGGATCGGCTGCAGCGTCCTCGCTCGTCGCCGCGGGGGCGCTCGCGCCTTCGAAGCTGATCTCGAAGCGCGCCTTTTCCATGCCAAGCTGCGCCAGCTCCTTGTGTATTTCGCGGGCGAACCGGCCAGCGGCCGCGCGGCGGTCGCGGGAAAGCGCCTCGGCAGCTTGACGGTAGGCCGCGGTGGCCGCCTCGAGCTGCTGTCGAATCCCCTCGCGGCGTTCGTCGGCGTGCTCGAGCCGCGACAGATCCTCGCGCGCACGCTCGGCAAAGGCCAGCATCTCCTGCGCCGTCCCGCCGTACTTCCGCTTCAGCCGATCGAGCAAGGCCAACCGATCCTCCACCTCCTCGAGGCGGCCCGGATCGGCTTCGAGTCTGCCGAGGTAGGCGCCGAGAGCGCGTGCCAAATCGTCGAAGCCAGCCCTGGCGGCCGCCAGAGGCTCGCGGTACGGATCGAGGGCGCGGTCATAGCGCGCAAGATCTTCAAGCCCCCGGTACACTGCCGCCAGTCTCGCGACGGCTGAACCTTCGTCTTCGTAGAGCGCGGCATAGGCGCTCGCGGCCGCCGAGCGCACTTTCTCGATATTGCGCAGCACCGCCCGCTCCGACTCGAGCCGCTCATTTTCACCGGGCTCCAGGCGGGCCTTCGTCAGCTCGTCGACCTGGAAGCGCAGCAGGTCCAGGGCGCGCAGGCGCTCCTGCTCGCTCTGGTTGAGACTGATCCATTCGGCTTCGAGCTCACGTCGCTGCGCATAGCAGCCGCGAACTTCAGCCAGACCTCCTCCGGTGCCGGCAAAGGCGTCCAGCAGATCAAGCTGGGTCTCCCGCAGCAGCAGTGCGGCGTGCTCGCCTTGCCCGTGGACCTCGATCAGCAGAGGCGCGAGTTCGCGGGCGGCGGCCAGCGTCACGGGCTCGTCGTTCACGAGCAGGCGGCTGCGTCCTCCCGTCTGAATCTCGCGGCGCAGCATGATTTCGGACTCGCCCTCACCTCCCACGCCGTAGCGCTCCAGCCAGTCCAGCCAGGGCGGTCCCGGGGCTTCGCGTCTTCCCCGCCCACTCCCGGCCGAGGCCCCGCTAGTTGGTTCAATCCGAAACATCACTGTCACGGTGGCGCGATCCGACCCGGTGCGAATGACGTCGGGCGAGGCGCGTCCACCCAGAGCCAGATCGAGCGCGTCCACCAGGATGGACTTGCCGGAGCCCGTCTCACCCGTGAGCACGTTGAGTCCGGAGTGAAACTCGACGGTCAGGCTTTCGATCACCGCGTAGTTCTGGATGTGAATTTCTTGAAACATGGAAGCTGACATATGCCGACCGCAGGCTTCAGGTATCACGGGCCGTGCCTGTCTTGCGAATCATAACCCCAAATAGCCTGGCGCTATGACAGGATGCACCTCCTACTTTCAGCGGGTCGATGCGCGCCAACAATTCGAACCCATGCCCTGTCTTGTCATAGGGGCCTTTCTTAGTTTTTCGCGACGCCCTCGACAAACCGGCCAGGAGATCCCCCTTCGACGCGTCTTCAACGTTCGCGTTACCCGGCACAGTGAACCGGCAAGAAATCCTTGCCCGTAGAACTCACCCAGCGCTTCCCTATCCGCAAGAAACCAAGCCTGCATGCATTGAACCATCAGGTGCGCCTGATCATCGGTTCCTGTCGGACGCCTCCAGTTGTCCTTGGCCTTGAGATAGGCCCAGCTAGTTTGTGCCCCGACCGGACCTTCTGAGTCCACAAGGAGGATCACGAACTCATCGGTTCGCCGACGGAGCCTCCTCTGGAAGTCTTTGAATGCCTCGCTCCGGCTGCCGCAAGCGATAATGCTAAGTCGGCGCGCAGGTATACCGAGCTTTTCGAACAGCTCTCGAAACCCGCGCCGGCAGGCAGTAGCGGTGTCGGTGTGCTTGTAGTCGCCACCGCCTTCGACGTAGACACTCACACTCACCAGCGGTTTCCCCCGATTTCACCCTTCCGCCACAGATGGCCCAGGCTGTAAGTCTTCAGCCACGCCGAAAGTTTCTTAGGCTCCAACCGCCTCAATATTGTTGAACCATCTTCCTTTTCGCACACTTTAACTGTTTCAGGGACATCGCTCAACTCATTCACCAAAAAGTCGGAGTGTGTGGTGACGACCAGTTGCATACGCTCCGAGGCTTCTCGCAATAACTGCGCTAGAGGCGGAATGATGTCGGGATGAAGGCCGAGTTCCGGTTCCTCGATGCATACGAGAGGTGGCGGAGATGGGTGAAGCAGAATGGTGAGCAACGCAAGCCACCGAAGCGTGCCGTCTGACAAGCGGACAGCCGAGATTCCCACACCGCCTCTTTCGATCAGACGAACGTCGACCAAAGCCCCCTCGATTGGAGTCTCAATAGCCTCGGCTCCCTCGTAGAATATCTTGAGATACTTCAGTAGCTCTGCCTTGCTCTCGGGGTCCGAGTTGAGCCTATTCAACATCAGTCCAAGGTTGCTGATGTCCTCCTCCAAAAACGCCGTGCTCTGCTCCGGGCCAAACAGGTTCCTCGCATCTGAGATCGGTCCGAACTCCCAGTTCCGGTAGATTCTAATTTCGCCGAAAAGCTGGCCCAGGTAGGTGAGCTCCGGATACTGCGCGGGATCTTTCCGCTGGGCCAGGATCGAGAGCTGAGGGTTGATTTGCTCTCGGAGAAGATCACGCTGGACACCATCCATTCTCAGCATAGGACGTCCATTGATATACGCGAAGAAGGGCTGTACGCCATTCCGGCGGCTGGAGGGCACCTCGGACTCGACGCACTCATCCCTGATATCCAACTGATAGTTCACCCCAGTAAACGACAGTCGGTAGCGAATCGGCCCCGCTACGTGCGGCGGGCTGGCCGATACTTCGATGGTGGCCGTGGGCAGGCGAAGGCCCTCCGCTAGGAGCTGACGACGTCGAGGACGCTTCCATAGCCACTCAACGATGCCCCCGCCTTCTCGAAGAGGCAGAGCTACGTCCTTAGGCGTGCTCTGCAGCAGTCCGATGACTTCAATCAAGTTAGACTTGCCAGAGCCGTTGGGTCCGATCAGCACGCTAAGGGGTCGAAGCTTGATCTGTGGAGAGTCGGGCCCGAACGACAACAGGTTCTGGATATGGAGGTTGTGGATCACTGATTGGTCGGTCATCTTCTTCATCACTCGCTATGGGCCGCCTTCGGCGCTAGACTAGTTTCTGGTGCGAAACGCAAAAATTGGTGTTAAAAAGGCGCATTCTACCAGGAAATTAGAGGCGTTGGGGTGGCGGTTGTTGGCCTTAGGGATGCGGAAATCGTTGGTGAGTGTCGAGTCGAAACACTGAAGT
>DATDGR010000191.1:0-5100 GCA_036521995.1 Terriglobia bacterium | reverse complement strand
CGCGCCATAGATTCTAAATGTCGCCGTTCATCTCCAGACAAGACTACAGCACATGGGCTTCTTCTCGGCATCGAGAGGGCACCCCCTCGATGCTAAGCGTATCAGAAACACCTCAGCCCATGCGTCAAATAATACGTCACTTTATTTGCGAACGGCAGTACTTAGGTTCAGATTCCGGCCGGATGAAGCAAGCGTACTCGGGCGTCATTTCAGAGCTGCAAGGAACAATGGAGTGCTTCAAGCTACTGACAATGAACAACTTAAATGGTGGAGGCGGGGGGAGTCGAACCCCCGTCCGAAAAGCTTTACGGTTAGAAGCCTACATGCTTGTCCCGTTCGCTTTCAGCTTTCGCCGACGGCCCTAAGGAGCGGGCAAGAACGAACCGCCGGCTAGCCTGATCCCCTCGCTGACGCGAGAGTCTCGCCCGAAGCTTTCAGACGGGAAGCCCCGGACCAGCCCGCTTTGATGACATCTCGTTCCACCCGGCGGGCCGGGTGAAGGAGACGCGCCGCCCTAATTAGGCAGCGAGAGCAAACTGCGTGTTGGCAGTTGTATGTTCCACGCCGATTACGGGTGGTGTGGCCCCCGGCATGCCTTCTAAGCGCAACGGCTCCCGTCGAAACCGGTACGCCCCCACAAACAACCAGATGTCATTATAGCACGTCACAGCAGGTCCGGACCCTGCGACTTGCGAATTGCGCCGTAGGTAGGCGGAACCTGATCGATTAGATGCCATCGATAGATGCCACCGACCTCCGCAAGGCCGAGATTTCCCGGTCTGTAAGTACCCTCGACCGGCCTACTTCGAGTCCCGCCAGCGTTAAGGGTCCAATGGCGGTGCGAACGAGCTTCAACACCTTGAAGCCCACGGCCTCCACCATGCGGCGCACCTCGCGATTTTTGCCCTCGGTCAGCACGACTTCCAGCCACGTGTACTTGCCGCGATCCTCCATACGCCGGACGGAGAGCGGCTGGGCCTCGTCCCCGCGCTTCATGCGGACGCCACCCGCCAGGCGGCCGATGGTCTCGTCGTCCATCAGGCCACTGACCTTCGCCAAGTACGTCTTTGGCACTCTGGACGCGGGGCTGGTCACAAAATGGGCAACCTCGGTGTCGTTGGTCACCAGCAGCAATCCCGAAGTGTCTTTGTCGAGCCGGCCTACCGGTGAGAGCCAGGCCGGCTTTCCCGGCGTCTGGCCGCCCAAGTAATCGTAGATCGTCTTTCGCCCTCCCGGATCACCGTGACTCACAATCACGCCCTTGGGCTTGTAGAAGAGCAGACACACCTTGCGCTGGGGCCGCAGGCGGTTGCCGTCCAGTTGTACCTGATCCTTGCCGGGCGTCACCCAGCACTCCGGATCGCGCTGGACGCCGCCGTTCACCCGCACGCGCCCCCCTGTGATCGCCTGCCGCGCGTCCGACCGCGAGGCGACGCCGTAGCGCGAAAGCAGCCGGTCGAGCGTCATGGCCTGCTTGGATTTCATGCCAAGGAGCCGCGGAACTTGTTATGCCAACAGCGGGGTTTCATCGAGATAGATGAATGCCTGTACCATGGGATCTTCGCACTCATCCATCTCGCGGACGGAACCGAAAAACGCCACCCGGCCGTCCACCAGGAACACCACCCGGTCGGCCAGTTTGCGCGCCAGCCTCACGTCGTGCGTTACTACCACGGAGGTGAGACCGGTCTGGCGCTTGAGCTTCAAAATCAGGTCGCCGACCGTGGCGGCCATCACCGGATCCACCATCGTGGTGGGTTCGTCATACAGGATGCCCTCGGGCTCGGCCGCCAGCGCCCGCGCGATGGCCACGGCGCGCTTCATGCCGGTGCTCAAGTCCGAAGGCATCAGGTCGCGAGTCTCGCTGATCTCCACCAGGCCAAGCAGTTCGTCCACCCGCGCCTGAATCTGGTCCTCGGGTATGGGCTGGTTGCGCAGCGCGCTCTCGCGCATGGGATAGGCCACGTTTTCAGCCACGGTCAGCGAGTCGAACAGCGCCCCCGACTGGAATACCATGGTCACCGAGCGCCGCACATCCAGCAGTTCACGCTCGGGGAGCCGCGAGACCTCGCGTCCCGCCACCCATACCTCGCCGGAGTCGGGCTGCAAAAAGCCCATGAGATGCTTGAGTATCACACTCTTGCCCACGCCGCTCTTGCCCATCACCACCACCATTTCGCCCCGCCGGACGTCGAAGCTGATGTCCTCCAGCACGGGCTGGTCGCCGAATGCCTTGGAGACGTGGACGAATCGGATATAGGCTTGGTCGTCGGTCATGCGATGACCCTTCCCAGCAGATGGCGGAGCGGAAGCCGACCGGAAGTTGACGCTTACTTGACCATCCGCTGATTTTAGCGCCGTTGGCCCGGCCTGAGCTCTCCATTTCTCAGCGACCGGCAACGGCCAGAAGCGATTTCGTATCACACTGATTCTAAAGGCGTCTTCCTGGCCTGATCGTCAGGCCGCTCCTATCTGACCGATACTTTCCGCAGCCATGATGCCTTTGTTTTCATAAGCCTGTGAAAGGCGCTGCCCCCGGTCCGGGAGGCGGACGGCCAAAACCGCCGCTTTTGCCCCGAAAATCAATGTTGGCCGCTGTTTTTCGACCCCTCTTTACGGCGTAAGGATCTTATTATCAGCAAGTCGCTGGATTTATGCACATAAGTCTATTTGCTTTCAATAAGATGCTGGGTTCTCGAAAATTCCAAAAATGGTATCTGCTTTATTTTCTGCAAGTCGCTGGGTTCGTTCGTTCATAATTCGATGTTCCTGCCGGATGCCCTCCAGCCTCCCCTCTTCCAGGCGAGCGATTTGTCCGCGCGCATTCTCGCTGCCAGTCGCACTTTCGCGCCGCCTTTTTGTTGGAAGTGAGCGAGCATGGTGACCAGAAACAAGAGGAAATCCCAGCCCGGCTGATCTGAATCACACTCCCCTTCGGCCAGGCTCAAAGCGAAATATATCTCAAGTATTATAAACTATGCTATACCGGAATCGCCTGTCAAGGAGAATCGCAGGCCGCCCCGGCCGGGTGTCCGCGAACGACAGCGCAAGGCCTGGGCCCCCGCTTCCGCGGGGGTTACGGTGCTGGGGCGCAGCGCCTCGACCCAATTGGCGCGTCGCCCAATGGTCATTCCCGCGAAGAGCCTGCCCCATTCGCTCCGCTCAGGCCAAGGTCTGAGCCTGTCGAAGGGCGGGAATCCAGCGGCTGGGTGCACAGCCCCCTCACCTGACCCGGAAGGGCACGTTGCTCGATAGCGTGCCGCTGGGCGTTACCACCTGGACTGTGCCCGTGATCGCGCCGTCCGGTACGGTGGCCCCGATTTCGGAAGGCGAGATCACCTTGAAGACAGCCGGCGTGCCGTTAAAGGAGACGCTGGTCGCGCCCTTCAGATTGGTCCCCAGAATCTTGACGGCCAATCCCACCTTGCCGAAGGGCGGTTGCGTTTCCAAAAACGGGCCCAGACCTAGCGACAGGCTGAAAACCGTCCCATTCCCATACCCGTTGTTCCCGCCATAGGACGTTGTGCCATAGAAGTTCCCATTCGTGTCCTGAACGAGCCCGCCCCAGGGGCTCTCGCCGTCCACGCTTTCGAAGCTAACCACCGTCGTCAGCGTGCCGCTTTGCGTGATCTTGAAGATCGTACCGCAGCCAAGAAGGAAGCCGTTAATATCACAGGACGACCTGCCGCCGTAGACGCTTGTCCCGTAGACGCTCCCATCGGTGGCGCGGACCAACAGCGCGGCGGGGTTGTAACCGTCCGTGCAACCGCTTTGGGAGCAAAAGTTGTAGAGCGTCGTCAGCGTGCCGTTCGGGGTGATTTTGAAAGCCGTGCCGCAGCCAAGATAGGTGCCGACGACGGTCAGGCAGGAGTTGGCCCCGCCATAGGACGTTGTCCCGTAGAAATTCCCATTGGCGGCCTGGACCAGTCCCGAGGGGCCGCTGCCGTCCGTGTTGTCGAAGCTGTGAAGCGTCGTCAGTGTGCCACTTGGGGTGATTTTGAACACCGTGCCTTCATTGTTGGTCCCGCCCGCGGACGTTGTGCCGTAGAGGTTCCCATCGGTGGCCCAGATAAGCCCAATAGGCGTGTTGCCGTCCGCGCAACCAATCTGGGAGCAAAAGCTGTAGAGCGTGGTCAGCGCGCCCCCCGAGGTAATTTTGAAGATTGTCACGCACCCTCCGTTGCAGGCGCCGCCCGTTCCGCCACCACCGGTAGCCCCGTAAAAACTGCCGTCACTACCCTGAACCAGCCCGGCATCTGGGTCGTAGCCGTCGGTGCAACCGCTTTGGGAGCAAAAGTTGTAAAGCGTCGTCAGCGTGCCCGCCGGGGTAATCTTAAAAACCGTGCCACCGCTACCGCTGGCTCCGCCGTAGAGCGTTGTCCCGTAGAGGTCCCCATCGGTGGCCTGGACCATCCTTCCGCTGGGCCACTCGCCATCCGGGTCACCATTGAAGCTGTGCAGGGTTGTCAGCGTGCCATTTGGGGTGATTTTAAAAATGGTCCCATCGTTCCTAGCCCCGCCCGCGTAGGTTGTCCCGTAGAGGTTCCCGTCGGTAGCCTGGACGAGCGGCGCCACGGCATAAGCGCCGTCCGTGCCGTCAAAGCTGTGCAGCGTGGTTAAGGTCTGCGCCGGTAAGGCGATCGCCGCCGGCAGCACCATCAGAATCACGACAACCGCCGGTGCCGCCCATACGCGATTTCCTCGCTCGCCCGTCATGGAATCCTCCTTCGGTTTGTTCGCGGCGATTATGGACCGCTTCGAGCACGAAGGTAAGTTCACAACTCAGTGTTACGGCATCGGTAAGCGACACGACAGGTAACACGCCCCGTGTTTTTCGGTCGCGGCCTTTCCCTCGGCCACGTGAAAAGCCGCGGACCTCAAGAAACGGAGGTCTGATTAGATAACGGCGTCGGCTCCGGATCGCCGGTAGACTTGGGGTTGTCCACGACCAAGGCTGGCCGGGAAAGGAGCCGACCATGAATATTATCGGATGTGCATCGCCGGATTCGTTTTCAGCTCATGCTCCAGCGTTCTGCGGATGGCGGTGAGCATGTTCAGGCGCGCAGGCTCAGTAACCACCGGCGGCGTGGCTTCGAAGTG
>DATDGR010000190.1:0-29770 GCA_036521995.1 Terriglobia bacterium | reverse complement strand
AATGCCGGTGATGCTAAGCGAGGCGTTCCCGGTGTTGCTGAGCGTGACGGTCTGGCTCGACGAGCTCCCCACATTGGTGGTGGTGAAAGTGACGCTGGCCGGTGAAAGCACCGCGAACGGACCGGTGCTGCCGGTGCCGCTGAGAGTCACCGTCTGCGGACTGCCGGCGGCGTTATCGGTGATCGTCACGGCTCCCGACGAGGTCACTGACGCGGTCGGCGAAAAGCTCACGTTAATGGTGCAGGAGGAATTGGCGGCAACGGTTGTGCAATTGTTCGTCTGGGCAAAAGGAGCCGCTGTGGTGATCTTTGTCACCGAGAGGTTCTGATTGCCGGTATTGGTCAATGTAACCACCTGCGCTGTGCTGGTGGACCCCACCGGCTGAGAACCGAAATTGACCGTGGTAGGTGACACGCTGGCCGCCGGCCCATTGCCGGTCCCGGTGAGCGTTATCTTCTGTGGACTGCCGCTGGCGTTGTCGGTAATCGCGATCGTCCCTGTCTGAGACCCGGCCGCTGTGGGTGTGAAGGTAACGCTGATGGTGCAGTTCGCCCCCTGGGCCACCGAACTGCCGCAAGTGTTGGTCTCGCCGAACTGAGGACTGGGGGTGATCGAGGTAATGGCCAGCGTGCCGCTGCCGTTGTTGGTTAGCGTCACCGTCTGGGCCGCGCTCGTGGTACCGACGTTTTGGGCGGCGAAGGTGAGGCTGGCCGGCGCCAGGGTGACGGCGGGCGCCACTCCCGTACCGCTCAGCGCCAGGGCCTGCGGGCTGCTGGCTATACTGTCTGTAACCGTAAGGCTGCCGGTGCGGGAGCCGCTGGCGGCGGGAGTGAAGATCACGCTCACGGTACAGCTCGTACCCTGCGCAAGACTGGCCGAACTCGACGGACAAGTGTTGGTTTGGGTGAAGTCACCGCTGGCCACGATGCTGGTCAGGGTGATCGGCGTGGTCCCTGTATTGCTGACTGTCACCGTACAGGTCGTCGACGTCGCCTGGCCACAATCCGTACTGCTGGACCCTACTGGCACGCTGCCGAAGGTGAGCGTGCCGGGAGAAAAGGCGATGGCAGGCTGGTTGAGATACACTTCCACCACGTTCGTCTGCTCGTCGGCAACCGCCACATCGAGATTGCCGTCGCCATTGAAGTCCCCCGCCACCACCGGCAGGCGCCGGTCGGGCGCTTGCGAGAGCCCGGTGGCGTGGTCGACATGGATCTGGAAAGTGCCGTCACCGTTGCCGAGCAGCGTCGAGATCGTGTTGGTGAAGCTGGCGGTGGTGCCGGCAATGAGATCGAGATTGCCACTGCCATTGAGATCGGCCGCCGCGATTCCAACGGCCTCCTGGCCGGCGGCGTACGACGTAGCGCTGCCAAACGCTCCACTTCCGATGTTAAGCAGCACCGAGACCGACCCCGTGCCGCTGTTAGCGGTGGCAATGTCCGGCATTCCGTCCCCATTGAAGTCGCCCACCACCACGGACGAAGGTGCGGTATTCGTGCCGGTGGAGTATTGAGTGGCCGTCTTGAAGCTGCCGTCACCGTTGCCGAGCAGCACTGAAACTGCGTCGACACCCGAATTCTTACCGCCGGGCGCAAGCGGAGTAAGAGTGTCCGCCACTACGAGATCCAGAACGCCGTTGCCGCTGCCAACCTTGTCGTGCACGTCTGCGGCCACGATCCAGGACGGGCTCGGAGCCCCTATCACACCGCTGGCCGAGTATGCCTTCTGGATTCCAAAGGTGCCGTTGCCCTTGCCACCGAGACCGTTGCCGAGCAGAATGGAAACCGTGCCGTCAGTGGAATTGGCGACGGCAAGATCAAGGATCCCGTCACCGTTGAAGTCGCCAACGGCCACGGACGTGGGACCGATTCCAGTCGCATACGTCGGGATGGTGCCGGACGTCGGAAATGTTCCGTCGCCGTTGTTCAGCAGGATGGAAACGGTGTTGTCGCCAAAATTGGCAATGGCCAGATCGGGGTAGCCGTCGCCGTTGAAGTCGCCCGCCGCCACGAACTGAGGGTCCGTGTCCGCGGCGTTACCGGTGGGGTAATTCGCCGCGCTGCTAAAGGTGCCGTCGCCCTTGCCGAGAAGCACCGAAACCGAACTCGCCGAGGTCGCTGAGTACGCGACGGAGGCCACATCCAGGATGCCGTCCTTATTAAAGTCTGCCACCGCGATCGAGATGGGGAACTGAGCCACCGCGGCACTGGTCACGGTGCTCGAAAAGCCGCCGGAACCATTGTTGAGCAGCACGGAGATGTCGCTGTCGAGAGGGTTTGCGAACACCAGGTCCAGATGGCCGTCGCCGTTGATGTCCGCCGCCGCCACCGGATTCGGAGAACCTCCAGAGAGTCCGCCGGTACTGTAGGGTACAAACGTCTGGAATTGCCCATTGCCCTGCCCCAGCAGGATCGCCACCGTATTGCTCTTCGCGCTCGATACCGCCAGGTCAAGGTTGTGGTCGCCGTTGAAATCGCCCACCACGAGCGAGGTACACAGGGTGTAGACGGATGGAGTCGTGACCGTGGGGAACAGCTTCGTCGAGTTGCCGCTGTTAATCAGAATAGAGACGTTACCGTCGCCGCCATCGGCCGCAGCCACGTCCGGCTTACCATCGTTATTGAAGTCGCCCACCACCACCTGGACGGGATTCCGGCCCGTCGCGTACTCGGCCTGCGCCTGGAAGGTCCCGTCGCCGTTCCCCAGGAGCACCGAGACCGAGTTGATTGACTTGTCCGCCGTAACCAGATCGAGCTTACCGTCCGCGTTGAAGTCCGCAATCGCAACCGATGTCGGGCCGGTTCCGGTCTGGTAAGTAACCTGGGCCTGGAAAGTCCCATCGCCGTTCCCAAGCAGTACGGAAACCGTATTATCATTGAAGTTAGCCACGACCAGGTCCATCTTGCCGTCGCCGTTCAAGTCCCCCGCCGCAATCGACTGCGGATTCACGCCTACCGAGTTCACAGCCTGATTCTGGAAGGTGCCGTCGCCATTGCCGATCAGCACAGAGACGGAGTTGCTGCTTGAATTGACGACCGCCAGATCGAGTTTGCCATCGCCGTTGAAGTCCGCCGCCACGATACCGATCGGGTCGCTGCCTACGGCGTAGTCCACGTGCGCCTTAAAGGTGGCGTCCGCCTGGCCGAGCAGGATCGAGACCGTGTTGGCGCCCTGATTGGCCACCGCCACGTCCGGCTGGCCGTCGCCGTTAAAGTCGCCGGTCACAACCGCTTCCGGCGACTTTCCGGTGGCAAACGCGTTGGCGTTAAAGACGTAGCTTTGGGCCGAGGCCCGCACGGCGCCGAAACCACCGAATAAGACCAACAGGACCAGCAGGATAGGCGTTACAGAAGAATGTCGATTGCCTTTCAACTTACCCCTCCAGGATTGCGCAGTCAGAGCCTTCGGGAGCGGGGACACGCTTACGGCAGCGACCGGATCTCGCAGGAGACCGCGTCGGCCCTTCCCCTCAAGGCCCCGGTATCAAGGATGAGAACGCTCAATATAAGAGCACAAATTCTATCTTCCGGGCGGCCAGCAAGTCAAGCATCGGCGGCCGTAAAGAGGCGGCATTTCACGCGATTATACGTTCAGAGGGTGTATTACCCCGCGGGTAAAAACTCGGGAATTCGGCGCCTTTAGCGGGCAGCGTCGTCCTACCGGGGGGCGACTCAGGTAGGCAGGCCAAATTTGCCTGACGGCGGCGGCCGCAAAAGTTGCATACTTGTAGCCAGTGGTGATGAGCATTCAGCATCGAGTCTCGAGTGGGTCCGGGCAGGCCGCAGCCCCCTTAGACAACAAGTAAATCCCACCCCCACCCCCTATATGCCAAAGCCGGAATGTGATTTAGAATCAATCATATAACAAAAATCTGGGGGCTAGGCCAAAGCCGGAATGTCCTTTAGAATCAACAAAACGAGGCTACACCCAAAGCCGGAAGGGGAATCCAACCTAGATACTACTATAACTCCCTTGTAATCAGATGAATCCATGGATCCTACAAAGCCAAAAACCGGAGCCAAGCGGCTCAAACGGAGCGCGAAGCGAGGACGCAATCCGCTTAGAATCAGTAGTCTAAAGAAAACCTAGCATTAGGCGTTAGCGAGCACTTCAAAGACTTACGAGCCATCGGAGGCGCGACTCGCGTGCGCCAACGATTGTCAAGACGCGTCCGCGTGTTCTTGGCCCTCACGACCCGATGGCAAGGTGGACAAAAGACGGGTGTACCGCGGCCTTCGCCCGCAACCGAAGGCCGCGTGCTAGAATAGTTCCGCCATGGATGTTGAGAAGACCATTCAATTCTTACTTGAGAACCAAGCCCGCTTCGACGCGCGCATGGAAGCCAATTTCGCCAAAGCTGAGATGCGTTTCGCCAAAGCCGAGAAGCGGCTCGACCGCACGGAGGGCATCGTGGCGCAGTTGGCGGTCGCCGGGCGGAAGTTTCGCAACGAGATTCGGCAGGTTAACCTCGAAACCGCGCGGAACCTGAAAGAGCTCTCGCAAAGGCAGGTTGAGACCGAGGACAAGCTGAACGCTTTGATCGACTTCGTGGACAAGTCGAGCCGACGCGGCAACGGCAAGGGACCTAACGGCAAGAAAGGCTAATCCTCCGCGTCAAGGCAGGTACAGCCCGTCAGGCCTCAAGCTGACCAAGCATAGGTTACAGACTTCCCGAGGCAGATCCATGATCAACGCCGCGCACGTGGTGACCTACACGAAGGACGCAGGCGCCGATCGTGCTTTCTTCCGCGACGTGCTGGGTTTTCCGTCGGTTGATGCCGGGCACGGCTGGCTGATCTTCGCTCTGCCGCCGGCTGAACTCGGCATTCATCCTACAAGCGAAGACCGTGGGCCGACCGGCGACGCGTTGAAAGGCCGCCATCAGCTTTATCTGATGTGCGACGACGTTAGCGCCACTATCGAAGATCTGAAGAGCGAGGGTGTGGAATTCACGCAGCCGATCCAAGAAGCCGGATTCGGTCTACTGACGGCGCTGAGGCTTCCTGGCGGTAGCGAACTCTATCTCTACCAGCCCAAGCACCCGTCCCCTCTTTCCTCAGGATCGTGAACATGCCCGAGACCTCCAAATCAAATCCGTTCGGCGCCCGCCAGCAGTTCAACACTCCATCCGTCTCGGGAGGCACGGCGACACTTTACAGCCTCAGGCGCCTGGAGGACGTCGGCCTCGGCGCAGTCTCGCGGTTACCCGTCTCCATCAGGATTCTGCTCGAGTCCATGCTCCGGAATCTCGACGGCCGCTTGACCACCGAGGACGATGTCGAGGCGCTGGCGGCCTGGAATCCCACCCAGCCAGCGGCGAGCGAACTGCCTTTCCGGCCGGCGCGCGTGATCCTACAGGACTTCACCGGCGTGCCGGCGGTGGTGGATCTGGCTTCCATGCGCTCTGCCGTGAAGCGCCTGGGCGGCGACCCGGGGCGCATCAACCCGCTGGTTCCGGTTGATTTGGTGATTGACCACTCCGTTCAGGTGGACGCCTTCGGCACTCGTCAGGCCCTGGCACTCAACGCCGAGATCGAGTTTCAGCGCAATCGGGAGCGCTATGAGTTCCTGCGCTGGGGCCAGCGGGCCTTCCGAAACTTCCGCGTCGTACCGCCCGCCACTGGCATCGTCCATCAGGTGAACCTGGAGTACCTGGCCAAGGTAGTGGTGCTGCGCGAAAGGAACGGCGCGTGGGAGGTGTTCCCGGACTCGCTGGTAGGCACCGACTCGCACACCACCATGATTAATGGCCTGGGCGTGTTCGGCTGGGGCGTGGGCGGAATCGAGGCTGAGGCCGCCATGCTGGGCCAGCCTTGTTACATGATCATGCCGCAGGTGGTGGGCTTCAAACTGCGCGGACGTTTGAAGGAAGGCGTGAACGCCACAGATCTGGTCCTCACCGTGACCGAGATGCTGCGCAAAAAGGGCGTGGTGGAGAAGTTCGTGGAGTTTTACGGCACGGGCCTCTCCCAGATGACGCTGCCGGACCGCGCCACCATCGCCAACATGGCCCCCGAGTACGGCGCCACCATGGGGTTTTTCCCCGTCGACGACGAGACCTTACGCTACCTGCGAGCCACTGGCCGCAGCGAAGAAGAAGTGGATCGCGTGGAGCGCTATACCAAGGAACAGGGCCTGTTCCGCACGGACGCTACCCCAGACCCTGTGTTCAGCGATACCCTCGAACTCGATTTGAGCGCGGTCGAGACCACGCTGGCCGGGCCCAAGCGGCCTCAGGATCGGGTGCCGCTCTCGCGCCTGAAAGAATCCTTCCGGAAATCGCTGACAACGCCGGTGAAGGAGCGCGGCTTCGGACTTGCCGGCGACGACTTGACCCGCACTGCCACAGTCCAGTCAAACGGCACGCGAGAGAGCCTGGGCCACGGCGCCGTAGTCATCGCGGCCATCACTTCCTGCACCAACACCTCGAACCCCTCGGTGATGCTCGGCGCCGGACTGCTGGCGCAGAAAGCAACGGCGCGCGGCCTGAGGGTGCCTTCCTACGTGAAAACGAGCCTCGCGCCCGGATCCAAAGTGGTTACCCAATACCTGCAGGAGGCGGGTCTGCTGCCCGCTCTGGAGCAACTGGGATTTGACCTGGTAGGCTACGGCTGTACCACCTGTATTGGCAACAGCGGGCCGCTGCCCGAGCCGGTGGCGAAGGCCGTGAGCGAGAGCCCGGTGGTGGCCGCCGCCGTCCTTTCCGGAAACCGGAACTTTGAGGGGCGCGTGCACCCGCAGGTGAAGGCCAATTACCTGGCCTCGCCGCCGCTGGTGGTGGCCTTCGCCCTGGCTGGCACGGTGGATATTGACCTTGATCGCGAGGCCGTGGGAAAGGATCGAGAGGGACAACCTGTCTACTTGCGCGACATTTGGCCTACTCAGGCCGAGGTGGTCGAGGCCCAGAGCCGGGCCGTGAAGCCCGAGATGTTTCGCCAGAGTTACGCCAACGTTTGGGACGGCAATCCCACCTGGAACGCCATTCCAGTGACGGGCGGTGATCTCTTCGACTTCAAGCCGGACTCCACTTACATTCAGGAGCCGCCCTTTTTCACCGGTATGACACTGGAGGCGCCCAAGACGGCTCCCATCCGCGGAGCGCGCGTGCTCGCGCTGCTCGGCGACTCCGTGACCACGGATCACATCTCCCCCGCGGGCGACATCGCACTGAACAGTCCCGCCGGAAAATTCCTGCTGGAGCACGGAGTGCAAAAGCGTGATTTCAATTCTTACGGATCACGACGCGGCAATGACCGGGTGATGGTAAGAGGCACCTTTGCCAACATTCGCCTGAAGAACCTGCTCCTGCCCGGCACCGAAGGCGGCGACACCGTGCACTTTCCCGACGGCGTGCAGATGAGCATCTACGACGCCGCCCTCCGCTACAAGACTGAAGGCGTGCCGCTGCTGGTAATCGCCGGGAAGGAGTACGGCGCGGGCTCGTCGCGCGACTGGGCGGCAAAGGGAACTCTGCTGCTGGGCGTGCGGGCGGTGATCGCCGAGACCTATGAACGCATCCACCGCAGTAACCTGGTGGGAATGGGTGTGCTTCCGCTAGAGTTCAAGCGGGGCGAAAACGCGGCTAGCCTAGGCTTGAGCGGTGACGAAGCCTTCGACATCGAAGGGCTCAGCGGCGACCTCCGGCCGCGGCAGGAGTTGACCGTCGCGGCTACGGCTCCTGACGGCATGAAACGCCGATTTAACGTGATTGCCCGGCTGGACTCGCTTATCGACGTGGATTACTACCGTAACGGAGGCATTCTGCAAACTGTGTTGAGGAGCCTAGTACATCGTACAGTTAGTGCTTTATAGTATTCTTTTTGGGACGGCGCCGGGATTTCCGTGGGTGCGCCACCTGGTACTCTTGGGTCTTTTCGATAATGTGTTGCAAGTGCTCCGGCCCTTTCGTCCAGACGAAAGGGGAACAGGTTTGGTTATAGTGGTCAATAAACTCCAAAAGGTACTCTTTCAGTTCCCGCCGGGAGCGATGGACGCTTTGCTGTAGGCCCCACCGAGTCAGGATGCTGAAAAAGCATTCGGCCAGATTGACCCAGGAGGCATGCGTCGGGGTATGGTGAAAGTGGACCTGGGGATGACGCTGGAGCCAGCGTTGGGCCGCAGCGCTCTTGTGGATGTTCAGGTTGTCGAGGATGACATGCAGCTCCCGCTCGGGGAAAAGGCGGGCGATCTGATTCATGAAACGCAGGAAGTTGACCGAGGTGCGTCGCTTCACTTCGGCCAGAACCTTCCCGGTAGCGATTTCCAGAGCGGCCAGCAGCGTGTGGGTCCCATGCCGCACATACTCGTTGGTCCAGCTCCGGGGCTGCTTGGCCCGCAAAGGCAGAAGCGGCTGGGTGCGGTCAAGGGCTTGGATTCCCGTTTTCTCATCCACGCACAGCACCAGGGCCTTCTTCGGGGGATTCAGGTAAAGCCCGACCACGTCCAACAACTTGGCGGCAAAGTCAGGATCCGGACTGAAAGTGAAGGTTCGCTGGCGATGGGGCTGCAGACGGGAAGCCCGCAGCATGCTGTGCACGGTGCTGCTGGGCAGCCCCACCTTGCGAGCCAGGGTCCGCACGCTCCAACGGCTTTGAAACTTCGGTTGCTGACACACCTGGTGCTGGACCCTCTGCCAGACCTCGGGGCCGTGTTTGACGGGTCGGCCGGAGCGCCGCGCATCCCGCAGCCCGTCCAGGCCGCGGGCGGCAAAGCGCTGCCTCCACTTGCTGACGGTGATCGGCGGCAATCCCAAGCCGACGGCAATCTGTTGGTTGGATTCCCCCTCGCTGGCGCGCAGCACGACGCGAGCCCGCACCGCCAAACTCTGCGGCGTGGAGGGAGCCTGCATCCAGACTTGCAACTGTGCCTTTTGCATCGAATCCAGGGTAATCCTAGGGGCGACTCTTGGCATGCCCCGATTTTAACGTCAAAGTGCCATAATATAAAGAACTATATGTACGATGTACTAGAACAATAGCGCCGTAAGACTCGGAGCGCACGGACGCGTCCGCATGCCGCAAGCCGAGGACGGCGGACGTTCGGGTGTCGGGGAAGCGTCCCGATCCAACCCTGGGGGCATGGGAATCCATTCAAGCCGCCGATCCCGAGCCCTTCACGGCTTGCCGTACTTGTCCAGCCACTTCAGCTCCTCGCGCACCTTGATCTTGCCGTGCCACGGGTTCTTGTCGAGCGAGTGACCCTCGCCCGGAAAGATCAGCAGGCTGGTGGGGATGCCCCGCGTGTAAAGCGCGCGCTCCAGCAAGTAGTCCTCACCCACGTAGACGCGGATGTCGTCCGAGCCCCCCACCACATGGGTGGGCGTCGTGACCTTGCCGAATTGCCAGATGGCGGCCTCGGCGTTGTAATTGGCCTCCGCCTTCCACGGGACTCCGCCCAGAAAGTAGGCGTCGTCAAGCGTGGTGTCGTCATTGCCCCAATTGGCCACGTGCTCCACCGCTCCCGCGCCCGAGACGGCGGCTTTGAAACGCGTGGTCTGGGTGATGAGCCAGTTCGTCATGTAGCCGCCGTAGCTGTAGCCTCCTACCGTAAGATGATCGGGGTCCGCGACGCCATCGTGTACAAGCTGGTCGACACCTTCCAGGATGTCCTTGCCGGGACGCGAGACGATAGGTCCAATGACCCCCAAGGCGAAGGCATCGCCGTAACCAATGGAGCCCCGGTAGTTAGGCTCAAAAACGAGCCAGCCGTCGGTGGCAGCGAGGGCGGCCCACTGATACCAGTCAGCCTCAAAGTGGTTGCCGTCGGCGTCCTCGGGGCCGCCGTGAATCAGGGTGAGCATGGGCAGGTGTTCTGCCCCGAACTTGCCCGGCGGGTAGATCAGCATTCCCTCCACCGGGGCGCCGTCGTCGGCCTTCCAGTGGTACGGCTTGCCCTCGGGCAGGGCGCGAGTGGTAAAAAGGCGGTTAAAGGAGGTGATGGGACGTGCCTTATCCATCTGGTCCGGGCTCTCGGCCAGGTACACCTCGGCGGGCAGCTCGAGCGAAGAATAGACAAAGGCTACGCGCGGCGAATGAAGGGCGGTGGAGAGATTCTCAAAAGAGCCAGGCCAACCCGGCTGCCGCGCAAGGTCCGAGGTGGCCTCGCGCTGCGTGTAGGGCTGTACCTCGGTGCCCTCACGCCCGGCGAGAAGCAGGCCGCCCTCCGGAAGCGCCGCGTAGTCGGTGAGAGCTCCTTGGAAACTGGCGCCCCAACGTGTGTGATCCTTGGCAGGAGCGCCGCTGGGCGGAGACAGATCGGCGATCCCCACCGAGTAGACTCGCGGCTGCACGTCTTCGTAGGATTTCTCAACTGAGCCGTTCAGGACCGAGAAAAACACCTGCCGGCTGTCAGGCGACCAGGCCGGGTTCTCGTATATGGCCTGCGTGTGGCTCAGCAGGTGGGTGGCGCCCGACGGCAGGTCCACGAGTTCGATGTTGTAAGCATCGATCGATTCCTGACGCTCGGAGCGCGAATCCGTGACAAAAGCCAGGTTATGCCCGTCCGGCGAGGCCCTAAGCTTTTCGATGCGCCAGGGCGTAGTGGCCAGAGTTTGTGGCTCCACGCGTGCCGGCGGCGTTCCCGCAAGCTGGCTGGCAACTGCTGCCACATCGACCCGGAAAAGTGAGTCGCCGCGCTCGGACTCGCGAAACTGTTCCACGTCCTTCCACTCTTTCTTGTAAGACGCCTCTTGCTCGGAAGTCCAGGGCGTGCGAGTGGCAAAGTAGATCAGGTGCGAGTCTGCAGACCAAGTGAAGTCGTGCACCGTTTCCTCGCTGTGGGTAAGGGGAAACGCCTCGCCGCCTCCGGCCGCGATCACCCAAACTTGCTCCAGCTCCTTATCCTTGTCAGCGGCGGCATCGTCATCCGGGTCGTCCGATTTCAGTTCCTCCGAAGCAGGCGACGGGGACGTGGGGAGGGATCGGTCCGAAAGGAAGGCAATCCATCGGCCGTCCGGAGACCACTGCGGGCTTGAGTCGTGGCCCGACTGGGTAAGGGGAACCAGGCTGCCTGGAGCACCGGGGCTGCTCCCGTCGCGATAGAGCCAGAGGTCAGACCGGAACCGGTTATGGTCCCAATCGGCACGGTTGGTCTCAATCACCACGGACTGGCCGTCCGGGGCAAGCTCGACTGCGATGATCTCCACCGAATTGAAGAATTCGTCCAGGGTGAGCGGAGGCTTCTCAGCGGCGCGCAGAGAAAGGGCCAGCGCGAGCGAGGCCGTCAGTATCGCAATGTTGATCCTAAGAGACATAGTGCTTTCGTTTCTCGTTTCGTATGCTCTTTGCCTCTCACCTTGCCGGCACAAGCTGGGTGCAGATTTTCAGCCGTCTGTTCAGTTCTTCTGGTTGGCGGGGCTAACCCCCGAGGTCGGCCAGGCATAATCCTTGAACTCGCCCGTATAGTCGAAGCCACCGAGTGGGATCGGCTTCTCGGCGGCCACCGGGATACCTGCCTGGCGCACGGCGGCCAGGACCTCGGCTTCATGAATCCGCGAAGCGTCGTACTCGACCACCAGGTCCTGGCCTTCGAAGTCCAGTCCACGGATACCGTACAAGGTGGAGAGCATGCCGACCTTTTCAAGTTCTTCGGTGGTGAGACTGCGGGTGAGGCGGTAGTGGGTGTTCAGAAAAGTCATGGCAGGCGATCCCTCCAACGCCAGAGCATAGCACAGGCCGAGCCGACAACGGACCGCCCGAGGCCGGGGCAGAACAGGTCCCGGACCGACACCCGCCAACCTGCCCGAGGTCGCTGGGATCACAAGACGGCCACGCTTGGCAAAGCCGCTTGACCTACCGACCGGTAGGTAGGGTATTATCTCAGGGTGGGTCTTGCGCCGCGAGTTTTGTCTCCCTCCGGCCCGAGGGCCAATGCGCCGCAGAGAGGACAGGAAGTCATGACGAAAACTGGAGCCGAGATTCTTTGGGACTGCCTGGAGCGCGAGGGCGTGGAGCACGTCTTTGGCTACCCCGGCGGCGCGATCCTTCCGGCCTACGATGCTCTGAAGCACAGCACGATCCATCACGTGCTGGTGCGTCACGAACAGGGAGCTACCCACATGGCTGACGGGTATGCTCGTGCCAGCGGACGGGTGGGAGTGGCGATTGCGACTTCGGGACCCGGAGCCACCAACATGGTCACTGGCATTGCCACGGCCATGCTGGACTCCTCCCCCATCGTCTGCATCACGGGCCAGGTGGGCAGCAAGCTGATCGGCTCCGACGCCTTTCAGGAAACCGACATCACGGGCGTCACGCTTCCCATTACCAAGCACAACTATCTGGTGACGCAGGCCGGCGAAGTGGCGCGAACCATCCGCGAGGCCTTCTATGTGGCGCGATCCGGGCGTCCGGGGCCGGTGCTGGTGGACATCACCAAAGACGCGCAGCAGACCTCGTGCGAGTTCGACTGGGAGGCGGCCAAGCCCCAGTTGCCGGGCTATCGTCCCGATCTCTCGCCGACGTCCAAGGAGTACGCCCAGGCACTCGAACTCATCCACAACGCCAAGCGGCCCTTGATTCTCGCCGGTCACGGCATCCTGGTTTCGGGCGCGATGCGAGAGGCTCGCGAACTCGCGGAACGCACCGGGATTCCCGTGGCGATGACACTGCTCGGCCTCGGCGCCCTTCCGGCTTCCCATCCGCTGAACCTGGGCATGATGGGGATGCACGGTGAAGCCTGGGTGAATCACACGATCCAGGACGCCGATCTGCTGATCGCGGTTGGCATGCGTTTTGACGATCGCGTCACCGGCAGCCTGAAAACGTACGCGCCGGGCGCAAAGAAGATCCACCTGGACATCGATCCGGCTGAGATCAACAAGAACGTCAAGGTAGACGTGGCCCTGATCGGTGATGTGCGCGCGGTCCTGCGCGAGCTCCTGCCTCAGATCAAGTCCACCGACTGCGGGGAGTGGCGGGACTATATCGACCGCCTGAAAGGCGATGCCGCCGTGCGCGACATCCAGAACCTGCCGGACAACGGGCATCTCTATGCCGCCCACGTGATCAACGACCTCTGGCGGGAGGCCCGCGGTACGCAGACGGTGGTGGTGACAGACGTGGGCCAGCACCAGATGTGGGAAGCGCAGTACTACAAGCACGAAGAGCCCTTCTCTCTGATTACGTCGGGCGGGCTCGGCACCATGGGATTCGCGCTGCCGGCCGCCATCGGGGCGAAGGTCGCGCGACCCGAGGCAGAGGTGTGGGTGGTGGTGGGCGACGGCGGTTTCCAAATGACGATGGCTGAACTGGCCACCGTGGTTCAGGAGAATCTCAAAGTCAACATCGCGATCATCAACAACGGCTATTTGGGCATGGTGCGCCAGTGGCAGGAGTTCTTCTACGAGCGCAACTACGCGGCCACGCCGCTGCTGAACCCGAACTTCGCCAAGCTGGGAGAAGCGTACGGCATCCGCAGCGCGGTGGTGACCGAACGCTCCCAGGTAGTTCCTACCGTTCAGGCCGCCCGCCGGCACCCCGGTCCCGTATTGATCGACTTCAAGGTGGAACAGGAGGACTCGGTCTATCCCATGGTGGCGGCCGGAGCAGCGCTGCACGAGATGATAAGGCGGCCCGATCCGCTCGAGGAGACCGCAGCCGACGACTAAGGTCGAAACTCGATCTTCGATTTTCAATTTTCGATCCCGACTCCGGGAAGCACAGGTAGATACGCTCCCATGATGAATACGTTTGTGGTGCACGTTGAGAACAAACCGGGTGTGCTGACGCGGGTGGCCTCGCTGTTTCGCCGCCGAGCCTTCAACATCGACTCGCTGACTGTGGGGCGCACGGAGAACCCGGACGTTTCGCGCATGACGATCACCGTTGATGCTGACCACGATCAGGCCCGCCGCATCGAGGCCAACCTCTACAAGCTGGTGAACGTTCTGCTGGTGGAGAACATCACCCACGAAGCGGCCATCGTGCGGGATCTCGCCATGATCAAGGTGGCCGCGCAGCACGAGGCGCGCTCGCACGTGCTGGAGCTGGCGGCAGTGTTCCGCGCGCGTGTGGTGGACGTGTCGCCGGAATCGCTAACCATCGAGATCACCGGCGCCGAAGACAAGATCGATGGGCTGCTCGACGTGCTTCGTCCTTACGGGGTGCTGGAAATGGTGCGGACGGGCATCGTGGCCATGCGGCGCGGCAAGAAGTCCTTCACGCCGTCCATTGAGGCGAATGGCACGGCGCAACTGGCGGTCGAGGACGATCTGTCCCAATCCGTGTAGACCTTGGCAAAGATGGCTTTGGATTTGGCTTTGGGCGCGGATGCCGGTACGGTCGCATCTTACGTTTAACCTTCAGATTCTTAAGCTCTTATCCAAAAACTGGCGGCGAAGATTCAGAGTCGCATTTTGGCTTTGGATGTAGCCCCGGTTTTGTTGATGACAAAGGACTTCTTGGCTTTGGCCTAGCCCCCCTCCTTGAGCTTATCTGCTGATTATAATGGACTTGGTGGCTTTGGCATAAGGAATCTTTTTTTGGAGCGATTTGCGGGTTTAGCTGTGACAATAGCCTAATGAAGTAGCCTAAATCTCCCCTGCCGACACCTCGAAAGGGACCCCGGGGTTCGGCTGGGTTCGCGGGACGGCAACGGCCCTGGGCTCATGCGGCCAAACCCGGCCGGGGTCGAAGCGCGTCTCACTAACCAGCTCCTGAGCATCTAACCGTACCCTTATCAACTATAAAGTATACGACTCCGAGGTCGGCGATGTCAAGACTATTCCGGCGCGGGTGGCCCGGGTGGTGGACCCGAGGCAGACCTTCTTCTGTCTGATCATACATTCTGTTGGTTTATGAAATGGTTATTACCACTGCTTCAAGAGTAACTTTTCGGACGTTTGACAGCCTTCAAACAGACTTGATAGGATTCCGGTGCTTTAGCGTAACCCCTCTTTGCGGGAGCGCGTCATGGAACCGGTTCACTCAAAGCACTTGCAAGCCCTGATGCTCGGGCGGACGGCCCGGCGCGCAAGATGTCTGAGCTGAAAGGGAAAAAAGGAGGGATCATGATTAGGAGATTGAGTACATCCTTAGCGACAATCGTCGCGCTCGTCTCGATCGCGAATGTCGCTAGCCATGCGCAGGCACTGCCGCTGTTAACCCATCATGTGCGCGAAGTGACTCTGAATGGGCAGGCGCGGTTGGTCGGTCGGCTGCCCGCAAGACGGTCTATGCGCATCGATGTTGTTCTGGCGTTGCGCGATCCGGCAGGGTTGGAGAGTTTCTTGCGGCAGGTCTACGATCCTTCAAACCCCTCCTACCGGCGGTTCCTTACGGTGCAAGAGTTTGCCGAGATGTTCGGTCCTAGCCAGCAGGATTATGACGCCGTAATTCGTTTCGCGAAAGCGAACGCCTTCAGGGTGGTTGGCGGCTCCCGCGATGCTTTGGACGTGCAGCTCCAGGGTTCCGTGGCGACCATCGAAACAGCCTTCCATGTAAACATGAGTGTCTACCAGCACCCCACGGAAAACCGCACATTCTATGCTCCGGACCGGGAGCCTACGGTGGACCTGCCTTTCCAACTCTGGCACATCTCGGGCTTGGACAACTATGCGATCCCGCGTCCCGCCCTGGTGCGTCGAATTCCGAATGCGAACTCTAATGCCACGACGGGCTCCTGTCCTGAACAATCCTTCTGCGGCAGCGACATGAGGGCTGCCTACTACGCGGGAACGGCTCTCACCGGCTCCGGCCAGAACATCGGGTTGCTGGAGTTCGCCGGATTTGATATCGCCGACCTGAATACCTACTACACGAACGCCGGGCAAACGAGAAACTTTGCTGTCACCGGCATTTCCACGGATGGAACCTCCATCAACTGCGTCGCGCCATCCTGTGACGATACGGAACAGACCCTTGACATCACTCAGGCGGGCGGCATGGCCCCGGGCGTCACCACGGTGTACGAGTACGTGGGTTCCACCGATACCGCCCTGTTGGGTTGCATGTCTTCGGATACTCCTCCGTGCCCTCCGTTGCCTTTGAATTTGAGCTCGTCGTGGTATTGGCCTCCACCGGACCCCACAACGGACGATCCCTTCTTCGAGAAGATGGCGGCGCAGGGCCAGAGCTTCTTTGAAGCGGCCGGCGACGGCGGCGCATGGAGGTCCACGAACACTTGGTGGCCGATGGAATCTCCATACGTCATCTGCGTCGGTGGCACCGACTTAACAACCCAAAGCGCGGGCGGCCCCTGGGCGTCGGAAACTGCCTGGGTCGACGGCGGCGGCGGCATTTCTCCTGACAAGTTTGCGATTCCTTTCTGGCAGACGACGACGGCCAGCAGTTACTGCTCCGAGTGCTCCAACAGCTATCGCAACGGCCCGGACGTTTCGGCCAATTCCAATTTCACCTTTTACGTCTGCGCCGACCAGACCACGTGCACGGCCAACGAGTATGGCGGAACCAGTTTTGCGGCGCCCATGTGGGCCGGCTATCTGGCGCTTGCCAATCAACAGGCCATGGCTGATGGCATACCCGCGCTTGGCTTCATCAATCCGGCCGTCTATAACATCGGTTTGAGCTCGAGCTATGACACCGACTTCCACGATATCACCAGTGGCAGCAACGGCTACTCGGCTGAAGTCGGCTACGATTTGGCCACGGGCTGGGGGAGTCCAAACGGGAGCAGCCTGATCAACGGCCTGCTCAGCACAATCAACTTGCCTGGCTTCGGCCTTACAGCCTCGCCCGCTACGTTCTCGGTGGCGCAGGGCACCTCAGAAACCCTAACCTCCACGATTACCAGCACGGTGACCAACGGCTTTGATTCGGCCATTTCGTTGTCCGCCACGGGCCAGCCAGCCGGCGTGACCGTAACCTTCAGCCCAACCTCGATCACAGGGGCTGGAAATTCAACCATGACGATCACCGTAGCCTCATCGACGGCTGCCGGCACGTATAACATTAAGGTCGAGGGAACCTCAGGCGGTACCACCGAAATCGTCACGGTGTCCTTGGCAGTGACCGTGGCGCCTCCCAACTACACGATCAGCGCATCGCCCACAACGATTAGCGTAGCCAGGGGCAGCTTCGGCAAGTCCGTGATTACAACGACTGTTTCTGGCGGCTTTGACTCGGCGATTTCCCTGTTGGCGACGGGCTACCCCATTGGCGTGACCGTGAGCTTCAGCCCCAAGACGATCCCGGCGCCGGGTAAGGGAATGTCGGCCATGAAAGTCACCGTGGGCAAAGGGGTGGCGCTCGGAAACCACACGATCACGATAAACGCCACCGGCGGAGGCCTGCCGCGTTCGACTCAGGTCACTCTCGATGTCGTCGAGTAATGGCGGGGGAATGGATTCTGATGATCAAATGCGCTCGCAAGATCCGGGGAGACTTCTGAAGCGGTCCACTCTGTTAGATCGGTAAACCGTCGGGTTGAGACCCGTTCGGACTCTCTAACCGTAGGGTCACACATGAACCCCTTTTTGGGGGAAATAAGGAGGAGGGAAAAATGGTAAAAAGAGCGTTCGGTTCGATCGTGCTGGCGGCAGCCTTGATTCCGTTCGCCGAGCCGGCAGCAGCCCAGAACTACAAGGGAACACCCAAGCCTGCGATCAGTGATTACGGACCGTTTACGAAGGTCCCGTTTAAGAACACCACAACAATCGCCCCTACCGGGAAATGCGGCAATCCGGCCGGTCCCTGCCTGTTCTATGGCGGCGACTTTGTTCTTAATCCTGTCGGCCCCAGCATCGCTAATGGCCTAGCCAACGAGAATACTACGTCAGTGTCCGGAACCCCGTACGGGGCCGCAGCTTGGGTTCCGTTCACCGTCCCAGCCGGACAGATATGGGACGTGAAGGGACTCTTCTCGAACAATCAATCGACCTATGGCGTGCTCGACCAAGGGGTCGAACCCCTGGCTGTGGCCTATTGGTCGATTAATCAGGACGTGTTCGCAGGCAATTCCGGAACTGTGATCGCTTCCGGTACGTCCCCGGCCACCAGCACTCCGACGGGCCGCGGCGCTTTTGGACTGAACGAATACACGGTCCAGGTGACGGGACTGAGCGTCACGCTGACGTCTGGTTCGTACTGGATGATCGTGATTCCTATATGCACGAACACGGCCGACCCTTACTGCGGCGGCGTGTTTTTTGAATCCGACGCCGAATACATCAACACCACGCCCAAGAACGCCTTCGGTCCGCCCGAGCCACTTGATGCCTCGTTCTTCGACTCTGCTTTCTTTGGGCTGACCTTCGATCCGGCCAATGGCCCATTAGGCGCCTGTGCCGGAGTCGGCTGTGACGCGTTCTCAGCCGGCGTGCTTGGAAAGAACTGAAGTGATGCGGCACTAACGGTCGTTCACAGTTTGGTCGAGGTTCAAGCGCTTTAATGCGTTAAAGGGGAGGTTGGACGGCTTGGCCGTGCGATCTCCCCTTCTCTTTTTCTTAGGGCCTGCGGGGGCGCGGAAAACTTGCTGTTCACGAGTCAATGGCAAACGAGGCCGGCACACTGCCCCCGTTAGCCGGAGCGCCTTTCCAGCCCTCTCACAGTCGCGCACAGGTCCGCTTTGAGCGAAAACCCATGCAGAACTCCGCGTTCCCCCTATTCCGATCCCGCGAGCATGCAGCCTGTAAGCTGAGCCAGACGTAGAATCTACGCCGATGACCGCTTCCGGACAGCGAGTCTCATTTCCGGACATCGGAAGTCTCCCAGTCGAGTCCTGCAACCGCGAAAAACTCCATTAATTCAGTGCCATAGAAGCGCCGCCCGCTGGCAGCGCGGTTGCTCCCGTCAGCGCACTGACGTCGGCTTTTCCGTGCGCGTTCTGCGCTGCTGAGGTCAGCGAGCCGGAGGGCAGCGGACGCCCGCTGCAATCCATTTGGAGGCCAGATCACTATGTTGCGTCTCACACGGGTAGGAAGCCGGACGCTGGAGGCTTTCGCGATTCTGTTGCTATTCGCCACGTTCGCTCCATGTGCCCCGAAGGTTCAAGCGTTTGCGCTCAGCGATAGCAAAGAGCTGGTCCTGCATAACGTCAAGGCGGACGCGGCCGAGTACATGGGCCGCAAGGCGGTGCGTCTCACCAAGGAAACGGAGGAGGACGGCTTCGCCCTCTTGCCGGGGACTGACTTTCAGGACGGAACGATCGAAGCAGACATCGCCGTGAAGATCACTACGCCGCCGGGCGTGAGAATGCCCGGCTTTGTCGGCATCGCTTTCCGGGCGCGGCCGGACGCCTCGCGCTACGAACTCTTTTACCTTCGGCCGGGAAACGCCCACTCGGCCGACCAGGCGATGAGGAACCATTCGGTGCAATACAGCTCCGAGCCGGACTTCGACTGGTACAAGCTGCGTCGCAATTGGCCTTGGATCTACGAGGCCTATGCGGATCTGCAACCGGAAACCTGGACCAAGGTTAAGATTGAAGTCACGGGCCGCTCCGCCCGGCTCTATCTGAACGGATCGGAAACGCCAAGCCTGATGGTCGACGGCCTCAAGGGCGACGATCTGCGCGGTGGCGTCGCCCTGTGGAGTTACCAGGGGGAAGAGGCGTACTTTTCAAACGTCCGCATCACCAACGCTGCGCCGCTGCCGGTTAAGAACGGCGCGGACGCCAGCGGTACGTGGCAAGTGAAATACTCGAGCGACGCCGGGAGCTTTGAAGGCTCGCTGCAGCTCATACGCGACGGCAGCAAACTGACGGGTACCTGGTCCGGCAATCTGGGCGACGCCCGGCCCGTTGCCGGGACCTGGCGGGACGGCTACGTGGAACTCGCCTTCAACGCGGACTGGCCAACCGGACATCTCGGTGACCCGGGGAGCGCCACCGCGACCCTCGCCGGGTGGATCGACGGCGATTCAGCCAGCGGACGCATGAAGGTCGAAGGGCGAGCCGATGGACAGTGGACGGCTCTGCGAAAGCAGTAGCGAGTCGATTCGCGCTGCGCCCGCCGAACCGCTCCGATGATGGTTGACCAGGTGATTTCCGTCTGATCCATGCTGCTGTGCGCTCTGCTGGCTCTCGGATGCTGCTCAAGACGTCCGCCTGGTCGCAGCTCGTGCCCGGGTCAATGGACGCTCACTGGGATGAAGGTGCCAAGGACTGCAAGGCCAGCCCGCAACTGCCCATTGAGGTGCACTCCTATAACCAGGAGACATTCATCCTTCGGGAGAGTCTGCTGGATTCCGGCGAGAAGAGCGGCGCGAGTGGACCCGATGGTGGCCTTGAGATACGAATGAGAGTCTGCCTTCGGGACAGCATCGTTCGTCTATGAACATTTTGAGGAGGTCTCCATGTCGAAGCGTACTTATGAGTTGCTGCTGATTGCCGGCCTGATTACGGGCGTGCTACGCGCAGCGAACGACCCGTTCCTAGGCAACTGGAAGCTCAACCCGTCCAAAAGCACCCTCATCGACTATATGAAAGTTGAGAGTCTCGGCGGAAACAAGTACGCCCTCGACCTCGGCGGCGGCGCCATCGAGACGATCGTGACGGACGGCACGTACCAGCCCGGTCTCCAAGGCACCACGCTGTCTGTCACCATCGAGGGGCCCGTCAACTGGAAGGTAGTCCGGAAGAAAGGTGGCGACACGCTCGTTACCGGGATTTGGACGCTTTCCCAAGACGGGAACACGCTCAGCGATCACTTTACGGCTAACCGGCCTGGCGGGTCGACCTTCACAGTGGATTATGTGTATAAGCGGACGACGGCCGGCGCAGGTTTCGCGGGCACCTGGGTCAGCACGAGCGAGCCCCACTCGGCCTCCGAGCTTCAGATCCAGCCCTACGAAGGTGACGGCCTCTCGTTCATCGATCCCGCTCAAAAGATGACTCAGAACCTGAAATTCGACGGGAAGGATTATCCAGTCCTGGGCCCGAATGTGCCAGCAGGGGCTGCCTTCTCGGGGCGCCGGCTGAGCGATCACAGTCTGGAAATAACGGACAAGATGGGGGAGACCCGGCAGATCGACCTTTCTGCCGATCTCAAGACCTTGACCATGACCGTGCGCCGTGTGGCTCAAAGCAAGCCGAATGTCCTTGTGTTTGACCGGGAGTAGAAGAGCGGCTGGCAGAGTGGGTACCCCTTCGCTCCGCTTGCAGCGGGCTCTAACCGGCGTGTTTCGCCCACCGGCAGGATCCGTGGGTTATTCCGAATCAGATCAGTTCGACGCGGCGCAATCGCAGGGCATTGGCAATGACCGAGACGGAGCTGAACGTCATGGCGGCGCTCGCCACCACTGGGCTCAGAAGCAGGCCAAAGGTCGGATAGAGCACGCCGGCCGCGAGCGGAATGCCGAGCGAGTTGTAGATGAAGGCGAAGAAGAGGTTCTGCCGGATATTTCGCAGCGTGACCCGGCTGAGGCGGCGGGCGCGCACGATGCCTCCAAGGTCGCCTTTCACCAGCGTGATGTCCGCGCTTTCCATGGCCACATCGGTGCCCGTACCCATGGCGATGCCGACGTCGGCCCGGGCTAGCGCCGGCGCGTCGTTGATGCCGTCGCCCGCCATGGCAACCACCCGTCCTTCGGACTGAAGGCGCCTCACCGCCTCGATCTTCCGGGCGGGCAGAACTCCGGCCTCAAACTCATCGATTCTGAGTTCGCGCGCCACCGCCTGGGCCGTGGTGGGATTGTCACCGGTGATCATCACAATCTGCAGGCCGTCTTCCCGCAAGCGCCGCAGGGCCTCGGGAGTGGATGCTTTGATGGGATCCTTGACGCTCAGCAAACCCGCCCGGCGGCCGTCCACGGCGGCGAACATCACTGTCTGACCCTGCGCGCGCAGGGCTTCGGCGCTACTGGCCAGCGTGTCCAACTCTTCCGGATGCACGTCGGCTTCTTCGAGCATCTCGAGGCTGCCCAAGGCAACCATGCGTCCCGCCACGCGTCCCATGACGCCTTTTCCGGTGACGGCGCGAAAATCTTCCACCGGCATGAAAGCGAGGCCTCGCTCCCGGGCCGCCGCCGTGATCGCCTGCGCCAGAGGATGCTCGCTGGCCCGTTCGAGGCTCGCGGCCAGGCTCAGGATCTCATCTTCGCCGGAGCCGCCGAGGGGCAGCACCTTGACAAGCCGGGGCCGGCCTTCCGTGAGGGTGCCTGTCTTGTCCACCACCAGCGTGTCCACTTTCTCCAGCGTTTCGAGCGCCTCGGCCTGTTTGATCAGCACGCCGGCGCCCGCGCCGCGTCCCGTGCCCACCATGATCGACATGGGCGTGGCCAGACCGAGGGCGCACGGGCAGGCGATGATCAACACGGCCACGGCGTTCACCAGAGCGTGAGCCAGACGCGGCTCGGGCCCGATCAGCGCCCAGACGATGAAGGTGACGACGGCGGCCAGGACGACACCGGGCACGAACCAAGCCGAGAATCGGTCCGCGAGGCGCTGGATGGGCGCGCGGCTGCGCTGCGCCTCGCCCACCAGCCGGACGATCTGGGCCAGCAAAGTCTCCTGGCCCACCCGCTCGGCCCGGATCACCAGAGTGCCGTTGCCGTTGAGGGTGCCGCCGGCCACACGCGCGCCCGGCTCCTTTTCGACCGGAATGGACTCGCCGGTTAGCATGGACTCGTCCACCGAGCTATGTCCTTCGAGCACGGCGCCGTCCACCGGCACACGCTCGCCCGGCCGCAGGCGGAGCCGCTCGCCCACCGCGATACTCCCCAGCGGAACGTCCTCATCCCTGCCGTCCGCCGTGAGGCGCCGCGCCGTTCTCGGGGCAAGTCCAAGCAAAGCCCGGATGGCGCTCGACGTGTGGCTACGAGCGCGCAGCTCCAGCACCTGACCGAGGAGCACAAGGGTGGTGATGCCCGCTGCTGCTTCAAAGTAAACCGGGACGCCTCCACCGGGCTCGTGAAAGGTTGGTGGTAGAAGGCCCGGCGCCACAGTGGCCGCGAGACTATAGAAATAGGCTGCGCCGGTGCCGAGCGCAATCAGAGTGAACATGTTGGGGCTACGGTTGATGATCGATGCCCAGAAACGCTCGAAGAAGGGCCAGCCGCCCCATAGCACCACCGGGGTCGCGAGCGCCAGCTCGATCCAGTTCCGGCTGACTTCGGGAACCGAACCCTCAACGGCAGGCGCCATGCCCGCCATGCCGAGGAACACGATCGGCGCCGTCAGCGCCACACTCACCCAGAACCGGCGGGTCATATCCGCGAGTTCGGGATTCGCCTCTTCCTCAATCCTCGCGGTGCGCGGCTCGAGAGCCATCCCACAGATCGGGCATGACCCAGCCTGAGCGCGCACGATCTCCGGGTGCATCGGGCACACCCACTCGCTCCCCGGTTCAGTTCTCGCGCGCGACGCCGGCGGGTCGGCAACCTTCTGGGAGGGAAGAAAGCTCGCAATGTGATCCGCGTGTGCCGGGTTGGCCGGGTGAGCGGGCGCGGGACCGAGCGTGATCAACCCAGGGGGACTGATCTTTGAATCCGGATCGCGCTCTGGCGCAGGCTTGGGAGCCGCGTACCCTTCGGGTTCGGCTTGAAACTTGGCAAGACAACCGCGGCTGCAAAAATAATAAGTGCGATTGCCATATTCGCCGTGGTCGGCGGCTCTGCCGGGATCGACCGCCATCCCGCACACCGGGTCAACGGCCTGGGCTCGTCCTTCGGCTCGCCCGGCTTTGGTAGGGTTCTCAGGACTCGAATGCATGGGGATCTTGCGGCCTCACCTGATCGGATGCGGCGGCTTTGGGCAAGTTCCGGGCGTGCTCCCGGTCAATTCGACGCCTGCTGCCGATTGGGTTGGGCGAGTTCGCGGACGAAGCTCAGCATCCGCGGGTCGTTCCAGTCCCAGGCGCCAATGATCTTTTCCGCCAGGCGTGCGTTGCGATCAATGACGTAGGTCTCGGGAAACTGCAGCGTCCCGTAACGGGTGGCCAAGGCGCGCGAAGCGTCGCGGGCGATAGGATACGTGATGTTGAATTTGCTGATGAAGGCCGTCAAAGCTGCAGGATCCTCGTCGACCTTGGAACAGTCGTAGCATTCGCTGGCGCCGAGCACCACCACGCCCAGCGGCCGGACGCGCTCGGCGAAGGCTTCGAGGCTGGGAGCTTCCTCGACGCACGGTGGACACCAGGTGGCCCAGAAATTGAGCACGAGCACGCGGCCCCGGTAGTCCGCGAGGCGTACGGACCCCCCCGGCGAGCCTGTCAGCAGCGGAAGGTTGAATTGCGGGACCGCCTCACCCACTTGCACCGGGCGCGAACCTGCGGACCGCAGGGCGAACCACGCCACCGCGCCCACGATGAGGGCCGGAACCACGTAGACCTGCAGCTTTTTGCTCATCTCGCGCCCCTTCATTATAATCAATCTTTTGGAGGCGTAGCTCATCGCCTGCCCAAGCGGGCTCGATGGCCCGGCACGAACCTGATTCTCCACCCCGGCATTTCATGACCCCCGATCGGGTTTCAGTCGTCATCCCGGCCAGGAATGAGGAGGCCGCCATCGCGCGCGCGGTGCGCTCGGTGGCGGAGCAAGCCGAGGTGTCGGAAATCATCGTCGTGGACGACCACTCGCAAGACCGGACTCCAGCCATCCTTCAAGACCTAAAGGAGGAGATTCCGCAGCTCCGGGTGGTGCGCGTCGGGGAGCCGCCGGAGGGCTGGCTCGGCAAAACCCACGCGCTCGCGACCGGGGCGCGGGAAGCCTCCGGCAACTGGTTGCTTTTTACCGATGCTGATACCGAACACCGGCCGGGAAGCCTGGCCGACGTGCTCGATCGGGCCCACCGCGAGCGAGCGGATCTGGTGTCTCTTTCTCCGGGACAGGAGACGCCGACGTGGTGGGAAAAAGCGGTGATCCCGTTTATCTTTGCGGAGCTCGCGCGCCGATACCGCTTTGAACGGGTTAACGATATGACATCGAAGGACGCGGCCGCCAACGGACAGTATCTTTTGATTCGCCGGCCGGTCTATGAGTCGGCTGGCGGGCACGAAGCCGTCCGCGACAAGATTCTGGAAGACGTGGCGCTGGCGCGCAGTGTCAAGAGCCGGGGCAGCCGAATCCTTTTTCTACCGGGCGCCGCGTGGGTGAGCACCCACATGTACCACAGTTTCGGCGCCATGTGGGACGGTTGGCGCAAGAACCTTTATTTGCTTTGGGACCGCTCCCTGATTCAGGCGCTTTCCACCTTTGCGCGGGTCTGGTTTCTGGATCTGGCACCGCCGCTCGCTGGTGGGTTGGGCCTGATGATGGGGCTCGTCGCCGGACGCCTCGAGCCGGCAGGGATCGGCGCGGCCTGCCTCGCGGTCGCGGCCGTTCGCCGGTTCTTCTATGGCCGCCAACTGGCGCAGCTCGGCTTTGCGCCCAATCTCGCCAACTACGGGATCGCGGGTGCCGGGCTGTTCACCGCGCTGCTACTCGAATCGACCGTGGCGCACCGCTGGCTGGGATCGGTCAGCTGGAAGGGCCGCCAATACTCCACTCGGTCGCCAGAGTCCTGACGGCTGCACGGCCTCGTTACAGCCGCGCTAAGGTCGCTGGCGGATCGCCGCTGGGGAATGAAACGATGATTTATGTGACACGCCGGGCGGATTTTTCCGCCTCGCATTTTTACCACAACCCGCAGCTCACCCCGGAGGAGAACCTCAGCCTGTTCGGCAAGTGCAATAATCCTCACGGTCATGGACACAACTACACTCTGGAAGTGACGGTGGCGGGTGATCTTGATCCTCGCACCGGCATGGTAATGGACCTCAAGGAACTCAAGAAAGTGATTGAAGCCGAAGTGATGGAAGCGATGGATCACCGGTTCCTGAACGAAGAGGTTCCGGCCTTCCGCACCTTGATCCCAACCCCGGAGAACATCGCCATTGAGGTGTGGAAGAGGCTCGAAAGTAGGATCGCCGCCGGTCGCCTTCATCGCGTGCGGCTCTACGAGACCCCCGATCTCTGCGTCGACTACTATGGAGCGTGATGGTCCACCTGACGCGCCGCTACCGTTTGTCCGCCGCCCATCGCCTTCACCAGGAAGCCCTGAGCGCGTCCGAGAACGCCCGCCTCTACGGCAAGTGCAATAATCCTCGCGGTCACGGGCACGACTACGTAGTGGAGGTGACGGTGGAGGGCGAAGTGGACCCCCGCACAGGCAGGGTGATGGACGTGGGCCGGCTCGATCAGCTCGTTGAGCGCGAGGTTCTGGACCGCTTTGACCACAAGCACTTGAATCTCGACGTCGAGGATTTTCGCCACCGGGTGCCCACCGCCGAGAACCTCTGCATAGCGATCTATGATCTCCTGGCGGCCAGCCTGCCCGCCGGATCTTCAAAGGATTTCGGGGCGCGGCTCAAGCGGGTGCGTGTTGAAGAAACACGATCGAATTTTTTCGAGTACGAGGGCGGCGGGAGCGGGGTTGAGCCATGAAATCGAAGCGCAAGACTCCCGCCAGCCGCGACGCGGTCTCCCCCGGTGCGTTCCGGCCTGACCCCATCGAGACCGCCTTTGAAGGAGTTCTGCGCGAACTCGGCGAGGACCCCAAACGGGACGGGTTGCTCCGCACCCCCTTGCGAGTCGCCAAGTCGCTCCGTTTCTTGACCAGCGGGTACCATCAGGACGTCGACAAGGTCCTGAACGGCGCGCTCTTCTCGGTCGGCTACGACGAGATGGTCATTGTGCGCGACATCGAGGTTTTCAGCCTCTGCGAGCACCATCTGTTGCCCTTCTTCGGGCGCTGTCACGTGGCCTACATTCCCCGCCGCAAGGTCATCGGCTTAAGCAAGATTCCCCGCCTAGTGGATGTGTTTGCCCGCCGCCTCCAGGTGCAGGAAAGGCTGACCACTCAGATCGCGGAAACGCTCATGGCGAAGCTTCGCCCGCAAGGCGTCGGGGTCGTGATCGAGGCTCGACACCTCTGCATGATCATGCGGGGCGTCGAGAAGCAGAACTCCGTCGCTGTGACTTCCGCCATGCTGGGAGTCTTCCGCGACAGCGCTCAGACGCGCCAGGAGTTCCTGAACCTGGTGCGCGGACGCCAAACTGGCTGAGGCTCATCGGCCAAGCCCTGATAATCCCGCCTACCCCCCTTGACATCCTCCTGTATTTCTGCAAGTATCGAAATATGTTCGTGGTCTCAAGCAAGAAGAGTACGGAGAATGTGGCCCAATACGCCGATATGCTTTCGGCCATGGGTACCGAACCTCGACTTCGGATCATGCGATTGGTGCTATCGGCGCATCCGGACGGCCTGGTGGTGGGCGATATCCAATCCGAGCTGGATATTCCGAATTCCACGCTTTCGCACCACCTCGAGAAACTGAAGAATGAACAGCTTGTGAACGTGCGCCGCGAAGGCACCTTTTTGCGGTACACCGCCAACACCGAGGCGCTTCAGGAGCTGCTTCAATTCCTGTACGCCGAATGCTGCACTCGAAACCAGGCCGTTAAACCGCAGGCGATCGTCCAGCTCTGTAGATAGGAGAAAGTCCACGATGAGCACTACCGACATCACGAACGTCGTCAAAGAAAAGTACGGCCAGGCCGCCCTGCGGGTAAAGAGTGGTGGCAGTGCCTGCTGCGGCGCCACCGCGGCCAGCGCCCTGGGTTGCGACCCCCTCACCTCCAACCTCTACGACTCCTCCCAAGCGGGACAGGTCCCTGAGGAGGCCGTGCTCGCCGCGCTAGGTTGCGGAAATCCAACGGTCTTGGCGAATTTGAATCCCGGAGAAGTCGTTCTCGATCTCGGCTCGGGTGGCGGCATTGATGTCCTGCTTTCGGCGAAACGGGTTGGGCCCACCGGCAAGGCCTACGGTCTCGATATGACGGACGAGATGCTGGCGCTCGCCCGTGAGAACCAACGCAAGGCGGGCGCTGAGAATGTCGAGTTTCTCAAGGGCGAGATCGAGCGTATCCCTCTGCCCGACAACTCGGTGGACGTGATCATCTCGAATTGCGTCATCAACCTTTCGGCGGACAAGGATCGTGTGCTGCGAGAAGCCTTTCGCGTGCTGAAGCCGGGCGGCCGCCTGGCGGTTTCCGATGTGGTGACCCGCGGCGAAATCGCGCCCGAAATCCGCCGGAGCGTGCTGCTGTGGGTCGGCTGCGTGGCGGGCGCGCTGGCCGATGACGAATATCGCAACAAACTCGCCGCCGCAGGTTTCGAGCAGATCGAGATCGAGCCCACACGGATCTATCGCGCCGGAGACGCGCGCGAGTTTCTCTCGTCGGCCGGCGTCGATGTGGAGGCGATGGCGCCCGGGGTGGATGACAAGTTCATGAGCGCCTTCGTCCGCGCGGTCAAGCCGGCGGACGCCGGAGCGAAGGCCTGCTGCGGACCGGCCTGCCGCAACTAGAGGAGACAACGAGTGTGAAGGGACACTAGAACGTCTTATTTCTTTGCACGGACAATTCGGCGCGCTCCATCATGGGCGAGGCCATTTTGAATTTTTCAAGGGCCCGGTGTGGCCCGGACAGCCCATGACCGCCCATTGGGGCGTTCTCTGCCTTCCCTTCAAGAGTCTCGACAGCCTAGCGCTCGAGAAGCAGCTCAACAGCATCGGCCAGACGATGACACCCGTCACCCACGAATGTGGGCGCAAGGTGGCCCAGACCTTCTGACGCCGCCTGCGCGTCTCGACGCGGCCGTTCTCACCGCGCAATGATTAAGGCCGAATTGCGCCATCGGTAATCGGACCGATCGCAGATCCAAGGATCTGCGCCAGCCCGGCCAAGAGAGAATCTACCTCGCTCCGCGAGCGCCGACGTTTCCCGACTTTCCCACAGGCGCTTCATCGCATCGCATTCCAGCACGACCCGTACAATCAGCCCGACATTGATAAACATCGACACATAACCGAAGCGTTCAGGACAGTGGGAGGTAATAGCCGCCGTGCGGCTTGACAGGGCAAGGAGGTGGACTCAAGATATCTTTACCACCTACCGACCACATCAGATGGGCTAACGGATCACGGCATCGCGATGCGAAAGCCGGACGGGCTGGTCTGCGACCTTGAGGTCGTGGCGTCGTGTAGGTGCGCCCACGGTAACAACCAGGGGCAATCTAAGTGCGAAATGGAGCGAAATCAATGAAGAAGCAAGAAGGACCGAAATGGAGCTCGGTAGCTTTGGGACTGTCAACAGTGATTGTGGTGGTCGTGCTGGCTACGGCCTCGGCTTTCGCCAAAGGCCAACGCAAGATCACCATGAAACACGCTGTTTCCGTGAATGGCACCGTGGTTCCGGCGGGAAGCTACAAGATGACTTGGTCTGCCGAGAGTGGGGACCCCACCGTAAGCTTCGTAAAGCGCAAAAAACTCGTGACCTCCGCCGAAGCGCATTGGGTGGACCGGACCACGAAGTACCATGACAATTCGGTGCTTTACGAAACCGAAAGTGACGGCTCGCAGAAGATGATCGAGATTCGCTTCGCTGGTAAGAGTCAAGTGCTGGTATTAGGCGGTTCGGCGTCCGCAATCAAGAGATCGAATGGCACAAGAAATGAAACGAGAAGCCGTGGGCAGAAAACATTGGCTGAACACTCTTAGACGAAGACTTTGCCAAAACGGTCGTCGCGCATCAGACTCCGTTTTCGGGTCCGCGGCCTTTACATAACTCACAGGATTCCTGAGAATCGAAGCTCGACTGATTACGGTTGACTGACCGGGAGGATGCGGAACTGACGCTTCCCCTCAATGCGGTAGGTTGCGAAGTCCGCATGGTCAACCGTGAGAATGACCGACAGAGATTCCCGCTTGGCGAGATAGACGAGCGTGGCATCGGCGAAGTCCATGGGCCGGTCCCAGTAGCGCGACATTAGGGCGTGCACATGCCGCAGCTCCCGGTCTTCGATGGCGGCAAGAATCAGGGCTCCGGAGCGAACGAAC
>DATDGR010000189.1:0-13780 GCA_036521995.1 Terriglobia bacterium | reverse complement strand
GCGCCGATCATCTCGAACGGGGTGTCGGTGCCCCGCCCCACGCTGACGCTCGCTCCCTCGATCATGCCCACACCCGGATAAAGCGTGACTTCGGTCAGCTCGCGCAGGTTCGGCGAGGGATTCACCCAGGCAAGGCCCGTTTCATCAAACCAGTCGGTTCGCCGCCAGTTCTTCATTTGGATTACCGTCAGCTTCACGCCCAGATGCTGCTCCTGGTTAAACAGCTCGGCGAGTTCACCGACGGTCATTCCGTGGCGCACCGGAAGAGGAAAATAGCCGACGAACGAGCGCAGGTCCGCATCGAGCATCGGGCCCTGGACGTTGAAGCCGCCGATCGGATTCGGCCGGTCGAGGACGTAGTACGCCAGACCCTTCCGTGCCGCGGCTTCCAGCGTGTAACCGAGCGTCGTCTCAAAGGTGTAGAAACGAGCGCCGGCGTCCTGAATGTCGTAAACCAAGGCGTCGAGCCCGGCCAGCATTGCGTCGGTGGGACGTTCGGTGTCGCCATAAAGACTATAGACCGGCAGGCCCGTGGCGGGGTCGCGCGTAGACGCAACCTTTTCATCAGCAATGCCGGCGATCCCGTGCTCGGGGCTGAAGATAGCAACCAGCTTGACTCCCGGCGCGCGGGCCAGCAGATCGATGGTGCGCCGTCCCGCCGAGTCCCTTCCGCTCTGATTGGTGACAAGTCCGACGCGCAGGTTCCGAAGAGACGCGAAATTCTCAGCTTCGAGCACGTCCAAACCTGTCTCGGTCTTGTCGTCAGCAGGTGGCACGGTGCGATAGCTGTTGAGCAATTCGTTGTACCCCGTCAGCGTCGGCCGGACGGCCAGCTCCTGAGGTAACGGCATCCGGCCGAAGGCAGCCGCGGCGATGTTGGCGATCTCGCTTCGCAGAGCGATCACATTTCCTTGGCCGGCGGGATGGACCGCGTTAGTCAGCAGGATCACGAAGGTGCGCGAGAACGGATCGACCCAGAGCGAAGTCCCGGTGAATCCCGTGTGGCCATAGGAACCGACGGGAAAGAGATTCCCGCGGTTCGAACTGTAGGGCGAATCAATGTCCCAGCCGAGGCCGCGCACGGCCGCCTTCCCAGGAAGCGTCTGCGGAGTCGTCATCTTATCGACGCTCTCCCGGCTCAAAATGCGTACCCCGTGATACTCTCCGCCATCCAGCAGCATCTCAGCGAAGACGGCGAGGTCGTCGGCGGTCGAGAAAAGACCGGCATGACCTGCCACGCCGCCCATGAAGCGCGCGGTCGGGTCGTGAACCACGCCCCAGAGCATGGGACCGCTGCTGCCGTTCTCATACTGGGTTGGCGCGATCTGCGGTCGCATCGAGACAGGCGGCAGAAACAGGGTGTGCCGCATTCCGAGTGGCTTCAAGATATGCGCCGCGGTGTATTCGTCGAGAGTCTGGCCGGAAAGCCGCCGCACCAGTTCTCCTAACGTCTCGTAGTTGATGTCGCTGTAAATGAACCGCGTGCCCGGTGGGACGATCGGAGCGGTCTGCTCGATCATCCGCATCGCCGTCTGGTACCCGGACCAGGCTGGTTTTAGCTCGAGATCAGGCGGCAATCCGGAGTAATGCGTCATCAGCTCGCGCAAGGTAATCTCGTCTTTGCCGTTGGTCACAAACTCCGGCCAGTACTTGGCAACCGGATCCTCCAGGCGCAGCTTCCCCTGCTCCAGCAGTTGCATGACGGCAGTCGTGGTGGCAATCACCTTGGTCAGCGAAGCCAAGTCGAAGATGGTGTCCACCTGCATCGGCAACGTTTGCGGTACCACGGCGCGGTTGCCAAGAGCGCGCCGGTATACCACCTGCCCGCGGTGTCCGATCACGACCACGGCGCCGGGCGTCTTGCCTTCCCGGATCGCCTGCTCCACGACCGGCGCGATAGCGTCGAGCTTCGCCCCTTCCGCCGCGCTTGCGGCTGCCGCTAAGGCCGATGGCCCCAATGGCAGGTTGGCCGCCCAAGGTAGCGAGGCAATGGTCATGGCAAGCAATGCGCCTGCGGTGAAAGCAATTGTCAGCCGGGATCGCGTGGTGTGACGGATCATGGGGCTAGGCACCGAGTCGCGCCGCCATCGCGCGTTCTGTCTCCCCGGTTGAGGCGCACGGAGCACAGTATTCTACGCTTTCTGCTGTGCGACAAGATGAAGATTGAAAATGTGCCCGAGATCGTTGGGGGCGGGCGGGCGCTGACCTTGCGGTTTAGGTCTGCGTGCTGGCGGCGCCGCCGCTTATGGATCGACCGCCCAGCTCCGCGGCAGCCCGGCGGAGGAATGACCCAGATCGATGTGAACTCTACTGTGTTGGGGTGAGTAGGCAGCGATGAGTGCGGTTATTCGTGCCGCTTCGGGAACTCCGCTGCTGATTCCAGCGAGGGTGTGGTGCCTTCGGGCGCCCAAAAGGCATCCTTCGCCGGTTGAGCGACGGGCAGGTTGCTTGCCACGTGATCCGATGACTCACTTGGCGCGCTCCCTACAGAGACAATTTGCCGTAGCCGTTGGAGCCGCCTCAGGAGGCTTCCTTGAATGTCGGGGTTCAAGCCTCCGACGTACACGCCCGGTCCGACGCTAACCATATGTTTCCTATCCTTCCTTCTCCTCAAGCATAGCACACCTTTTCGGCGTCTCGTCAAGCGGGTTGTTTTGGCGGGTTGGCATAATACTCGCAGATGGCAACAGCCAGATCGCCAGCCTTCTCCTGGCTCCATCGCTCCCACCTGCCTGCCTCCGCGGAGTCTGGCGAGGCGAACCTATAAAGTGCTGAGCTGTCAGAGTTTGAGCCGACATTCAACACACCCAGCACCTCCTGAATGGTGTCTCCCAACAGCACAGGCTCGGAGAGAAGGATCCTGTGTTTGAAGGCGCTGGCCTCGGTTCCCGCTTCTTCCGCTGAGATGTAGTACCGGTGCTTCTCTTCGCGGATATGATCAGCGATGTACAACAAGCGCTTCCGCAACTTCAGCGTGCGACCAGCCAACCCGTCTCCGAAGTGCACCTCCCAGGACCAGGATCTATGCTCGGGCGGCAGAAGGCTAGCCACGGTCCGCAATACCCGCTTCTCTTCGTCCCACACCATTAGGCTGAGGTCCATCTCCTCGGCAGAATCGTGAAAAGGTGCCTGGCTGCGAAGCCATTCCTGCATGGCCGTCAATTTCTTGTTGATGAGATCCGCCAGGCTCCCGTCCTGCTTGCCGATCAGCTTCAGCAGTTGGTTCCTAAGAAACCTGGCCTGGGCCGCGCTCGCACTATCCTGCGTTTCGCCGACCGCGTGAAGCGGCCATTTCACTTCATAGACGTAGCCAACGCAAGGGTTCTCCACGCTGACGTCAATTTGAAAAGGCGGCCCCTCGCGAACGTCAGCTCCTTCGCGGAAGTCCTCGCTGAGCGACCCTTCGGTCTTATCATCGCCCGCTCGGACGATATACTTTAGCTCCTTGGGATTAAGCGGGGAGTTCTCTAAGACAATTCGAAAAGAGAGCTTCTTCGTCGGCTGGGTCACGCCGACCCAGGCCGACTCGTAGGGCTCCCTGCCAAGTTCGTACATCACCCTGGCATCCTCCTGGTTCCTCGCCATCCCATTAAGAATCCAGTACCCGTACTCAAAGCCTACGGGATCTGAACTAGCCTCGCCGGAGCGCTCAAAGTCCAAAGTCCAGCGGCCGGAGTGCAGGTCCGGCCGCGGCTTATCCGGCTTGCACGGCAACTCGAAGCGTCGATCAGACGTCTCCATCCAAGCCTTCACTCCTCGAACGTAGCCCGTGTCGCTCCGGATCGCAAAGGTCTGTGAGTTAGCGCAGTCCGTGCCCGGCTCAGTCTGCATGCCCTTGAAGGTCTTCCTGAAATGGACGTCCCCCTCGGCCGTGACCCGCGTGACAGCGGAAATCTGCCGATAATGTCTGTCGCAGGCTTGAACGTTGCGCAGGAATGCTCTCGTCTTGGCCCCTTCGAGATCAAAAATCGCGGTCCGCTTGCCCGTTTCCTCTTCGACCGTTCCTCCTGGCGGCACGTAAAAGACCTTGACCTCAGCGGTGCCATCGCTCAGCAGCGTGATGAGGTTATAGCGGGGTTGATCTCCTAAACGTCCGGCAGTTCCACCCGCCAACACCCGGATGTCTTCGTCGCGGGGATAAATCCGTGCCCGGGAGAATCCCCAATGGTGCTTGTGCCCGTGTATCACCAGGTCCACATTATGCTTGGCCATCTCCGAAAGAAAATCGCCAGCCCCGTTCAACAACAGGAAGGTGTCGGAGCCCGAATAAGGCACCGCCATGGGATGATGATGCACCACCGCGATCTTGAAAGATCGCAGGAACTCGTGGGCTTCCTTGGACCCCCGGTGGCCCTCGATGCACTGCTTAAACCGCTGAAGCTCGTCCTGGGTGACCTGGCCGCGCGCAAAGCTGGAGAACTTGCTCGGATTCGAGTCAAACCAGTAAACGAAGATGCCCAAATCCTTGTCGAAGAGATAGCGCCGGCCTCGCCAGGAAGGGTAGACGCGGTCGAACCAGCGCGATGTGAACGGCTTGTACCCGAGATTGCCCAGGAAGCTAACGTCGTGATTACCGGGAATGACAACCAACCGATCTTTGCTCAACCTGCAATTCCGGCATAGCCGTTCAAGAAACTGGCACGCCTGTCGCAGTTGCCAGGAGGTCGGATTGTTTGCCAGATCACCCGAAGCGATGATCAGTTGGGGATTCTGGATGACAATGTGGTCGGCGAACGAATCCAGCACCCTCTTGTCAAACACTTTCCGCAGGAGGGGTGAACGCGAAAGCCCAAAGTGCAGGTCAGAAAGGTGAGCGATCTTGACGCGAGGCGTCGCCAAAATCCCTGGCCTCCGGACTCCATTCTAGTTCAGCTTGCCTTACCGAATCAAGGCAGCTCTGCCATGCGCCTTGCCATGGTGAACTAATGATTTTCATGAAATTTCGCGGGCTGTGACCCGAAGTGAGAGTTCTGCAAGCTCGGAAGCGAGGGCGAAATAAGCGCGGTAGCCACGGCACGGTGTTTGTGCCGTGGGCCTTTCCATCAGCCGCGATACGATTCCGGCAGGCGAACACAATCGATTTGCATCCGGCAGCCTTTCACCTCCCCGCGGTCGCCTCGAAACAGCGATGGTAGCTAGACCAAGGCCATCGGCAGAGTCGCACTTACGAAAGGCATGCAACACAGTGTCACGTTCGCACCCGCTCGGGGCAACATGCCCACGGCACAAACACCGTGCTATGACTACCCGCTCAGTAACACCCCCAAGGCGCGTTTCAGGGAGTAAAATGTCAAGCTCGGCTCACGGGCCGGAGGAGCTGGCGGCGCTGCCGTTTCATGAGTCGACCGCACAGCTTCGCTGTGCGCTAGCCCGGCTTACAACCCACTATCAATTTTGACGAGATATTGACCTTCCTGTGGCAACTCCGGCCGCTCGCTGTTCGACCTTCGTGAATGGGGGAGGCTCTGTTCTGTGTGAAGTCTTGCGCTGAATTTGTCAGACGAAAGGCGTAGGCCTCCGACAGTCTCCGGCGAGCCACTGTACAAGCTTGAGAACGGCCTGCTAAGGCGCTGGAGGTATCGAAAAGTGAGCAAAAAACTCTGGATTCGCGTGGTCGGACTGCTGGCGTTGTACGCCTGGGGCCTGACCGCGATTCTTCTTTGGGCCAGCACGACTGCCCCCGATGCGACCACCAAAGCGAACGTGAGCATCTTGATGTTCGTGAGTCTCGTGGGTGCTGGCCTCATTACGCTCATGTGGACCGTGCTCAGCTTGGTGGACACACTTGACCATTCCGTGCGCGGCCAGCGTGCAAGCCGCTAAGAGTGCAGGCGCAAAAGCCCTCGTGCGCAGCCCGCGGAAAAACTCGCGGTCAGAACGGCGGTGACCTCGGGCAGGCGCAGACCTTGCCGTTTAGGTCTGCGTGCCGAAGGCGCAAGTTCGACGGCTCGTCGGGTCTTATGCCAGCCTAGCCCGGCCGTTGAGGTCAGAAATCTAGTAAATAATTCGCTTGATAAGCGTCCTTCTTTGATATATGCACAAGTGGAGCCTCAGATCGACGGCCCCCGGAGGAGCGTTTCGCCGCTCCGCCCAGCACTTTTGTAAGTCGGCGCGGCAACCCAAGCCAGATCGCCAAGAAGGGCTGACGAGGCTCGCAGTACGAGAGAGGAGGCACAGTGGAAAAAAGAAGTGTCATCCTTTGGCTGGCCCTCGCGATCGGGATCGGCTCACTTGTCATTGTGCGCGTGGCGAGACACCTGAAGGCCATGCCTACAGGCTGTCCAACCCTTGAATGGGCAGGATCGAGCGGGGGTGGCGTGGGGCAGAACTGTGACTGCTCGACCGTGATGCAGGACAAGGACAAGTTCGAGGTGGAGCAGAGCGGCTACTTCAGCGCCGAGTACAGCTGTATGCCTACCGGTTACGACAGCACGTTCAAACCTGTCAACTGTGCTACGGTGACTGCCAAGGTGGGCGCCGTTAGCACTGAGACATCGACACAATATTACAAGCTCTGTGCGCCCGACTGCAATTGGCACTACATGACAATCTCAACCACTGTGACCTGCGAAGGCATAATAACGAACTACCATGGCGAAGAGTTCGCCATGGAATGCAGCCACGATTCTCACGGACATGTTTGCCCCGGAACGTAGGTGATTCTATGATGAAATACATGAAGGGTGTGACTTGGTTCGCGTTGGCAAGTGCTTGCTGTATGCCGCTGTCGGGGGCGCTCCAGGCGCCTGAAGTCTACTCTGTAATTCCCCAAGCGGCCGTCACTACCCCAGGGGCTAAAGTCGAACTCTTCGGAAGCGGTTTCACGCCGGAGACGGTGGTGTATTTTGAGGGAGTTCAGGTGAGAGAAACCAGCTTTGTGAGCCCCTCCCGCCTGGATGTCGTAACGCCGTATTTGCGGCCGGGCGAGCACAACATCGAACTCAAGTCGGGGGGAGTGGTCGCAAGCTTCGCGATAGCCCTTCAGGCCCTGCCATCCCCTGTCGACGCCGAAATAGACCATGCTCTGCTTATGGCCAAGCAAGATCACGCTACCGACGCCCTTGATGAGCTGGAAAAAGTTGCCAAGACTTCCAGCGATTACCAGGTCAAGGCTTTTGCGCGCTACGAAAGAGGCCAGTTATATTTCGCAATGGGGGATTGGTGGCGGTGGGGAGGAGAGACCTTCGGAATCTTCTACAAGTCGGACCTGGCTGGGATGGCCGTCCAAACCTACTGGCCCTACCGGCTGGCGATGGCCCAAGTTAACTACCTTTTTCACACACCCCAGGATCCTAACTTTGACTTCAAATCGGCCGACTATTTCGACAAATTTGATGTGACTGGAAGTCCAGAGCCACGGTTTTATCGGGGCGTCCTGAACGCCAGGGCGGGCAATCTCGCGAAGGCGAAGGCGGATAGCGATTCTCTTTTGAGGATTGGACCGAAAGAGCCTTCCTATATTGGCCTGGCGGCATTTGTTGCCGCCCTTCGCAGAGACAAGGGATCATCCAGCAGGCTCTCGTTGAAAGCGAGGTCCCTGCTTGAAGACACGCAGGGGGTTGATGTCCAGGCGCTCAGGCTGCTCGGCGACACGGCTTACGTCAGCGGAGACTCTGTACAAGCGCAGCAGGACTGGGCCGCAGCAGGGCAGGCCGCTCCACTGCAGGCCGATCTGGCCTACCTTGCAGGCAAGAAGCATCTTTGGCTCGGAGATCGGCGTACAGCGAAGATGTTGCTCCTGGAGTCTATCTCCATGGCCCCTGCGGGTGAGGATGCTGAGGAAGCCCGACGGTTGCTGGAAACGATTCCAGGTTCAACTCCATGACGCCTTGGTCCACCGACATTGAAAGACGACCCCTCCAGGGTCGTTCATTGTTAGGGCGCCTGGTCCCGTAGGTTGCACCTACGGCTACTCACGCTTTTGCCCTTCGGGCAACCGGTCGGTGAGGGCCGGGACAACGCAGGTGCCACCCACGTCACACCCCCGACCCCAATTACCTTGACCTAGCGCGGCAGTGGTAGTATACTACAGGGTTATCAATCCTATGCCATAGGCTTCTGCAAGAGGTGCCTCATGCCCTTACGCCGATCCCCCTGTCTCACCCCCCGAATCCCTCGCCGCCCGCCGCGCCAACGCTCTCAGGTCCACCGGACCCCGCACCTCCCAAGGCAAGGCCCGGGTGTCTTTCAACGCCCTGAAGAACGGACGATACGCCGCCCGATCTGCCCGGCTGCGCGAGAGGCTGATCCGGGCCGGTTACGAGCGCCAGGAGGAGCTGTACGGACGCATCCGGTCCAAGATCGCCCAGACCTTCGGGACTCCCGATCGCACCGGGCGGCAGGACGCCGATCGGCTGGCCAACGTGGTCTGGTGCCGGGCCACCCGTCCCGAAGCATCTCAGGGTTCCCCATTCCAGCCTTCTCGGCCGCAGTCGGGCGGCCCTACGATCCTTACCTCCCAGGCCTGCGACCCCCAGAACGCCGGCTTCCAGGCCGGTCGGCCCGTGGATTTGGCCGATTTCCCGGCCACCGGGAGCCCCCACCTTACCGAGGCCGGTCGTGAGGCCTCAATGGGAACAAAGCTGGAATCTCTAACAATCCAAACGGACTCTCTCTGTCGAGTACCTTCCGGTCAACGAGAATCCGCCGGCCCGGCGGCGGGAGCGGCCGAGGGAAAAGTCGCCCAGAGGTCTCCGGATGGTCAACTGAAAGGCCGCCCAAAGGGGCAAGAGGGGCTGAACTCGCCGAAGCACCTGCGACGCCACAGGCGCCTTGGGCGCCATGCGAGCCCCGGGAACCCTGCCAGTCTGGGGTGTCACCTGGGTGGGGAGCCGGCCGTGGTCCGGTTCAAGTTCGGGGCCCAGGACGACTGGCGGCGGATCGGGCTGACCTTCTGGGTACAGCGAAAGGCTTATTGCACGCTGGAGCGGGGAGTGCGGGTGCTGGTGGGGCGGGAAAAGCCGGCTCCGCCGGAGTGGAACGAGTATCTGGAAAGGACCGTGCGCAGCAGGGCGTTCCGGCTGAGGAAACCGAATCCGCGGGAGCGCTGGCGGTTCAGCCTGGGGGCCGACGGAAAGCCGGACTGGACCCGCGAGCCCTGGAAGAGCGTGCGGGCGCGGGTGGAGGCGCAGGATCAGACCCGGCGGCGCCAGCGACGGTAGAGGTCACTTTGGGAAATCTGCCTCATTTTGTTCCGCGGTCATTCCCGCTGCTTAGAAATGACTGCGTGCGGAGGGCAACGCCTTACAAAATGACACTCGTACCAGAGCAAGACGGTGCTTTTCCGCAAGCCCCTTCTGCTATATACTCCCCGTGCTTATCGAGGAGAGCAGGCTTATCCCAACCGGAGCCCCTATCGCGCGATGAAAATCACTCCCATCGACTGGATGGTGGTTGCGGCTTATTTCCTGCTCAATCTTCTGATCGGCCTCTACTACCGCAAGAAGGCCAGCGCCAACACCAGCGAATTCTTCATCTCGGGTCGCGAAGTGAGTTGGTGGCTGGCTGGCACTTCGATGGTGGCGGCCACCTTCGCGGCCGACACGCCCCTGGTGGTGACCGGCTACGTAGCCACGCAGGGGATCGCCGGCAACTGGATCTGGTGGAGTTTCCTGCTGAGCGGCATGATGACGGTCTTCTTCTTCGCCCGCATGTGGCGCCGGGCGGAGATCGTCACCGATGTCGAGCTGGTGGAGTTGCGCTACGCGGGCAAGGCGGCGGCCTTCCTGCGCGGGTTTCGCGCCCTTTATTTCGGGGTGCTGATGAATTGCCTCATCGTGGGCTGGGTCAACCTGGCCATGGAAAAGATCCTGGGTACGGCGCTGGGCGTCTCGCGGGTGACGGCCATCGGCATCATCTTCGCGATCATCTGCCTCACCAGCTTCTATACTTTCATCTCGGGCCTCTGGGGTGTGCTCTGGACGGATCTCATCCAGTTCGTTTTGAAAATGAGCATGGTTACGGTGCTAGCCTACTACGCCGTGGAGGCTGCGGGCGGCATGGCGGTGCTGAAGTCCAAGCTGACGGCGGTGGATGCGGCCCGGCAGGCCGCCACAGGCGGGTCCGGCTCCATCCTGGACTTTGTCCCTGGTCTCAACTCACTCTGGATGCCCACGCTGACTTTCTGTCTTTATCTGAGCGTGCAATGGTGGGCCAACTGGTATCCCGGGGCGGAGCCGGGCGGCGGAGGATACGTGGCGCAACGCATCTTCAGCGCCAAGGACGAAAAGAATTCGCTGGGAGCCACGCTGTGGTTCAATATCGCTCACTATGCCTTGCGGCCCTGGCCCTGGATTCTGACCGCACTCGCCTCGGTAGTCCTCTACCCCGATCTGAAGGACAAAGAAGTAGGCTACATCAAGGTGTGGGTGGATTATCTGCCTCACGCCTGGAGCGGGCTGATGCTGGCGGCGTTTGCGGCCGCCTATATGTCGACGATTGCCACCCAACTGAATTGGGGATCTTCGTATCTGGTCAACGACTTCTACCGCCGCTTCATGGTGACCCACAAACCGGAAAAGCACTATGTCAATGCGTCCAAGCTCGCCACGGCCTTCCTGGCGGTGCTCGGTGCCGTGGTTTCGCTTTACATGACCTCGGTGGCGGGGGCCTGGCAACTGCTGATCGGCGTAGGCGCCGGCACGGGCGCCGTCTATCTGCTGCGGTGGTATTGGTGGCGCGTCAACGCCTGGTCTGAGGTCTCGGCCATGACCGCAGCCATGCTCACCACCCTGGCGTTGAACGTCAAAATCGGCGGGCAGGTGCTGATTAACTTTTCCGGAAGCCCTCCCGACGTTTTTGCCAAGACGATCTTCTTTACCGTGGCCGTCACGAGTGTGATTTGGCTCGTGGTCACCTTCCTCACCGATCCTGAACCTGAGTCCAAGCTTCTTCAGTTCTACCGCCGCGTGCGGCCCGGCCGGGCCGGATGGAAGCCTATCGCCAAGCTTGCGCCCGAAGTTCCTCCCACGGAAGATGGTTGGTACAATCTGATGGACTGGTTGCTCGGTTGTCTCATGGTCTACATGACGCTTTTCGGGTTCGGCAAGATCATCCTGGGCAGCCTGGGGCTCGGCCTGGCTTTCCTGACGGTGGCGGCGGTCTGCGGTTACCTGATTTACCACGACCTCTCGCGGCGAGGCTGGGAGACGCTTTCGCACTAAGCTGGGCGAGCCGGCGGTTATATGCAAGCAGTGTTCATCGAACCGGCGCCGAGATCGCAGCCTCAGAGGGTCAAGCCAGGTGGATCAGATGCCCGTGCGAGCGAACAAGTCCGACCCGCAGCAACGACAACGCATTACTGAGCTCCGCAATCCCCGCTCCACCGCACTCGATACCAAGTCCACGACCGACATTCTCCGCATTATCAACCGCGAAGATCGCAGGGTGGCGGCGGCGGTAGCCCGGGTGGTCCCGGAGATCGCGCGTGCCATTGACCTCGCGGTTGAGGCGCTGGAGCGAGGCGGACGTCTTGTGTACCTGGGGGCAGGCACGAGCGGACGCTTGGGCGTGCTCGATGCCGCAGAGTGCATTCCGACGTTCAGCACCAACCAGGTCGTAGGTGTGATGGCTGGCGCTCCGGACTCGATGTTCCGGCCGTCGGAGATCTCCGAAGACGACCCGAAGCTCGGCGCTCGCGACCTGCACCGCATCAAGTTCGCCCGCCGGGACCTGCTGGTTGGCATCTCGGCGAGCGGACGCACGCCTTACGTGATCGGCGGACTGCGTTACGCCAAACAATTAGGCGCCGCGACCGTGCTCCTGACCGCCAACCCAGACGCCGAAGCCCGGCGTTTCGCCGGCGTCACGATTGCACCGCTCGTCGGACCCGAAGTGATCGCCGGGTCCACCCGCATGAAGGCCGGCACGGCGCAGAAACTCGTCCTCAACATGCTTTCCACTGCGACCATGGTGCGCCTCGGACGAGTCTTTTCAAATCTGATGCTTCACGTGCAGTTGACAAACACGAAGCTTCGGAAGCGAGCCGAGGGTATTCTGATCGAGGCGACTGGGGCCACGGCGGCCCGCGCCCGAAGAGCGCTGGCGAGGTCCGGGAACAATCTACCGGTGGCGCTCCTGATGCTTGCCAAGGCAATCAAGAAGCCTGAGGCTCTGGCTCTGCTCCAATCGGGCCCGAGCGCGGCCGAGGTCGTGCGGCAAGCCCTGGCGGAGGCGGGGGACTAGAGCTGACGTCCGACCGGAATTCAAATCGGGACGGCGCTTCTCAAGAGGAGTATGGATAAATTTCTGATCGAAGGTGGCCGGCCGCTCGAAGGCCGGGTGGTGATCGGCGGGGCAAAAAATGCAGCTCTGCCTGCTATGGCGGCCGCGCTACTCACCCCGAAGCGCGTCGTGCTGCGCAACATGCCCCGCGTGCGCGACATCCTGACCATGCGCACTCTGCTCGACGAGATGGGTGCCGACTCGTCCTTGAAGGGCGAGCGCGAAGGAAACCGTCTCACCGTTCAAGCTCGAAAGATTCCCGATCAGACTGCCCCGTACGAACTCGTAAAGCAGATGCGGGCCTCAGTGCTGGTGCTCGGCCCCTTGGTCGCCCGCTTCGGACACGCCCGAGTGTCCCTGCCCGGAGGCTGTGCCATCGGGGCGCGTCCCATTAACCTTCATCTCAAGGGACTCGAGAAACTCGGAGCCAAGGTGAGCATCGAGCATGGCTACGTGGAAGCTCGCGCTGAACGCCTGAAGGGTGATCTCTTTCACTTCGACACCATCACCGTGACGGGCACGGAGAATCTGATGATGGCGGCCACGCTGGCCGAGGGCACCACGGTTCTGGAGAACTCCGCCATCGAGCCGGAGGTTGAGGATCTGGCCGTCCTGCTGAACAAGATGGGCGCCGAGATCGAGGGCGCGGGCACTCCCACCGTCCGTGTGAAAGGTGTCCGCCAGCTTCACGAGGCCGAGCACAGCATCATCCCGGACCGGATTGAGACCGGCACGTTCCTGGTGGCGGCCGCCATGACCGGAGGCCACCTCATCCTTGAACGCGCTGACCCTCGCCACGTCACCGCCGTGATCGCCAAGCTTGCCGAGGCAGGTGTCGAAGTCAGCCCGGTAACCCCTAAAGGGCGCGACGCCCGGGATCGAACGCTCGAAGTGAAGGGTCACGCCCCGTTCCATGCTGCGGACCTGGTGACCCAGGAGTATCCCGGTTTTCCCACCGACATGCAGGCCCAATACATGGCCTTGGCCACCCAAGCGTCCGGATCCTCCGTCATCACCGAAACGATTTTTGAAAACCGCTACCTCCACGCCCTGGAGTTGGCGCGCATGGGAGCCGACATCGCGGTGGACGGACGCCGGGCGGTGGTGAGAGGCCCCGTGCGCCTCAGCGGAGCAAATGTTCAAGCTTCCGACCTTCGCGCGAGTGCTTCACTGGTGCTCGCGGCACTCGCGGCTGAGGGGGAGAGTTTGATTGATCGTGTGTACCACATCGATCGCGGGTACGAGCGAATTGAAGAGAAGCTGAAGCGGGTGGGAGCGAAGATCCAGCGGATTTCGGGAGATTGAGCAAACAAGCTGAGCAGGGCCCGCCTTCATCAGCGCGGCGCTAGTCAAGAGCAAAAGTACGGCGCCGTGAACAAGTCCCCCGGAACCGGCGGGGCGGTTGAACAAACAAAAAGGGCAGAGCCAGACAAACCGGCCCCGCCCCGCTTAGTCGTATCTTGTTCTCGCCAACCGACGAATCAGCTTTGGCCCTTCACCGCTGATCACCCCGTTTCAACTCAGTGAGGTGTAACGCCAATGGTCGGGCAGGTGTAAC